>JAKQJK010000289.1 GCA_029561195.1 Pseudomonadota bacterium
CACCGATCAATGGATAAACCGCCCTTCGCGGGAAAAGATAGAAAGATCGACGAATCGGGAGCCTTCGTGGTTACCCGGCTCAAAACGAACCATCAAGCCGCCCACATCAAACGGGGTGCTGTAAAGCGCCTTGACGAGCGAAGCACGAGACAATTCTTTGGCAGGAATGGTGCGCAGCGCCATGACCAGCACCTTGGCTGTCATATAGCCTTCCAGAGCACCGTAGTTGAATTCAGGGTTGGGTGAGGCCTTGCGGGCCGCATCCTGATATTCACGGGCAATCTCTCGTTTGCGCTCCCACGGACTGGGTACGACCTGAGAGAACACCATACCATGAGCCAAAGGCCCAAGCCCTTTGGCTATCTGGGAGGAGCCGGAGTTCACTGCCATGAACGTGGTTCGGACACCCACCTTTTTGGCCGCCGAGATCAACTTCGTGTAAAAACCGGCTGAGCCGTGGTTGATGAACATGCCGGGCTGTTTATCGGCAATGGTTTTGACCATTGCATCAATTTGTGCATCGGTCTCATCGCCCTTGAACGGGATGGCCATCGTGACCTCCAGACCCAGGTCCTTGGCGCCCAGACGGACGTTCTCCAGGTGCGTACGCCCCACTTCCGTATCCGCATGCAGGAAGCCAACCGTCTTGATTCCGGTATTTTTGCCCCATTCCATCAGGGCACGAAACTCGTCCTTGTGCTCGGCACGCACAGTGAACACCAGTGGTTGGTGAGGGCGACGCAGTATGGGAGGACCCGCCAGCGGGCCAAAAAATGGAACCTTGAGTTCGTTGGCCACTTTCATGACTGCAGTCGACGGACCGCCATCAATGGAACTGAACAGGATAAACGCGCCGTCTGCGACAAGTTTGCGTGCGTTGGCCTCGGCATTTGCCGCCTTGTTGTCATCGTCCAGAATGCGTTGCACGATCTTGCGACCATTGATGCCACCTGAAGCGTTGACACCATCAAAATACAACTTCATGCCCTGCGCCGCGGCAACGCCGTAATTGTTCTTGCCAGCTTGCAGCGCCAGATCCATGCCCAGCACGATTTCGGAATCAGTCACGCCCGTTTCCGCAGCATGCGCTGCGCCCACAAAAAGCCCGAGAAGCAACCACGCGACCACGTGGCGGCGTATAGCGAAAATTTTACGAAACTTGTCCAAAAGTATTCTCCTGGTAACCCTAAAATAGCGAACCTGATATTTCAAAACCCTTGAGATGGTTTACGGGTCTGAATTACATGCTTCTAGTTTAGTAGCAAACCTGCATAAATCACAAAAGATCTGTAAAGCGATGAACCCCGCGTTTGTGGCGAAAAGTAACACTGTGCTACAGAGTTACCTGAAAGATGATTTCAGCCCATTACCATCCTAAGATATTCACTTCATGGGGCCGAGCCCTCTGAGGCTGATGCCTATAAATGTTGCGACAAACAGACAACCTTAACCACACGACTGCCATGCGTTCAAACAATACTACCCGTACTGATTTGCCCACGATGCTAATGCACTGGGGCCTCGTTATTGCCCTGCTACTGAGCGTTTCGACCGGCTGGCGGATTGCCAGCATGACCGATGGCTCTGCTCTGCTGCGGTGGGTGGACGTGTTGCTTCTGCAAGGCAATGTGCTGCGCTGGCACTTCATGAGTGCAGCCGTACTCACTGCATTGGTGGTGGCTTACATTGTGTTTTTGTGGCGAATGGATCTGGGAGGGCGACTCACGTTGCGCCTGTCCAGTCTGAAAAGCCGCGACCACAAGACGCGGTGGCAAGCGATCAACAAGCTGATCTACTGGATTGCATTCGCGCTGCTCGCCGGCGCAGCCGTCACCGGCGTGCTGATGTATTTCCTGCCCGGCCTGCTACCGACCAATGCGCTGGTCACAGTGCACCAGTGGCTATCCTGGGGGTTTGTAGCCTATATGGGTATGCACGTGGTTGCGCAGGTGATCATGGGCGGGATTCGCCAGTTGCTCAAGATCGTGACGCCACGCGCTGCCTATGGCATCGGGGCCTCCTTTGCCTTGGTGGCGGGCCTGGGTGGCGCCGCGTTTGCGTATGTGCTGGACAGCAGTTCGCAGCCCGTGTTGACATTCGTCAAAACCACGACTCTTCCCGCTCTCGATGGTGACGCCAGCGACGAAGTCTGGAAGCAGGCTTCCGAGACGGTCGTGCATACGGCCCGAGGCTTCAACTTGACTGGTGGCGAAGTGGACGTGCATGTCCGCGCCCTGCATGACGGCAACCGCGCTTACATGCTGTTCCGCTGGCAGGATGCCACGCGCAGCCAGAAGCATATTCCCCTGCAGAAAACGGCAGAGGGATGGAAATTGCTGCACACCAACTATTACAACAATGACGAAAACGAGTACTACGAAGACAAGTTCGCCGTGATGGTGGCCCAGTCACCCGTAGCCGGCGGCAATACTGTGCGCCTGGGCTCGCAGCCTTTTGCAGACAAACCAGGTCCCTCCAACGGCCTGGGGCTGCATGCCGCCACAGACGGCAGCCTGGCTGACGTATGGCACTGGAAGAGTGTGCGTTCAGGCGCGATCAACCAGTTTGATGACAACTACTTTGGCCAATTGATGGACGTCAAACCCGGTCGCTACACCGGCGGTTATACGCAAGACCCCAAGACCAGTGGCGGTTTTGATCAGATCTTTGAAAAAATCGCTGACTCTCCTTATGTCAAAGTGAAGTTCCTGCCCAAAGATCTGGCTGCACAACAAGCCCAAATGGGGACGTTTAACCCGGACCCGAACGTCAGCGATATGGGAAAGTTCGCCATGGCCAAGGCCGATGTCCAGCCCTACAGCGCAGAAGCAGACGCTGCCATTCCCGTAGGTACCGTGATCCCCTCCATCGTTTACAACGCGCCGTTTGCGGGTGACCGCGGTGACGTCAGCGCTAATGCGCAGTGGAAAGACGGCTGGTGGACGATGGAGGCCTCTCGCCTGCTGGATACGGGCTCCAAATTCGACCAGCCTCTGGCCAACGGCAGCTACATGTGGGTATCTGTGTTTGACCATAACCAGGTTCGCCACACGCGTCACGTTCAGCCCATGCGGGTGCGCCTGCAATAAATTGCGGCAGCCTGTCGGTCCTGATTTTCCGAAATTTTCCTGATATTTTTCAATGGCATTGATCACCATCGCGCAGTGGCCCCAATCGATTGAGGCGGGTCGTCTGCGGGTTCTAGAGGCCGCACTGGATGCAGGAGTTCCGTTCCCGCACGGCTGCGGCTCCGGCGAATGTGGTACCTGTAAATGCCAGTTGTTGTCCGGCAAGGTGACGATGGACAAATACAGTCCGGATGCGTTGAGTGACGCTGAGCGTGACGCCGGCATGATTCTGGCCTGCCGCTCGCGAGTGGTCTCGGATGTGAGCCTGCGCTGGTTGTCCACCGCAGCACCGCCGCTGCCGATGATGAAATTCAAGGCGCAGGTTTCCCACCTCGGTCGCATTGCGCACGACGTAGTGGTGCTCACGCTCACACTGCCAGACAATATTTCTTATGTGTTCAGACCTGGCCAGTTCGCGAAGCTGCGTTTTGGCAGGTTGCCTACGAGAAGCTATTCGATGGCCAATCAGCCGGGTGAACAACAACTGGAATTCCACATCCGCATGGTACCCAATGGCATGGTCAGCCAGCACGTCGCAGGCTCGCTGAAAGTTGGCGACCCGGTTGAGGTGCGTGGCCCCTTCGGAGACGCCTATTGGGACAATACCGAGAGTACAAAAGAAGGCCCCCTGCTGCTGCTGGCTGGCGGCACAGGCCTGGCGCCTATTCTCTCTGTGCTGGACGCTGCGCTGAAGGACGGCGTGCCGCCCAAACAAATCCACCTCTACCACGGCGTCCGGGCTGAACGCGACCTTTACGCCGGTTCGCTGCTTCGCGCCGGAAGCAAGGACCGCGGGTTTCGGTTCGTGCCGGTGTACTCGGATGACACTTCAGGCAAGGCCCGAAGTGGCAAGTTGCATGAGGCAGTCGCTGAGGACTTCCCCAGCTTGAAAACCGCACGGGTATACGTCGCAGGGCCGCCGCCCATGGTGGACGCCGTCAAGGCTCTCACACAACGGCGCGGTGTAGAAGCGTCACGCGTTCACGCCGATGCGTTTTATGCCGCGGAGCCAGAGAAAAAAGGTCTTTGGGAACGTGTTACGGGCTGGAGCGGCCTGACGGGCTGGGGTGACGCCTGACCATTTCGAGCCTGACTTGTGGCCGGACCGCGTCCTCTTCGGTAGATGAGTTGTTACCCGTGGCTGCAGCAAACCTACAACTCGTATCAGCCATGCGAGCCATACATTCATTCATAAGCAGTATTTCAATGCGTTCACCAACATCAATTCGCCTGTCTGCTTTTATGCTGTTGTGCATAGCAGGCCTGTTTTCACCCGCGATGGCCCAAAAAGCCGAAATGGAGGGTCCAGCGTCAACTTCAGCACTACATCCGTGGCAGGCAACCCTGCCCCGTTTGGCGGCTGAAGCCTATTTCACCAACCTGAAGGATGGTGACAAGATCGAAACGCCTTTTCTGGTGAAGTTTGGTCTTTCCGGTGGTTGGGGACTGGCCCCAATAGCCAAACCATCGCAAGGCAAAAGCGGACACCACCATTTGCTGATCAACCGCCCCCTGCCACTTAATTTCAAGGAGGCGCTGCCCTTTAATGACCAATACATCCACTTTGGCAAAGGCCAGATGGAGACAGTGCTGACGCTGCCACCAGGAACCTATACCTTGCGTATGTTATTGGCTGACCAGAATCATTTACCTCACTTCGTTTACAGCAAACCCACCACCATCACCATAACGAAGAAAACAGACAAGGATCCCAAAAGCCTCCCGGTCAAAGGCATCAGTGTGGCTGTGGCCAGCCCGGTGGCTAGCACATCGTTTCGTGTGCAATTTCATGCATCCGGGTTCAATGTTGCCCACTTGTCACAACAGGAAAAAGACACCGGTCATTTCAAGCTGACCGCGACCTCAAAAGAGACCTCGAAATCCGCGGAATTTGATTTCACAAATGGCCAGACGGAAGTCTGGCTGGCGCCACCGGCGGGTGACTACACACTAAAGCTGGAACTTCTGGACAACGTGAATCCGGGCAAAGTGCTGGCAGGTCCGGTGACCACAACCGTCAAGATGCAATAAGCACACTAGGCAGCCGATCGGCAGGACTTGGGTCAATGCGAGTGAGCCAGACCACTCACCGCAGTCACCAGCGCTATGCCAGCCAGTAGCCAGGTGATTTGTACAGCGGTTTCCCGGGCGGTCAGCCGCTTTTGAAGTTGTGGAATCAGGTCTGCCAGAGCCACATAGACAAAACTGCTGCTGGCCACTACCAGAAAATACGGCAAATAGTCCTGCAACTGATCTACCAGCCAGAAACCCACCAGTCCGCCAATGGCCGTGACTGCTCCGGCGAGCGACACTTTGACCAGCGCCGCCTGCTTGTTGCTGGAACCCGAGCGCAGCACCATCAGGTCACCCATGTGATGCGGCACCTCGTGCGCCAGCACGGCTAGCGAGGCGATCACGCCCAAACGCGTATCAGCCATGAAAGCCGATGCGATCAGAATGCCATCACCAAAGCAGTGGACGCTGTCGCCCGTGAGCACGGCCCAGCTGCCAGCCTTGGGCGCGTCATGGGCGTGGCGTTGACCAAGGTTGTGGACATGCTGCTGATGGGCATGGTCATGTTCGTGGCCTGACTCGTGATGGTGTTCATGCCCGTGATGCCACAGTTCGGCCTTGTCAAGCAGGAAGAAAAACACCAGGCCAATCAACAGCGTCATGAACAGGTCTTTGGCACCCGCCTGGCTTTCAAACGCTTCAGGCAGCAGGTGCATGAACGCCGTAGCCAACAAGGCACCCGCCGCTAGGCTGAGCATGTGCTGCGTATAGCGCGCCAGCACGCCAAAGCTGAGCAACGCCGCCAGCCAGACGCTGCCAATACCGGCAGCCAGAGTACCCATCACAATTGCTATTAAAATCATAGCTAGTCACACATATTCAACGAGGGCTGGAGCCCTAAAACATCAATAAAAAAGCCGCCTTTCGGCGGCTCGTTGCACGAAGCCGTAGCCCTTGTCAGGCCACGCCATTCGCCTTGAACCACTCCAGGCAGCGCTTGAAGCCATCTTCGGCCGCTTCCTTGCGGTAGCTCGGCCGATAGTCAGCATGAAACGCATGCGGTGCATCAGGGTACACCACAAACTGGGCGGCTTTGGACGCAGCATTTCCCGCGGCCAAAGCTGCTTTCATCTTATCAAGTGTGTCAAGGGGGATGCCGCCGTCCTTTTCACCATACAGGCCGAGCACCGGCGCCTTCATGCTGGCAGCCAAATCGATCGGGTTTTTCGGCATGAGGTCATTTGGTGTGCCCACCACACGACCATACCAGGCCACACCCGCCTTGACCGGGCCTTGCCCCGCGTACAGCCAGGTGATGCGCCCGCCCCAGCAAAAGCCGGTTATCGCGACTTTGTCCACGTTGCCACCGTTTGCGCCGGCCCATTTAACGGCACCGTCCAGATCGCCCATCACCTGGGCATCGGGCACCTTGTTCACCACTTCCGCGATCAGCTTGGCGATTTCCCCATATTTGGTCGGGTCACCTTGACGCGCATACAACTCGGGGGCAATCGCCAGATATCCCGCTTTAGCGAAGCGGCGGCAAGTATCGGCAATGTACTCGTGCACACCAAAGATTTCCTGAACGACCAGCACCACCGGCAAATTGGTCTTACCTTCGGGCGCAGCAAAGTAGGCGGGAACCTTGAAGCCACCGACGTCATAGCTGGTTTCACCCGTCTTCAGGCCCTCTGACGACGTTTTGATAGCAGTCTGCGCCATGATCGGCATGGCCGTGGCGGCGTACCCAACACCCAGCGCCACCTTAAGCGCCGTACGCCGTGTGGCGCCCTGCTCGGTGGTCTGGCCGGGAACCAGAGAGTTGAATTCATTTTTCAGGTCTTCGCGCAGCATGGAAAATCTCCAAAGGGTTGAAAATGCAACCGGTCTGAGTCTAGGCAAGATGGGAAGTTCAGTCGGGGCACAGGGTTATCCATAGGGTAAACCCGAGTCACGAAGCAACCACTCAATGTGCCTTGTCCCAATTAGGACCCACACCCACCTCGGCTAGCAAAGGCACCTTGAGATGCGCTACGCCCGCCATCAGGCGTGGAATCTCGTGTTTCACCCATTCCACCTCCGAATCAGGCACTTCAAACACCAGTTCGTCGTGCACCTGCATGATCATCTTTGTGCCCTTCTTATCGGCGTCCAGCACGTGTTGGACCTTCACCATGCTGAGCTTAATGAGATCAGCCGCTGTGCCTTGCATCGGTGCGTTGATCGCAGCACGCTCCAGTCCTGCCAGCAAGGCGCCTTTGGCATTCATGATTCCCGCCAGTTGCAAACGTCGGCCAAACACCGTTTCCACATAGCCCTGCTGCTTGGCGAGCTTCCGCGTGGATTCCATGTATTGCTTCACGCCGGGGTAACGGTCAAAGTAACGCTCAATGTAATTTTTCGCTGCCGTGTTGTCGATACCGAGGTTACGCGCCAGACCGTAGGCACTCATACCGTAGATCAACCCGAAATTGATGACCTTGGCATAACGCCGCTGCTCGCTGGTGACCTCGCTTGTGGCAACACCAAACACCTCCGCTGCCGTCGCACGGTGCACATCCATGCCGTCGTGAAACGCCAGCAACAATGCCGCGTCACCACTGATGTGCGCCATGATGCGCAATTCGATCTGGCTGTAGTCGGCGCTGGCAATCACGCTGCCCCGCGGCGCCACGAAAGCCTCGCGCACGCGGCGCCCTTCTGCGGTGCGGATGGGAATATTCTGCAAGTTGGGGTCGTTACTGGAGAGCCGCCCGGTAACTGCAACTGCCTGTGCGTAATGCGTGTGTACGCGCCCGGTGCGAGGGTTGGCCAGCTGGGCCAGTTTGTCAGTGTAGGTTCCCTTGAGCTTGGCCAGACCGCGGTGCTCTAATATTTTGGCCGGCAGTGGGAAATCTTCCGCCAGTTTTTCCAGCACCTCTTCATCGGTGCTGGGCGCGCCCGTGGCGGTCTTCTTGACCACGGGTAGACCCAGCTTGGTGAAGAAAATGTCGCCAATCTGCTTCGGGCTGCTCAGATTGAACGGCTGGCCAGCCAGTTCATGGGCCTGCTTTTCCAGCTCCATGATGCGCTGGCCCAGTTCATGGCTTTGCGCAGCAAGTGTCGGCGCGTCAATCAGCACGCCATTGCGCTCGATGCGGTACAACGCTTCGCTGCTGTCCATCTCCAGCTGGTAAATGAAGCCCAACTTTTCACTGGCCTGAATCTGCGGCCACAGTGCCAGATGGACGTCCAGCGTCTGATCGGAGTCTTCGCAGGAATACTCGGCTGCCTTGGCAACATCCACCTGGTTGAACGAAATCTGGTGCGCGCCCTTGCCGCACAGGTCTTCAAAGCTAATGCCGCTACGCCCCAGATGGCGCTCGGCCAGGCTGCTAAGGCCGTGGGGTTTGTGCACTTCCAGCACATAACTTTGCAGCATGGTGTCGTGTGCGTAACCCTGCACCTCGATGCCGTGGTTGGCAAATACATGGCGGTCGTATTTGACGTGTTGCCCCAGCTTCTTTCTGGCTCCGTCTTCGAGCCAGGGTTTGAGTCTGGCCAGCACTTCGTCGCGCGGCAATTGAGCGGGTGCACCAGGGTAGTCGTGGGTCAACGGAATGTAGGCCGCCTCACCGGGGGTCACGCTGAAACTGATCCCGACGATCTCGGCACGCATCTCGTCCAGCGAGGTGGTTTCTGTGTCCAGTGCAACCAGCTCGGCAGAGTTGACCCTGGCCAGCCATGTATCAAAGGCATCCCACGTCAGCACGGTGTCATAAGCAATCGTCGAAATGCGGGCCGCTGCTGGCGTGGCGGGTTCCTCAGACTCATCGAAAAGGCCCGGCTCAGAACTGCGTTTGGCCATCTTGGGCACAACCGCGTCCGGGCTGGCCGCAGCGTCACCACCCAACGCCTTCGCCAGCCCCTTGAACCCGTATTGCTCGTAAAAAGCCTTCAAAGCCACCGTATCCTGTTCACCAAAAGCTATTGAATCCAAAGCAGGCAGATCGGGAACCCAACCATTGAGGTCACAGTCGGTTTTGATAGTCAACAGCTGGCGGCCCGTCGGCAACCAAGCCAGTGACCCGCGCAGGTTCTCACCCACGGCGCCAGTGATCTTGTCTGCATTGGCCACCACGGCATCCAGCGAGCCGTAGGTCTGCAGCCACTTGGCCGCCGTCTTGGGGCCAACCTTGGGCACGCCAGGCACGTTGTCCACGGCGTCACCCACCAGCGTCTGGTAGTCCACCATCAGGTGAGCGGGTACGCCGAATTCGGCCTCCACACCGGCCAGGTCGCGCTTCCTCTCATTCATGGTGTCGATGATGGTGATGTGTTCATTCACGAGCTGGGCCAAGTCCTTGTCGCCGCTGGACACAATGACTTCAATACCTTGCCGTGCGGCTATTACTGCCAGAGTGCCGATCACGTCGTCAGCTTCTACGCCGGGCACATCCAGTACCTTCCAGCCCAGCAGACGCACCACCTCGTGAATCGGCACGATCTGCGTTCGCAAATCGTCTGGCATCGGCGAGCGCTGCGCCTTGTACTTTGGATAAATCGCATCACGGAACGTCGGCCCCTTGGCATCAAACACACAGGCCCCAAAAATTGCTGGATGGTCTTTCCGCAATTTCTGCATCATATTGACCATGATTCGGATGGCGCCGGTCTTTTGAACCGTGCCATCGGGCAGTGTGGTGCTCAAGTTGTCGCCACCGGCGAAGAAGGCACGGTAGAGGTAGCTGGATCCATCCACCAGCAAGAGGGTTTTCTTGGTCGTCATGGGGGCATTTTGCCTCCGTGGCGCCTGACTCGGGTGGACCTACAATCAGGCCATGCGTACTGCACACATCTTGTCCTCCTTTTTTACCCCTGTCGTTTTACTTTTTGGCATGGTTGCCATGTCGGCTGCGTGGGCCCAGCCAGCAAGTACAGCTGTAACGCCTGTTGCCACAAATGCCACGGGCAAGCAGCCCGTAGCCACCCGCCAGGAGCGGCTGGGAAAAACCATCCGAATTGAGGACGGCGGCGCAACCATTGACGAAACCCGGCTGGGCGGCGAAACACAAAGTATTCGGGTGCAGCCTAAAGGGGGCATGCCGGGCTACGAGGTTTTGCCCGCCAAGGGAGACGCCAGTGGCGGGACCCGTGTATGGAAAGTTTTAGGTTTCTGAAAACGGGTTGTTTGATTCATGGCGGTTTATACAGAGGTCTCCTTCGAGCAGGCCAGACATTTTCTTGAGCCCCTGGGCCTTGGCCAGTTGCAGACCATGGAGGGCTGCTCAGGGGGTATTGAAAACACTAACTATTTCGTGACTACCGACAAGGGCGCTTACGTGCTGACCCTGTTTGAGCGGCTGACCTTCGAGCAACTCCCGTTTTACCTGCGCCTGATGAAACATCTGGCTAATAACGGCATCCCCGTTCCAGACCCTGCCGCTAACCGGGATGGTGACATCCTGCACAGGCTGGTGGACAAACCGGCTGCCGTGGTGAACCGGCTGCGCGGTAAAAGCGAATTGGCGCCGTCCGGCGATCATTGCGCTGCCGTAGCCGGCATGCTAGCCAACATGCATCTGGCAGCCCGAGAATTCCCCATGGCACAACCCAATCTGCGCGGGCTTCCCTGGTGGAACGAGACAGTTCCAGTGGTCCTACCCTATCTGGAAACACCTCAGGCTACTCTGCTTCAGTCCGAGCTGGCTTATCAGAACCACGTTGCCGCTTCCTCATCGTTCGCCGCACTGCCCCGCGGGCCCATTCACGCAGACCTGTTTCGCGACAACGTCATGTTTGAAACCGGCCCCGAAGCGTTGGACAACCGCGGGCAGCCCCAGCTCACCGGTTTTTTTGACTTTTACTTCGCTGGCGTGGACTCGTGGCTCTTTGATATCGCCGTGTGTCTGAACGATTGGTGCGTGGACTTGCCCACCGGCGTTGAAGACACCGCCCGCACCCAGCGGTTCCTGGCTGCCTACGAAGCAGTGCGTCCACTTACCGCAGCCGAGCGGCAGCTCCTGCCAGCCACGGCACGGGCGGCGGCCTTGCGCTTCTGGATTTCCCGGCTGTGGGATTTCTATTTACCGAGGGAGGCCACCATGCTGAAGGCTCATGACCCCACACACTTCGAGCGTGTATTGCGGCAACGGCTGGCAAAACCACTGAACCCTTGAGAACATCACGCATGAAACTGAATATCGTTCCTGCCTCGGAAGGCGCTCAATGGGTCAAGCAAGGCATTCAAACGTTCTTCCGGCAGCCGCTCGCACTGTCGGGCTTATTTTTCATGTTCATGGCCATTGTTTCAGTCTTGAGCATCGTGCCGTTCCTGGGCAGTCTGTTGGCGCTCGTCATCCTTCCAGCCTGCACGCTCGGCCTGATGGCGGCAACACGTGAGGCAGTGGCGGGCAAGTTCCCGATGCCATCCATAATGGCCAGCGCGTTCCGGGCCGGTAAGGCCAAGATGCGGTCCATGCTGGTGCTCGGCGTCGTTTATGCACTGGGGGTCTTGCTGGTGATGGGGGCTTCTGCTCTGGCCGACGGCGGGCAGTTTGCTCGCCTGTATCTGCTGGGAGGCACCATCACCCGCGAGATGGTTATGGAGCCCGCTTTCCAGTCGGCCATGTGGGTGGCCCTCATTCTGTACACGCCCCTGTCAATGCTGTTCTGGCATGCGCCCGCACTGGTGCACTGGCACGACATGCCACCCGTAAAGAGCCTGTTTTTCAGTGGGGTAGTCTGTTTGCGGAACTTCCGCGCCTTTCTGGTCTTCGGTCTGGTATGGATGGTCATATTCTTGCTCGCTGGAGTGATGGTGACGCTGCTGGCGACCGTCATCGGTGGCCCCGAGATCGCTGGCGTTGCGATGTTTCCCGCCGCCATGCTGATGGCGGCCATGTTTTTCACCTCTATCTTTTTCACCTACCAAGCCAGTTTTGAAACACCGGAAGGAAGCGCGCCATGAGTGACCACGTTTTGATGAACCGTACTGAAACCGAGATTTTGTGGTTTCAGCGGCGCAGCTTCGTTCAGGCCGCTGCCGCCTGGACAGCTCTGGGCGGCTATGAAGCGGCGCACGCGCAGTCCCGCAGCAACATCGTGGAGTTGCTCGGCGATGCACTGGTGAATGGTGCGCGACTGCTGCCGCAGCAAGTCATCCAGACGGGCGATGAAATTGTGACCGGGCCCCTGTCCAACCTGATTTTTGTGCTGGGCAACTCTTCCTTTCATGTACGCCAGAATTCGCGCTTCAAGGTAGAACGGGGCAACACGCTTAATGCCGTCAGCCTGTTGCGCTTGCTCACAGGTGCGGTGGCCAGTGTCTGGGGGCGTGGTATCAGCCGGCAAATCGTGACGCCGACGCTCACCGCGGGCATTCGTGGCACGGGCGTCTACACTGAGGTGTTTGCCGGTCAAAACAACCGCAGTTATTTCTGTAACTGCTATGGCACCGTGGCTATGGATGCCAGGGGTGACAACCTGGTGAGTCAGTCCAGCTACCACCAGGCGTTCTGGGGTGAAGCATCACCCAAGGAAGGCCGCTACCTGACGCCCGCTAAAGCCATTAACCACACCGACGAAGAGCTTGAGTATCTGGCGCGGTTGGTGGACCAGAAAACTGCCTGGCAGACAATGGGGAAAAAAGGTATCAAAGACGGCAAAGGCTATATGGAAGACAAACCAGGGCAAATGCATCCGGCAAACCCAGGTGCCTGAACTCAGCTCGGGCTATTTGTTTTTGGCCTTGTAGTCAGCGATAGCGCGGGCGAGATCGGCGTACTCTTCGCAAGTCTTGTTGCCGCAAATCTTTTCCAGCTCGGCTAGGTGTTGCTCCGCCTCAGCGGGTTTCTTGTCCATCAAATACGCTTCACCAATGTACTCATGCGCACCCCGGTGTTTGGGGTCGAGTTTGAGCGCAATGTTGTAGTGTTCAAACGCCTTGGGCAGATCCGGCCTGGCCTGCTTGCGGTAGCTGTAAGCCAACAAGTTGTGTGCGTCGGCATTGCGGGGTTCCTCTTTGATAGCCACGTTTAACTCCGCCATCGCCGCACGCCAATTGTTGATCTTGATAGCGTTGCGGGCGTTGCTCATTCGTTCCGCTACTGTGGGCACTGCAACTGTTGGCACGTCCGCCGCGAATACAGGGCTCGCGACACAAAACATCAGACTCATCAGGATGTTTTTCATTTTCATTTCTTCAATTCAAAGGCTACCCAGAAAAAAAATACAGATTTACCCGTCTTATGATGCCGGACTCGGCACGGAGTTCCCAAATTAAATAGGCCCACAGGTTCAAGAAACCAGAAAGGCAGGCACTCCACCCTTGATAAGGGCCGCAAACGCTTCAGACGAGCAGGGCCGCGCAAACAGGTATCCCTGGCATTCATCGCAACCCAGCGCGCGCAAAAACTGAAGCTGAGCCACGGTTTCTACCCCTTCTGCCACCGTGCGTAACCCCAGTTTCCGGGCCAAAGTCAAGATAGCATCGACGATGGCTTCATCATTGACATCTACGTGAATATCGCTGACAAAAGACCGGTCAATCTTGAGCTTGTTCACAGGGAAGCGCTTCAAATAGCTCAGGGACGAATACCCGGTTCCAAAATCGTCGATGGACAGCTGTACGCCCAACGCATTCATGCGGCGCATTGTCTGCAGCGCCTGGTTCGCATTGGCCATGACCATGCTTTCAGTGATTTCAAGTTGAAGTAATGCCGCCGGGCAATCGGCTGACTTCAGCGCAGCTTCAATAGCGGCGTCAAGAGACGGCGCATTGAACTGCCTTGCAGAAAGATTGACCGCGACCGGAATGGCGCCCAACCCCAGGTTTTGCCAGGTTTTTGCCTGCATGCAGGCCTCCTGCAAGACCCAGTTGCCGATAGGAATGATGAGACCTGTTTCCTCCGCGATGGATATGAACTGGTCTGGCCCGATGAGACCGCGTTGCGGATCGTTCCACCGCAAGAGAGCCTCGGCGGACGTGACAATTCCAGTCGCGATGTCGAGTATGGGTTGGTAGAACAGACAAAACTCCCGATGCTCCAGCGCCCGGCGCAACCCCGCCTCAACGTGCACCCGCTCGACCATGGTCTGGTTCATCTCGGGGGTGAAGAAAGCCATGGCATTGCC
>JAKQJK010000292.1 GCA_029561195.1 Pseudomonadota bacterium
GTCCCCGTTCACACCGCGCGCGGTGTAGCTGTACTGCGTGTTGGCCGCCAACCCCCCATCCGTAGTGGTCAACGCTTGCGCCTTGGCCAGGTCCGTGGTCCCATTGCGCTTGAAGATCACCCCCGAATTATCCGCCGCCAGGTTGACCGGCCCGGTCGTCACCAGCGCAATGCTGTTCGCCGTAATAGTGCCAAATGTAGGGGCCGTTGCCGGGTTTTGCAGCGTGTACTTGCTGGTCGTTCCCACTGCGGCGGTCGCATTATGCCAAGCGCCCCGCGTTTCACCCGTGTTGTCGCGGGCCGCAATGGTGTAGGTATATTTCGTGTTGGCTGATAATCCCGTGTCATTCTTCGACGTGCCCGTCCCCCAACCGTAGATCGCTGAGGCATCCCGATATACCTGCACTCCCACGTTTCCGGCACGATACCAGTTGTCGCCGCTGGAATTGGCGGCGGTGGCCTCGTCCGCCCCGTTAGCAACGCCGCCACAGCCCCGATCCAGGGGAAGGCTCCAACTCAGGTTAATCTGGCTGGGGCTGATCGCGTTAACGCTTGAGAAACTTGGGTTCAGTGGCGCCAAATTGTCCACATACGCGTCAAACCAGTAGCAATTTCCGGTATTGTTCCAGGTCCAGTTGCCGTTGGATCCGCTGGCCTGGCCGCTATGCCGGCCAGATTTGCTGACAGCCATATAGTGGAGTCTCACATGCCCCGTGATTCCGGTTTGAGTGTCGCTCCAAGTGGCGCCGGGACTGGTCACGAATCTAAACGCGCTGTTCTGATTGTATCCCCACGTCGTGAGCATCACCGTCCAAAGCGGAATGAAGCTTCCCGACGCCGTTCCGCTGGCGGTCACGGTAGTGTTGTTGCTATACGAAGCCAATCCGGCCGCAGGAGAGCCGGTTACGCCGTTCGCATTCGAACAAAAGAGCCGCGGATACCAGTCATTCTGTTCATAGCCCACGCTAAACCCACCGTAACGATCGCTTTGCAAGCTCACGCTGGGCTCCATCTGGTTCCAGGCGGTTCCGTGGTGAAAGCTCAAGGTTCCGGTAAAAGCACCGCCTCCATTGTGAACTTTGAACAGGACGCGATTCCAGCCCGTAGCGAGGCTTTTCGCCCCCGGGTTGTAGCTATCCCAGCCGCCCGTGTAATTATTGTTGTCGGAGACCATGGTGCCATTAATCCAAATGCGATGGCCGTCATCCGCACCGACACCTAACTGGGGCCCGGCGCCGCCGGATGTGTGGACCCATGCAAACGCATAGGCATCGCAGTTGTCGCAATTGTTATTGCCGCCGTTGCTGGCGTTGCCTTTGAAGTTGAGATAATTACCCTGGCCGCAGTCCCCCGTGGTTACGCGAAACGGTACCTTGCCGCTGAACAAGCTGTCCACGATCAGTTTTCCCTGGTTGGCAGAGCCATCGATGAAAGGATAGGCATACAACCCGCTTTCGCCCCACGGAAAATTGCGATTGGCGGTATCGCTCACACTGCTGGAACCGTAGCCCCCAAACACGATCCAGTCGTTCAGATAGACCCACTTGTCGCCATACATGTGGATTTCGCGGCAGGAGGTGGAGGCGTAGCCGCAGCGGTTGCCGCAACCGGTGGTCCAACTTTCATTGCAATCAATATAGATTCCGTTCCAAATGTACAAGTTGCCGGTTACGCCGTCCAACACGCTTTTCCAACTGCAGGTATTCGCACACATGTCAACATCGGAATATTCGCCACTCAGTCCATTGCCACAGTTGTAGTAACGCAGGCGTTGCCCCAGGAGTCCATAGGCCCCGGTGTAAACCCAGTCCATGTGAATGTACCCTTTGCCATGCCAGACAAACCCGGGTATGAATTGGGCCCATCGGTTAAAGGCCGTGCAACTCGTGTTCCGACCGTAAGTGTACCAATAGGTGCCGCAATCCGTATGGGTGGCCCAGCCACCACTTAATCCCGTCGGGGTCTTATAGGCATCTCCCCACCACGCCCATGCCGCGCCAGGCAAGAGCAGCAGCAGGGAAATCAAGGAAATCCACCCTCGGCGCCAGGGAAAAGCGCGCCCGAGCGTATGCGAGTTAAATAAGGTATTCATAATCATCTATGGTTGGTTATTTACCCTGGCCGGGTCGGCGGGAGCCGAAACACGTGTTTGCCCCGCCGCCCCCGTGCCAAAGAAAAAGTGATGCCGATTGAGCAGGATCGTCTCGAAATGCTGATGAAAGTCGCGCACCGCCTCGCCGCGCAGGTCATGGATGATATAGTTTCGGGCAATCTCGTAAGGCATCTTGCGCCGCAACTCCGACTTGCCCACGCGCAGCACGCAGAACCCGCCGAAGTCTTCATACGGCACCACGGCAACCGCTCCCGCCTCCAGTCCCGCCACCAACGGAGCCAGCGCCGAGTTCTCCTCAACCACGCGGCTCTGGCCCGGCAGCCATTGCAGGGCCGCATCCGTGCTCACAATATCCTCCAACCGGGCGCCATCCTGCACCCGGCGAAGTATCTCCTCCGCCCGGCCAAACGCATTCGTCCGCACCGCTTCCCGCTCCTCCGCCGTCGCCTCGGCAGGAGCCCGCACCGGCACTACCAGGGCGTCATATTCTATCTGAGGCGGAAAGGTCGCCGTGAACCGGGTATCGTAAATCATGCGCACCTGCTCCTCGGGGAAGGTTAACTCTGCGAGCAATTCCGGCAGCAGGAACCGCCGCGCCTTCTCGGCTAATTGCTTGTCCAGTTCGTAGCGCAAGGCCCGCCGCACCTCGGGCCACTGGCGGTAGCCCATGCTCCGGGCCAATTCTCCCATCTGAATGGAGTCGCGGTTCTCCTGCCGGAGAATCTCGACCATCTGCGGGTCGTCAACGGTTTGCGCGCCGCGTTGCAAGGCCAGGCCGCGAACTTCGCCGCGCGTGAGCGCGAACTGCCCGCAACGCAGCAACACCTGGCCGGCTGCGGACGGAGGAGTTGCCGGGGGGTGAACCTCGGCCGGGGAAGAAGCGTTGGTGGAACTCGTGACGAAAGGAAACGCAGATGCCGCCGCCTGGGCCATGTCCTGCAGCCGCTCCTGCGCCGTTATTTCGGGCAGCATCAAGCGCAACTGCGCCTTGACCTCCTCCGGGCTGGGATTTCCAGTGAGATGCAGGCGCACGATCCGGAGAAGTTCATAACCATCCTCGACCGGCACGGGCTCGCTCACTGCGCCTTCGCCGAGCTGTCCCAGAACCAACCCATTCTCTTTGCCCCAGAACGTCGCCGGATAGGGGGCCGTCTGCGCCAGCTTGAGATCAAGGTCCGAATACTGCCGGGCCACTGCCACAAAGTCCTGTCCGTTGCGTATCAACCCCAGCGCTTGCTTCGCCCGTTCGAGCGCCCCCTCCCCATGCTTCTGCGCGCTAATCCCGATCCGCCCTGCCTCCACGGCCTCGAACCCGATCATGTTAAACCGGTTAGTCCGGTATTGTTCGTCAATCTCCTGCTCGCTGATCGTCACGCTGCGGCGTACCTCCTTCTCCAGCGCCTGCGCCAGCACCCGCTGCTCGATCAGCTTCTGCTCCAACGCCCATCCAGGGCCAGCCTGAGCATAGGGTTGGTGCTGCGGCTGCGGCCCCGCCTTGGCCGCTTCCGGATCCACCGGCCGGTCCAACCCCCGCCGCCGGGCTTCGCTGACCAAAATGCGCACCGCCGCCAGGTGCCGGGCCAGCTTCTCGTCCAGGCTAACGGCGTTGGTGGGTGCGTTCTGCTCTGCGTCGGCCACGAAACGCGGTTCCTCCCTCGCCTCCGCCACGTCTCCGGCACTGACGCGGCCACCGTCATAGGTGGCGATGACATTCGTATCCCCTGCCGGCAGGAGCTCCGTAGTCGCCAAGGAACGGCTCGGCGATTCCGCAGCCCCAGCCCCAGCCAGGGCCAGGCAAAAGCCGGCTCCACATACGAACTTCACCGTTCGATGAAACCAGCCAGTGCCCATCAAGGAGGGCGCTGTTTTTAGCAGCACAGAAGCCATCTTTCGGCAGCCAGGATTTATCGGTG
>JAKQJK010000296.1 GCA_029561195.1 Pseudomonadota bacterium
AAACCAGACCGTCCCGTTCCAGGTTGCGCAACGTCACCGTTAGCATTTTCTGCGAAATGCCTGGAATGCATTTTTCAACCGCTGAAAACCTGGCGCGGCAATCCGGAAACATTTCAAGCGTGAGCAGGATGAAGATGCTCCACTTATCTCCCACTTTTGTCAGAAGCTCGCGCACCGCGGCGGGGTCTTTGCTTTTGCAGAGGGTGGCGGGGTCTGGCGGCGCGGTTCTGTTTTCTCTTTTTTTCATGCTTACCTCAAGGTGAGTGACTGATTTGAAAGTGCCTACTTCCGAATATTGATCAACCACTATATTCTCACGCTTCGTTAAAGAGTTACTTTATTTTGGTAAGTAACGGCGTGAAGCAGAGCAACTTGGGTCAACACACCAGAAGAGGAAAAATGCAAATGTTTAAAAACAATTACCAGGGCGTCATACAGCGGCCCGTGGGTTCAGGATTTAACGCTGCGTCAACAACGGTGGACGTCATTGGCCAAATCGATCTTGCCGGCAAGATCGCCATCGTGACCGGGGGTTATTCGGGTATCGGTCTGGAAACCGTCAAGGCGCTGGCGTCGGCAGGCGCCATCGTGGTTGTGCCAGCCAGAAACCTGGACAAGGCTAAACAAAAATTAGCAGATGTTCCCAACGTCGAAGTCGAAACGGTCGATCTGGCGAGCGCTCAGTCCATCGATGCATTCGCATACAGATTCCTGGCATCGGGTCGACCATTGCATCTTCTCATCAACAACGCGGGGATGATGTGGGCGCCTCTGGAACGGGACGCGCGCGGCAACGAATCCCAACTTTCCACCAATTATTTGGGGCACTTCCAGTTGACGGCAAGGCTGTGGGGTGCATTGGAGAAGGCCGAAGGAGCCCGGGTCATCAATGTCAGTTCATGGGGGCACCACTTTTCACCGGTCGTATTTGATGACCCCAATTTTCTCGAGCGGAAGTACGACACCCTGCTGGCCTATGGTCAATCCAAGACAGCCAGTTCCCTTTTTTCGGTGGAATTGGATAGAAGGGGCAAACACCTCGCCGTGCGTTCCTATTCCGTGCATCCGGGCGTCATTGTGGAGACTGACCTGAGCAGAAGGCTCTCCAAGGAGGATCTACAGAAATTTGGCGCCCTAGATGAGAACGGCGACGCGATTCTTGACCCTTCGAAGGGTCTGAAGACACTTTCACAAGGTGCAGCAACGACAGTGTGGTGTGCCACGAGCCAGTTGTTGGCCGATGTTGGTGGTGTGTATTGCGAAGACGTTGAAGTCGCGGAACTGGACCGCACTCAGGTTGTCGACTCGCGTGAAGGCATTGACACTGCGGTATTTCGAGGGGTGATGCCCTATGCGTTGGATGAACAGGCCGCGAAAAGGCTTTGGACTATGAGCGAAGAGCTGTCTGGCGTGAAGTTCGAGGTGGGCTCACATCACCTCTTATCCGCTTGATATTTCAGAAACATTTTTCCTTCCGAAAGAACACCATGATCGATCACATTATTCTGAGTGTCAGCGACATTAAGCGCTCGCTGAAATTTTACGAGGCAGCGCTGAAGCCTCTCGATATCACGATGTTCATGCCTTTCAAGGGCGTTGACGGCCATGCCGACCTCTGGGGGTTTGGGGATGGCAAGAAGGCCTTTTTTTGGCTCAAGCAGGGAACACCCTACCCAGACGCGATTCACTGGGGCTTTGAGGCTGGCGACAACAAGGATGTCGATGCTTTCTACGAGGCCGCCCTGGCTGCAGGTGCCAAGGACCGCATTTCGCCGCGAGCACGCGTGGAGTATTACCCCGGCTACTACGCCGCAGACGTCATTGATCCCGACGGTTACCATTTCGAAGTCGTCCACAAGAGTTAGTCCATCTAAACTGTGTCCGTACCTATCAAAGGAAAAATTTAATGATCACTTGTCACCTTCGGTATTTGCTCGATCCAATCAAAATCAAAGAATTCGAGCAGTACGCCAAGCTATGGATTGAACTTGTCAATCGACTTGGTGGAATACACCATGGGTATCTACTTCCATCGGAAGGGGCGAGCAACGTTGCGCTCGCGTCTTTTTCCTTCCCTTCACTCGCAGACTATGAGGTGTACAGAAAGAAAGTGTTTGATGTTGCCGACTGTCTGGCAGCTTCGAAATACGGCGAGGACACGCGTTGCTTTATTAGCTATGAGAGAACATTCTTCAGGCCCGTGTTTCAATGAGGTGCTTCTCCGGTGTTTGTGTTTTTTGGAGTGTCCAAATCGTGAATGCTTCATAAACGCCATGCCTGCTGCTGTGCACAGTTAACGTGCTGCGATGGCAGCAGCCGCGTAGCCGTTCGGTCAGATGAAGCGGCCCTGTTTGAGGTGACGCGTGGCACAACGCGAGCCAAAGGTGGTCGTACACCGTATGAATCGCCCCTTATTTTGAGGAGGCTCCAACCATTAAGAGAATGGATCCTCTTCAAAATAAGGGGCGGTTCAGCGCGTACACACGCATCTAAATACTGGGGTGCATTTAGTAGCAGTCGACCTGTGGCGAAGTTTGGCAGAGACTAAATTTTTTCCCAAATGTGGTAGTTCAAGACCTACGGGTTATTAGTGTCGTACCCAGCCACTAGACAGCATCCATCGGGCCAGCATTTGGGTCAGAAATACAGTGCTCACGATGCGCACGATGTGAAACGCCGTAACCAGTGGCGCGCCAAGCCCAAAAGTCTTGGCGATCACACCCATCTCAGCCATGCCACCGGGCGCCAGCGCGATGAAAGTTGTCATCAATGGCAGCCCAGATCCCCAACTGATGAGCCACCCCATGGTCAGGCAGGCAGCGAGAATGCCCAGGGTCACCAGTGCCGCGCAAGCCAGCACGCGCGGTGCGCGGGAGAAGAATGAACGCGTTATGTTCTGCCCCAGGGCCCAGCCAATCATCACTTGCGCGGCAATCAGCATCGCATCGGGCAAGCGCCCGCCCCACGATAGCATCGCCCCCAGACCGCCGACGATCAGTGGACCGAGCAACCACGGGTTGGGCACATTCTGGCGCTGTATCAGCAGGGCCAACAGCATGGCAGCGGCGAGCAGCAGCAAGAGATGGGGGAGCGTTACCACGGCCACGCTGACCAGCGCAGTGGATGCGGCGATCGGTTGACCCAGCATCCAGGCCAGAAACGTCACAATACCAGTCACCATGATGATGCGCACCGCATGGGCGCAGGCCACGCTGGCCCCGTCTGCCCCAGCGCGTTGGGCCTGAAGCGCCATCTCGGAGGAAGCCCCCAGGGCAACAGCGTAAATAGCGGTTGGGCCATCCATTCCGGCCAGGCGCTGAATGACGGGTGCGGCCAACACGGACAGCACTAGTGCCGTGGTCGCTGCCAAAACAATCCAGAGTGTGAGATCGCCTAGCAACCCCCAGGTTGCAGGCGTGAAAGCCAGGCCAATCGCGAGACCGATACATCCCTGCGCTGCGCGACGCAATACACCCTTTTGTGTCAGAGTGCGCCCCATCAACAAAGACGCTGCGGCCACAGCCAACATCGCGCCCAGCACCCACGGCAAAGGCATGTGAACTGCATATGCCAGCAAACCACCACCCGCGGCAACTGGCAGTGCCAGCAAATGTGTACGCCAGGCGGTAGGCCCCCCGCCTCGTTCTTTGAGAGAGTTCAAGAGCCCAGAAAGGTGCCGCCGTTAACGTGCAGCACCTGGCCAGTAACAAAGCGGGCTTGGACGCTGGCCAGCCAGGCTACGGAATCTGCCACTTCATCAGCCGTACCGCGCCGCCCCAGAAGCGGTTGGTGGTGCTTGTGGTGTTGGGGCTGTAAGGCTGAGCTGCTACTTTGGCGCACCGTATCAATCATGCCAGGCGACACGCAGTTCACCGTCACCTGGTACGGCGCCAAATCATGCGCCAGCGCCCGAGTAAGACCCACCAACCCTGCCTTGGCGGTCACAACGTGCACCCGGTTCAGGGCACCGGTGTGCGCTGTCATCCCGCCGATGTTAATCACAGCGCCTGCCTCGGCACGCTGCAGCCAGGGCAATGCCGCCTGGCTGCAATAAAACGCACCATCGAGTACCACGGAAAGTGTGCTGCGCCAGTCGTCGCCGCTCAACTCGGCCAGTGGTGCTTCACGGCGGATGGCCGCATTGTTCACCAGTACATCCAGCCGCCCAAAACGCTCACCTACCTGCGCCACCATGGCCCGTACCGCCTCGGCATCGGTCACGTCGGCCACACACAGCATCGCTGGCAAACCCAGCGCTAGCAATTCATCAACGACCGACTGGCCCTCATTGACAGAACTGCGCACATTGACCACCACCGCCAGGCCCTGGCGCGCCAGCGCAAGTGCAATTGCTCGACCAATGTTGCGGCCAGCACCGGTCACAAGCGCCACGCGTCGCGTCTCAGAGGCTCTTGGTTTGGCGTTCATCGCGCTTCCTCCTTAACCGGCCAGGGCCGTCAAAGACACGGCACCTGTGCCAAACGCTCCATTGACACAGTCCAAAAGGGCTTGCGAGTGGCTTAAATCCAGGCCGCCATGGTGACAGTTTGCGCGGAATTTTTGCTCCAGATCGGCATCGCTCAAAGGGTGCTCCGCGCCACCCTTGAAATAGGCCTGACGTTCTTCGATTACGCGGCCATCAGTCAAGGTCACCCGCACATGGCCGGTGAACTGGTGGGGGTAAGGATTGGCCGGATCGACCACGTAGCGCACTTTGGACGCCAGCATACGCAGGTCGGCGCGCTGCACCATCGGTTCGGTGTAAGCGGACAGTCCCGCATCGTCGAGCACGAGGCCAGCGGCAATAGCATACGGAATGCTGAACTTGGCCGCATAGGCATTGGGCGGAGACGCTTTAAGCGCCATCGGCTCCCACAGTCGATGCACAATGCCTTCAGCGGTCTCGCATTCGATGCTTTGCACTTGTTCAGCGGTAATGTCCTGTTTGCGCAGCGCCCGCGCGCAATCGATGTAAGGATGCGCCATGGTGCCGCAGGCATAAGGCTTGAAAGCAATGGTCGTCCACAGCCAGCGCTCGCCATAACCAGCCAGCATGGCCTCAAAGTCACCGTCCTTGGTATTGGCAAAACCATGAAACAACCCGTGGGTTCCCTCGAACACAGTAGCGGGTCCCTTGAAACCTGCTTGGGCCAAACGCACTGCGCGGTAGGCGGACTGCGCAGCCCAACCAGGGTGCATGCGCTTGGTCCATGAGCCATCGGCCAAGTATTCAATAATGCCGCCAGCCATGCTGCCTGCCAGGCCAAAGGCGTTGACCATCTGCACTTCAGTCAATTTGAGCGCCGCACCGATGCCAGCCACCGCACCCACCACGCCGAAGATGGCCGTGGGGTGAAAACCGGCCTTGTGCACGCGGGTGGGTGCCACAGCACACAGGCGGCAAGTCACTTCCACGCCAATGGCAATGCCACGCAACAGCGCGACGCCATCAAGTTCGTGGCGCTGGGCTGCGGCCAGCAGGGCTGGTACGATCACGGCGCCAGCATGCACCGGCCCGCCCTCGTATGTGTCGTCAAAGTCTTCACCGTGCGCGGCAATGCCGTTGACAAAAGCCGCGGCCTCCACGCCGTAGCCTTGCGGGAAACCAATAACGCTGCACGGGCCCGGTTGCTCCACTGCAGCCAGCGCGGCCAGCACATAGTCTTCATGGCGGGCCGCGATACAAATGCCAGCCACGTCCATCAGCAAACGCCGGGCCACCGGTAGGGCCAGCGGGTCGCGTTCCGGGGTAGACCGGACAATGGCCGCGGCCAGACGCACTGCAACGGTAGGCCTGGAACTATTTGTCGAACTCATGCTTTAGATTTCCTGTCTGTGAATTCTTTGATGCCGGTGTATACGGTTAACATCACCGCCAGGGCCAGCAGCCCAGCAGATACCAGATCGGTCACAAATATCGAATGGTCGCCCCCTGAGATCAACAAACTGCGCCGGTAATTGGACTCCACCATGTAGCCCAGCACCAAGCCCAGCACCAAGGGCAGCACCGGAATTCTCAGCAAACGCATACCGTAACCCAGCACGCCGATGCCCAACGCCATAGCGATGTCAAACACACTCTGGTGCAAGGCATACACACCAGTCATCACCAGGGCCAGGATCCCCGCAATCAGATAGGGCTTGGGGCGATTCACTAGCCAGATGCATGGGTTCAGGATCACCAGGCCGATGAGTAACATGGCAATGTTGGCAATAAACAAACCACCGTATAGACCGTAGACCACCTCGGGCGCCTTGGTGAACAACATGGGACCTGGTTGCAAACCGTGGATCAAAAAACCGCCCATCAAAATGGCCGCAGAGTTGGAGCCGGGAATGCCCAGACTCAATAGTGGAACCAGCGCTGTGGCGGTGACCACATTGTTGGCAGCCTCAGGAGCTGCGACCCCTTCAGGCGAGCCATGGCCATATTCCTCAGGGTATTTCGACCAGCGCTTACTCTCCGAGTACGCCATGAACGCCGCTACCGTACCACCCGCACCTGGTGTGACTCCCTCAATCGTGCCGACAGCAGCGCCAATGGCTTGCGGACGAAACAGCCGCTTCCACATCGCCCAGTTGGGCAACTTCAGACGCGAAGTGGCCTTGTCAGCCTTGGCCCAGGCAGGCTCTCCAATTTGAACCAGCATTTCCGTTACGGCAAACAGGCCGACCATCACGATGATGGGTTTGACGCCGTCAAGCAAGTCTGCTGACCCGAAAGTGAACCGTGATACGCCCGAGACTGGGTCACTTCCAATAAAGGCAATCATCAAGCCGATGCAGGCTGCAATCAGACCCTTGAGCAAAGAGCCACCCGACAAACCGGCAATCACTGACAAGCCCAGTATGCCCAGGGAAAAGTAGGCCGCAGGTGTGAAAGCCAGCGCCACTTTTGCCAGGCTTTCCGTGGCAAGCACCAGCACCATCAGGCCAAACAAACCGCCCACCAGACCCGACACCAGAGAAATACCCAACGCCTCGCCAGCCTTGCCCTGTTTGGCCATTTCGTAACCGTCCATGACAGTGGCAGACGCCGAGTTGGTACCTGGCGTACGAATCAGGATAGCCGGAATGGATCCGCCATATTCCGCACCCACATAAACACTGGCAAGCAACACGAGAGCCACGGTCGGTGGCAAGCCAACCGTAAAAGGTAGCAGCAAGGCCATCGCGATGGATGGGGAAATTCCAGGTAACGCACCACCCAAAATACCCCAAAGCACACCGCCAAAGGCGGCTGCAATTACCCACACCGAGGCAAGACTGCTCAGTGAATTCAGTACAGAATCCATAGACTAACCTGCAAAAAGTGTTGGCCAAAAGCCCGCAGGCATGCGAACCTTGAGTGCGAAGTCAAACAAGATCCAGAGCAGCGGCCCTGTCAACACCACAAAACCTAGCAGCGCCTTGTGCTCGCGCCCACCAGAAAACCAAGCCACTGCCGCCGACAGCAGGCCAATGGAAACGATGTAACCCAGCCAAGGTAGGATCAGCAGGTAGGCCATCAAGATCACCAATAAACCCGCTGCAAACCAATGCGGACGCATCAGTGACTCCGCTGACTCTATTAATGCACCTTTGCTTTTTACTGAACCTGAGTGCGCCTTGGCTGATGGCACCAGACCTTTGATCAGGAGCGCAATTGACGCAACAGCCATCAACACGCCAACGGCCACCGGCACACCAGAAGCTCCGACGGCATCTGCCAGCAGACTGTCTTCGATACGCCGAGCTGCAACCACATAAGTGAGAGAAGAAAGCAAACCGATGGCGCCCGTCACGCATGACGTAGCGCGATCGCTCAAGCCTTCGCTCACTTTATCAAGCCCAACTCTTTGAAGGACTCAACCGTTTCCGCAGCGACTTCTGCAGTGAACTTCCGTGCAGCTTCACGGCCCATGACGATGGGCGTCAAATTTTCGCGGGTGTATTCAGCCTTGTAAGCGGGCAACTCCACCACCTTGCGAATGGCTACTTCCCAAGCCTTGGCAACAGTATCTGACATCCCCTTAGGGCCAGCCAGACCACGGAACTTGCGCACCACCACGTCGTAGCCCTGCTCTTTGGCCGTGGCCAACTGGGGCAGACCTTGCAGGCGGGTATCCGACAGTGTGGCCAATAGGCGAATTTTCCCGGCTTCGAGCTGACCTTGCAGCTCCTGCATTTCACCAATGCCGATGTCGTAGGTGCCGTTGAGTACACCGATCATTTGGTCGCCGCCACCTTCATGGCTGACGATGGGCACCTTAACGCCAGCGGCACGCGACAGGCGCTCCATGGCAATACGCTCCAGCGAGGCCGGGTTGGATGCACCCCAGCGGGACTTGCCTGGATTGGCCTTTGCAAACGTCATCACGTCAGACAGGCTTTTATAGGGAGATTCAGTCCGGGTAAAGATGATCTCTGGATCAAGAAAAACGATGACGATAGGGTCCAGCCCGTCATAACCAACAGGGGGCTTGGAGAGCAACGTGGTCTGAATGTAAGTCGGCGTGGTGCCGTACAGGATGGAACCATCAGGTGCGCCTTTGGCTACCGCTGCAACGGCGGTAGCGCCACTGCCACCACGGATGTTTTCCACTGAAAAGCTGGTTTTCATAAGCGTGCTGAGGTGCTTGGTGAGATCACGCAAGAACACATCCGTCCCTCCGCCCGGGGTGGAGTGCGTCACCAGGGAAACCCGGCCGACCGGGTAATCCGCTTGCTGCGAATGGGCCGTGCCGGCAGTCAGAAACACCACACCGAGTGCGGTGAAAAAGTTCTTGATTTTCATGGTTTGTCTCCAGGGGTTGGAATCGTTGACTCAGTTTCGATTTGCGCGTGCAAGTCAAAAAATCAGCTTTTATCGTATACGAATATTCAAAACTGTCAATCATGTAAAACCTGTCCACCCGGGTTTTTACCAACTGCAAATCACAAATGTCATTAGCAAATGATGGTTTAACACGCCCTCGATTTTCAGTTTCTGCCAAAAAACCAGCATTGGCATCGGTCATTGTCGTATACGATATAGCCACTATGAACAAGCACACCTTACTACCCTGGCTCACGGAATCTTTTCAGAATCAGCCTGGTGATCAGGAAGACATATCGTTGGCGAAGGTGGTTCGCAACGACATGCTGTCGCTGATTCTGAAAGGGGCTCTCGCACCCGGTCAAAGGATTAATGAACCTGATATTGCCAATCGTCTGGGTGTCTCGCGTGTGCCTGTGCGGGAAGCACTGCGTGAACTGGAAAGCTCCGGGCTGGTCGTTGCACGCAAGCATTCAGGTGTGTTTGTGCGTCAACTTGACCCCTCAGAAATTCGCGATCTTTACCAATTGAGGGGATTACTGGATGGGTTTGCAGGACGTCAGGCGGCGCAATTGCCTAAGGCGCCCAAGGCCACTTTGCTGGCAAACTTGAACGACTCGGTCCAAGCCATGCAGGACGCTGAAAAACAGCACGTAGTGCAGCGCTACTACGCAGAAAACCTGCGGTTTCATTGGTTGATCATTGCATCCACCAATAACCAGGCGCTGACTGATACCTACCGCGGTATTGTGCAAAAACTTCATCTCTCCCGCTTGAAAAACTTATCTGATGACGTTGGCATGCAGGCCTCCATCGCAGAGCACCGGGATATCGTCAAGGCGCTAACTCAGGGTAACCCGCAACTTTGCGAAGCACTGATGTCCAACCACGTTGACATTGCTTTTAAACGTTTGAACCCCACAGTGGATTCCGATAAATCGAAATAGGCCGACCCCGGCATACATCACATAAGGAGACAAGATCATGAAAAGACGTACCCTACTTCAAGCAGCCCCCGCGCTATTGGGTTTGCCCGGACTGGCGCAAGCGCAGACCGCTTACCCGTCCAAACCGATTCGCTATATCGTGCCGGTTGCTGCCGGTGGAGGCAGCGATATGGTGGGGCGCACCGTGACAGAGCGGTGGGGCAAGGCGTTGGGCCAAAGCTTTGTCGTGGATAACCAGAGCGGTGGTGGTGGTGTGATTGCCTGCCAGAATACAGCCAAGGCTGCGCCCGATGGCTACACACTGATGCAGGGCTACGTAGCCACCCACGGCACCAGCCCGGCCACCCGCAAAGTGCCCTATGACGCGATCAAGGACTTCACCCCGATTGGCATGATAGGCGGCACCCCCAATGTGCTGGTGGTCAACGCTGCATTGCCTGTCAACACGGTGCAGGAGTTTGTAGAGTATTTGCGCAAGAATCCCGGCAAGCTCAGTTACGGCTCTGCTGGGCCTGGGACCCTCACGCACCTGACGATGGAGTTGTTCAAGACGCAACTGGGCAGCTTCATGGTGCACATCCCCTACCGAGGAATTGCACCGGCATTTACTGACCTGATTGGCGGGCAAACCCAGGCCATGTTCCCCGGCCTGGCCGCCGCCGTACCGCACATCAAATCGGGTCGGGTGCGTCCGCTGGCAGTGACAGGCAATGTGCGCCACCCACTGTTCAAGGACTTGCCCACATTGAATGAGTCCGGCTTCAAGGGGTTTGATGCGATGCAGTGGTACGGCGTGGTCGGCCCGGCGGGCATGCCAGCACCGATGGTCAAACAACTTAACGACACCCTGGCCGCGGTGCTCAAAGCCCCCGACATGCGTGAGAAGCTGTCAGTGGAAGCGGTGGAGCCTATAGTGATGGCACCGGATGAGTTTGCCCAGTTCATCAAAGCTGACATCACCAGATGGACCAAGCTGGCCAAGGAACGCAACATCCAACTTGATAGCTGACTCTTCCTTTCTTGACAAATCTTGAGGGTTAAATCATCTTCAAGCCATCGTCCGTAATCAACAGTTAGCTCCTCTATTTAAAGCATTTCAATTTTCCGAACAAGGAATCCATGGCTCGCAATACCCAGGTCAATGCTGATCACAACGCCCCGTTCGTCACCCAAATTCTGGCCAATTTTGTGGCTAACCACCCTTCGCGGGGTTGGAGCGACGCCGTTGATCACGAAGCTCATCGCACCTTTCTCAACTGGCTGGGCTGCGCCGTTGGAGCGGCCCACCACGAAGCTGCAGACACCGCCCTCGCTGCTGTGCAAATGCTACAACCAGCGCCACAAGCCAGTGTGCTGGGCCGCGCAGAAAAAGTAGACATGGCTAGCGCCGCTCTGATCAATGGCATCACATCACACACCTTTGATTTTGACGACACGCATCTCAAGACCATCATTCACCCCGCCGGCCCTGTAGCGTCTGCGGTGATGGCGATGGCCGAACATACCGGTGCCAGTGGCCGGGCGCTGATTGACGCATTGGTGTTAGGCATTGACGTATCCTGTCGCGTGGGTAATGCCATGTATCCTGACCATTACGACCGTGGCTGGCACATTACTGGCTCCACCGGCACGCTGGGTGCCGCAGCGGCTTGCGCCCGCCTGCTGGGACTGGATACCCAAAAAACCGCCATGGCTCTGGGCATCGCGGCATCGCAACCCGTGGGTATGCGCGAACAGTTTGGCACCATGACCAAGCCTTTCCACCCTGGCGGGGCGGCGCGGGCCGGCTTGATGTCGGCGCTCCTGGCCAGCAAAGGATTCACAGCCAGCCCCAAGGCGCTAGAGGCACCACGCGGCATGATGCAAACCGTATCCACCAAAAACGACTGGTCAGAAATCACCCACGAGTTGGGCCAGCGCTTTGAGATATCCTTCAACAGCTACAAGCCCTTCGCCTGCGGCATCGTCATTCACCCCAGCATTGACGCCTGTTCCCAGCTGCGCGCTCAGGGCGTCACGCCCGAGCAGATTGATCGTATCGAACTCAAGGTGCACTCCCTGGTGCTGGAACTCACCGGCAAGAAAGAACCGTCAGATGGCTTGCAAGCCAAGTTCAGCGTGTACCACGGTTGCGCAGCGGGTTTGACGTTCGGCTTTGCCGCTGAAGACGAGTTCTCGGACGAAGTAGTCAATCGCCCAGATATGGTGGCGCTGCGCCGCAAGGTGGTTGCGACAGTGGACGACTCGATCGACGAAGCCAGCGCCGACGTCACGGCTGTGCTGCTGGATGGCCGAAGAGTGCACGTCTTTGTAGAGCACGCGATCGGTTCCCTGCAAAACCCGATGACCGACACGATGCTGGAGGGCAAATTTCATGGCCTGTCAGACCCGGTATTGGGTGTGGCTAGAACTGCGAAACTTATTGACGTCTGCTGGGCCATTGGAATGGCCGGCGATTTTCGCGCGCTCGCCCAACTCGCTCAACCCTGATCTACTCATTGATCTGGCGGGCAGCTAAATCATCCCATTTGTGAAGTCTATTCAGCGGACCTCACATCGCTTGCGCGCGTAGTTTAAAACTTCGGGCGTAAGGCTCGACCGGTTGTTGGCTGAGTTTAGTGTTCCCGTTTCTTTTGCGTGACACGGTGTCACCCGCGCGGGTGCAGCAGCATGCGTCCGGCCCTCGGGAGTGAGCCTTCTGCCTCTGCGGACGCAAAGGAGAGCTGACCATTCACGTACACCTGCTCTATGCCTTCCGAGCGCGCAAGCGGGTGCTCATAGGTCGCCATATCGCGCACCCGCCGGGGGTCAAACACCACCACATCGGCGAACCAGCCTTCTCGGATCTGGCCGCGCTCTTGCAGTCTGAAGTTGCGCGCTGACAGCCCTGTCATCTTGTGAACCGCCTGCTCCATGGAGAACAGCTGCTGTTCGCGCCAGTAGCGGGCCAGCACACGCGGGAAAGCGCCCCACAGGCGCGGGTGCGGGTGCTTGTCGTGCGGCAGG
>JAKQJK010000303.1 GCA_029561195.1 Pseudomonadota bacterium
CTTCGTGATTTCTGAGCTGCCTGTCCGGCAGTCACGCATGGCCGGCATAGTCGCCGGTATTGCTGTGTTTTCTGAGCTGCCTGTCCGGCAGTCACGGTGTCGGCGCCTGTGGTCTCGTCGGGGGGTGATTTCTGAGCTGCCTGTCCGGCAGTCACGCCGCCGCACGCCGCACCCATGGCGCCCAACACTTTCTGAGCTGCCTGTCCGGCAGTCACGCCACCCTGGCATTCAAGTCGCTCGTCTCCAACTTTCTGAGCTGCCTGTCCGGCAGTCACGGGTAAAGCCGCGCTCGGAGAGCACGGCGTATCTTTCTGAGCTGCCTGTCCGGCAGTCACGTCTGATGACACTGAAAATCATCAATCCTTTCTTTTCTGAGCTGCCTGTCCGGCAGTCACGCCGTGGTGGCTGTACATCAGGTTTGCCTTGGCTTTCTGAGCTGCCTGTCCGGCAGTCACGGTCGTGCAGTCGTCGCTTGCGGGCGCTCTTGATTTCTGATCTGCCTGTCCGGCAGTCACGACGGCGTTGTTCACGCTGACCTTCCGCTCGTCTTTCTGAGCTGCCTGTCCGGCAGTCACGGATCTCAAGACGAGCGGCACTGTGAGCACACTTTTCTGAGCTGCCTGTCCGGCAGTCACGCAGATCAGGGCGGCTACTCGCGGCTCGTCGGTTTTCTGAGCTGCCTGTCCGGCAGTCACGCCGATGATGATCGCAGCGCAGTTGCTCGTGCATTTCTGAGCTGCCTGTCCGGCAGTCACGTGCTGACTCGTCCAAGATGAGGGTGTCATGATTTTCTGAGCTGCCTGTCCGGCAGTCACGTAAACGTCACAAATGGCAGTGTCACTGTGGTTTTTCTGAGCTGCCTGTCCGGCAGTCACGTGATACCAGGTGCCGATGGCCAGCAGCATCCATTTCTGAGCTGCCTGTCCGGCAGTCACGGCCGTTGGAAGACCGTCACCCTGTAACCAGGATTTCTGAGCTGCCTGTCCGGCAGTCACGTCCAGCGGCTGGTCGTACATGTGGCGCCAGCCTTTCTGAGCTGCCTGTCCGGCAGTCACGGTCATCGGGCGATAGGCTCATGCGGTCCAGCATTTCTGAGCTGCCTGTCCGGCAGTCACGCCGGTCCAGGCTTCAGTCGCGATCCCCCAGATTTTCTGAGCTGCCTGTCCGGCAGTCACGTAGATCCTATCAGCGCTGACTATCTGATTGTTAAAGAAAAACTGGCGTACCCAGCCTCCACACCCAAAAATCTCGCCCTTCTCCAAAGCCAATAAAATCAACGCCTTGAAGAAGGGCAAGAAAAAAGGGTCAGAACCAGGGGATCGTTCCGGTGGCGCTCAGCCCGTAGGCAGAGAACTCACCGGGCTGCGGCCGATCGAGCACTTCGCCCTGATCGATGAACAAACGGAAATGCTGCCCCGTGCTACTGCTGTTCAGCAACACAAAAGGCAAGTCGAGCAACTCGGCACTGCTATCCGGAATCCTTGCCAAGGCGCTTTCCGGGGATATCCCTTTACGGGCAATCAGGCGACGTCGCGCCCTTTCGGGGCTGCTGTGAGCCTGCATCCTACGAACGACCCGGTAGCGCACGTCCTCAGGTACCGGGCCGGGCCCCTTCAGGCTGACGTGATCCCTCATTCCCCTGAGCCAGTCGGAATCCAGAAATGCCTGCAACGGCGCCAGACTTCCGTGCAAACGGAGTCGCTCTCCGAGCCCCTTGATATTGGCCCGTGCATCCGGAAAGCTGATCCCGATGTCTCCTGCGCCATGGCTCACCAAGCCACGATGCAGCTTGCTGAACAAAGCGTTCATCAGGGTTGTGGCTGGAAACTCCGGGTCGGGCAGAAGGCGGATGTCCACATAGTGATCCATGCTCAGCCCGCCTCGCCAAACACCCCGCCCCGGATCAGGGTCGCAATCACGAAGTGCTGCTGCTCGGCGGGGGGCACTTTGTCCTTGATGATCCAGTTGTCGAGCAGGGAATAGAAATCGTCGCCCTTCTTGGGCTGCCGGTAGGCCTTGCCGCGGGTAGTGACGGAGCCATAGGGCTCAACCGCAATCGGGCCGAGTTCCTCCACCTCCGGATACCAGGTGTCGACGGTACGGATGGCGTTACCGACCTTCTGGGAGTGCAGCCCGGCAACGTCCTTCACCGCATAGAGCGTCTTGCTCTTGGTGGAGCGCCCCTTGTCCAGGATGAGTTCCTGTGACGGGAACACCTCCTGCCCGGCCCCTGACCTTACGTAGGCGGTCACTTGCAGCAACACATGGCTGTCGCCCGCCAGGCCATCCGCGATCAGTGCAGAGAGTTCACCCAGCGCTGTCGAGGCACCTGCCGGCACATCGAAACTCCGCAGCGAGAAGGCCAGTGCGTCAAAGGTCCAGGTCTTTTGAGCCTGACCATTCACCAGATGTGCCACCTGCACCTCAACGCTCTCCGCACCGACACGGTTGCGCCAAAGAAAGCGTCCATTGGCCAGATTGGCAGCGTAGCGTCGGGCCAGTTCACCAAAGCCCTGGCTGCTCACATAGCCGGCCACGGTATCTACCAGCTTCTTCTGATAATCCGCGTCATTGCAGGCTGAGGGATGGCCGGTGCCCGACAGCACGCGCAGCGTGAAGACGACTTTCAGGGTATCCGCCTGCCAGGGCAGGGCCGCCACGTCCACGGTCTGCAGGTTCGGGTTCTCGATGGCCGCATCCAGCTTGGCGGCGTCCTGATCCTTGGTCTTGAGACGGTTGGAGATGGTGCCCCGCACGGATTTACTCTCGATGGCCACCGACGGCCAGGCGGAGCTGTTGTTGCGGCTATCCCAGGCTCCCGCGAAGAAGAGGGCATCAGAGGGGTCGAGCTTGCGTTCAAAGGCAAGGACGGAGGCAGTCTTGAGGGTCATGATCTTGTTTTCCTTTCAGAGGCGTATTCAGAGGCCGCGCGCAGAGGCGGCAAAATCGTTGCGGCAGCGATACAGCCCAGCGTCCACATCACTGTGGGCATACCAGAGCAGCTCGCGAAAACTCCCTAGGCGGTGGGGGCTGATCCACTGACCGACGGAGTAAAGGCTCTCCACGAAACGGAAGTCGGTGCGGGCATCCCGGGCGTTCTTCACCGTGCCGGCCGGGTGCACCTGGGAGAGCGCGCCATACCCCACCGGGATCGGCACGATCCAGCCTTCGGTACGGTCGTGCTCCCATTCCACAGCCTTCTTTTCGGCCTGATCACCGGGGGCCTCGGGTACTGCCGGCCGCCAGTTGAAACGGGAAAGATCGAGCAGGGCATCCAGTGCCGTCGCCTCAGGCGTGGTGGCCTGCAAACTCTCCAGGCGCTGCGCCAGCAGGTCGTCCCGGCACACCAACGCAAATCCGGGCATCCAGCGACGGCGACGCAGCCGGAAATCCCCGCTGGCTTCCTCGGGATCTTCATCCAGGCGCAGCAGCTCGGCACCGGGAAGACGCCCTACTCGCCTTGCGGGGAGCACGCTTCCCCCTGCCACCCGCATACCGGCCAGGGTTTCGGCAATCTGGTCCGCCAGTTTCTGCCGAGGCTCTGCGTCGTCCAGCACGGCTTCGCCAGACACACCAAAGATCAGGGTGACCTCCAGGTGGATGCGCCCCTCCTCCACGATGGCCGCCGTGCTGCCGTCTTTGGACACGGGATTGCGGGTCAGTCGAAAGGCCTTGGTGTAGCCGCCTTCCGTCACCTGCTCGTCAAAGTCATGGCAGATGACACCGACGCTATCGAACTGGAGCGTTACGCCCTGGGTACGCAGCTTGCGCTCCAGTGCCCACATCAAGCCCAGGAAGGCGGTCATGGACGGAAACCCGTGGGTCAAGGGGCTCGAGATGGCATTGGCGTTCTGGATCGGCAGCCGGTTAAGAACCAACAGACCTTCGCTTTCAGGTAGCTGGAAGCTCATTTGCCCCTCCGCGTAGGAATGTACTGGGGTGCGTCTATCAGTCCGCGCAAGGTGTACAAGTGCTCAGCCCATTCCTGGTTCAGCAGCAGTTCGTCGTGCCATCGGCGTGCCTCCACATCCCCCAGGAGCAGATCACCACCCTCCAGTTGCCGGTTGAGCCAGTTGCCAAAGCGACGCCCGATACCTGCTGGCCAACCCATCTGGAACCACTTTGAACAAAAAGCCTCATCGCCGTCTTCCCTTGCTTCCACTCGGCCAGGATCCAGCCAGAGACGCTCGTCTTCCGGCAAGCGGCAGCGAGTATCCAAGGTCCAACCAGCCGGCAACGTGGTATGAAACTGGCGGGCAAAGACCGTCAGAGCGGCGATCAGACTATCGATCAGGGCATCGCGCCGAATACTTGTCTCTTTACCAGGAGGCGGGTCGGACTGAAGAAACTCCCGCAAGGTCCGCACCACCGGCCACACGTCCTGGCTACGCCCAAACAGGGTAAAGACGGATTCGACGAACCACGGGGCGGAGAACTTCGGGCTTTTCCAGCGGGGTGGGAGCGAGGCAAGGAGGTAGTTTCCGCCGCCCCGTTCGCTATTCAACTGCGAGATGTTCTGGGGTTTGGTGCCCCCGAACTTCTGGACCGCAAGATGCGGATAATCCCGAACCATGCCGGCGTAAGCGCGGCGCTCCCAACGGGCGCGCTGAGCTTCCTTGGCCTGATCGCCAAAACGATCCTCGTTGATGGTCTGAAAAACCCGGTGCGCCAATGAACTGGCGTAAAGCGGCGCGAGGAGCTGGAAATCCTCATCCGCCATGGGGTCTTCCCCGACCAGCCAGTAGAGCTGCTTGGCCAGCACATGGGATGCAGGGATCTCGCTGGCAGGTTCGGTCACGCTGCGAAAGGCGTCCGCCCACGCCTGCGCCAGTTCGGCATCGTCCGAAAGTGCCGCCACGGCATCGACATCGGCCTGCTGCAACCACACCAACAGAGGCCGCCCCTCCACCACGACGCGCAGGAACTTGTGCACATCCAGGGCGGCGGCGTTGCCCACCACGTCACCAGCAAAATTGGCCCCGAGAACGTGGGAGCCCACCTCGGGGCGTGACACCAGCGAGGCCGGCGGGCAGTAAAGATTGGTACCTCGTGCCTCGGGATGAATCGGTTTCAGGGAATGGGTCACAGTCTGGATCTGTGCAACCCGCTTCGCTGCGTCAGCCAACCATGCCTCTGGCGCAAACTGCACCAACAACTCGGCTCGCTTGGGGTCATCGTCCCCCAGCTTGTCGAGCTTGCCTTCCAGACGCTCCCGGAGGAACTGCTGGATGGCCGCACGGAATTGACTGCGGCGATCTTGAGGAGATTCGGACAAGATGCAACCTCTTGCTTTGACAAGATAACGGCTAGCCGTAGAATCCCCCGAAGCAAAGCCTCAGGGGGTTTGATTTACTGCGATGGTCAACTCACTAATCTGATCGTGCGATGGTCAATCACACCCACATCCTCCTTCCTGCGACTAACCCCGTAGGTGGGCGCCGGCCAACAACCAGCAGCTTTGCTACCCGCCTCCGAAAGATGGCAGTCTTTCGGAGGCTCCCAAAAACTCAACCTATTCACCTCTAACCGATCTATAACTGATCGACAGACAAACGCTACTCCGTTCATGGTCAATTTGCAACTGCCGAACAGGCAGCTCAGAAATATTCGCCTTTAACCGAGCGAGACAACTTAACTGCCGGATAGGCAGCCAGAGGCACCACGCACCATGAAGCCATCCCAAACCCTCCATCAGGATCGACTTGCCATCTTCGAGTTGGCTCGGCGCTTTCATGTCAGCAATCCCCGTGTTTTCGGTTCCGTGCTGCGCGGGACGGACACCGACAGCAGCGACCTCGACCTGTTGGTCGATCCCAGCCCCGAGACGACACTTTTCGATCTGGGAGGGCTGCAAGTGGAGTTGGAGGCACTGCTGGGTGTACCAGTCGATGTACTGACCCCTGGCGATCTACCGCTCCGGATCCGCGCGAAAGTCCTGGCAGAAGCGCGTCCGCTGTGACAGAAAGCCGCCTTCCTCTCTGGCTTGAACAAATGGAAGAGGCGACGCGTCAAGCGCTCGCCTACGTTGAAGACCTGGAGCGAGAGGACTTCAGCGCAGACCGACGCACCCAGCAGGCCGTCGTACTGAACCTCCTTGTAATCGGAGAGCTCGCCGCAAAGCTCCTGGAACACCATGGCGAGTTTGTTGCGGGATACCCCACCGTGCCGTGGGGGAGCATGAAAGGCATGCGCAACCGGATCGCACATGGCTATTTCGAAATGGACATCGGGATTGTCTGGGAAACGGTGCAACGTGCGCTCCCCACACTGGCCGCTCAACTGCCCGCAATCAGGCGGGCCGCCGAGGACGGGCTCACCAACCCATGACGCTCTGAGCCTTACGCTCTCCATCACTTCTCTCCCGTAAACCCCAACGCCGGGTGAAAGCGCCAACCCTGGGTGCGGTCAAGCAGGCTGACGATGCCGTAACGTTGGGCGCAGGCCATGAGCGATAGGCCGGTGTCTTCGGCGTGGGTGCGCAGGAGCTCCATGTAGTCCGCCGTACCCCAGATCGAGATGCGGGCGCCTTGGAGCAGGTGGTCGGGGATGCGGTGGTTCTTGCTGTCGTCGATCCGGACGTAGAGCACGTCCCGCTTGCTGCTGCCCTCACTCAACTGGTGCAGGACGTAATCCTCCGCCTCCTCGTCGGGCAGCAGCACCACGTCGACCTGCGGCCCCGAGGTATTGCTCCGAAATGGCTGCTGCTGGGGCAGCACACCCGTCAGCCAGACCTGGTGAATGCGCCAATGACTGGCAGCGTTAAGGCCGGCACCTTGCGCTCGCTGACTGGCCCGGCGGGTGCTGCGGGGCGGGGTATCGGCCACGGCCTGGGCCGGTGGCAGCATCTGCTGGCGCAGGCGGGCGTGCTCCAGATCCACCAGCCGTTGCGA
>JAKQJK010000333.1 GCA_029561195.1 Pseudomonadota bacterium
AACCGACCAGCTCCGCGCGAAGGGCTCATCCAGGCAAACCGCCTTGTAAACGGGGCTGGTGGCCACTTCGTTTTTCACATAGTATTCAAGGCTGTATTCCAGCGCGGGAAAGCTGTAGCTGTTGTCCGTCATCCCCAGTTCGCGCCACTGTTTGTCCCAGCGGTAGAACAGCCGGTGGTTCAATCGGGTATCCGGCTCCACCACCTTGATCAGCAGCTGCTGGCCTTTGCCGATGGTCACATTGCCGGGGCTCAGCTCGATGGTCTTTTTGTATTCGATCGCGTCCGCATTAACCGCACGAAACTGGTTCAAAGCGTAGCGAAACTCGTTCCAGCCGAGGGCCCAGACGCTGCCGATGCCCGCCAGCACGAAGAGGATCAGCCACCCCTGGTTGGGCTGGAACAGTCTGGGCAGGCGGTAGTCTGAAGCTTTGAGGCGCTTTTGCGCCTGTCCCGCCAAAGCGTCCAAAACCAGCTCGCTTTCCTTTTGCTGCTTCAGTTCCCAGAGGTTTTGATAGAGGTCGTCCTCGTGCGTTGTCTGCCGGTCCAGCCAGCGGGCGGCGGCGCGGTTGTCGTAAAACCCGCGGATGCCTTTGTAGAACAGGAACAGGGTGAGGCCAGCCAGCAGCGCCTTGAGCGTGTAATTCAGGTAAACCAGCGTTGGTGACTGCGCGGGGGTGTGCAGCCACACCAGAAAGTAAGCGTGCAAACCCACCACGAGGCAGACCAGCGCGATCACCAGCGCCCGCGCCAGTATCCGCAGGTTCAAGCCCCGCTTGAAGTTATGCAGTTTGCTCAGAAATTCGTTCATTCGGTCTTTCCTGTACCATGCATCAATTCTGCAGGCGCCAGTTTTCGTCAATCACAATTTGGCTGGGGGTGTGATTTCTATCTGCGGGCCGGAGGAATTCGCGGATGGAGCGTTTGGTGATTTTTGGCTTGACCGGTGGCGCCTTTGTTACCCACTATTAATGGAGGCCGCGGGGAAGGAAGCTGGTACGTTGGAGGGTCGCGGAAGGTTTTTTGGTGAATCCGACGTGGTCTCGCCCTTTACCCCAGCCTACTCACATCCCGGTAACAACCCGCTTAGTTCCCACTTGACAGGCGGGAAC
>JAKQJK010000334.1 GCA_029561195.1 Pseudomonadota bacterium
ACCGCCAAGTCGTTCAGTGCGGATGCCGTGGCCACCATCAAGGCCGCAACCGATGTGGCGGACGATGACCTGATTCTGGACATAGGCCCCTGGACGGCTGCACGCCTTGCGGGGCAACTCAAGACGGCGGGCACCATCGTCTGGAATGGCCCCGTGGGGGTATTTGAGTTTGCGGCCTTCGAGAACGGCACCAAGGCCATTGCACGAGCGATTGCCGCCTCCAGCGGATTCAGCATCGCTGGAGGCGGGGACACGCTGGCTGCCATCGCGAAGTATGGCATCGAGGATCAGGTTGGGTACATCTCGACAGGTGGAGGCGCCTTTCTGGAGGTGCTGGAAGGGAAAACGCTTCCAGCGTTCGAGATTTTGCAAAAACGGGCAGCAACTGCTTGACACCTGCTAGCTATTTTATTGATAGCTGCTCACGCATATGGGGTGTTGGCTAGGGGCCAATTTATTCACTATTTCAGGAGATTTTCATGGCTTTTGTTTCCCTTCGTCAGGTGCTGGACCATGCCGCCGAGCGCGGCTACGGCGTGCCCGCTTTCAACGTCAACAATCTGGAGCAGATCATCGCCATCATGGAGGCGGCTCAGGAAACAGACAGCCCGGTCATCCTGCAAGCCTCTGCCGGCGCACGCAAGTATGCGGGCGAGGCGTATCTTCGCCACATGATGCTGGCGGCAGTGGAAAGCCATCCCGACATTCCGGTGGTCGTTCACCAGGATCACGGCACGTCTGCCGCCGTGTGCCAGCAATCCATCCGCTCGGGCTTCACCAGCGTGATGATGGACGGCTCTCTGATGAGCGATGGCAAGACACCCGCCAGCTACGAGTACAACGTGGGCATCACGCGACGCGTCTGCGAGATGTCGCACCCGATTGGCGTGTCTGTTGAGGGTGAACTCGGTTGCCTGGGTTCGCTGGAGACGGGGGAGGCGGGTGAGGAAGACGGCGTTGGCGCGGAGGGCAAGCTCACGCACGACATGATGCTCACAGACCCGGTGCAGGCTAAAGACTTTGTGACGAAGACGGGTGTTGACGCACTCGCCATTGCCATTGGCACCAGCCACGGCGCTTACAAGTTCACCCGCAAGCCCACGGGGGACATACTGGCAATGGACCGCATCGTGGCCATCCATGCGCAAATCCCCAACACCCACCTGGTGATGCATGGCTCCAGCAGCGTGCCACAAGAATGGCTGGCCATCATTCGCCAATTTGGTGGCGACATCAAGGAAACCTACGGTGTGCCTGTGGAAGAAATCCAGCGTGGCATCCAAAGCGGCGTACGCAAGATCAATATCGACACCGACATCCGCCTGGCCATGACCGGCGCCATGCGGCAGGTGTTCGCGCAGCAGCCCAGCGAGTTCGACCCGAGAAAAGCGCTGGTAGCCGCCAAAAATGCAGCACGTGGCATCGTCAAGGCGCGATTTGAGGCATTCGGCTGTGCGGGCAACGCCAGCCGCATCAAGCCGGTGTCGCTGGAAGCCATGAGCAAGCGATACACCTGAGCTGTGTTCCCCGGGAAATCCCTAGCATGAATGGCGCATTTTTAACTTTGGAATAAATCAATATTCACTTATATTTGCCAATAACAATGTTTCAATAATTTTTCTTATTTTTGGAGATGCAATGAAGTTTGTACAAATCCTGATCGGTGCTGCGGTCCTGATCTCGGCACCAGCTTTCGCCAACAAAGAGCTCGCTACAAAAAATGCCTGCTTGGCCTGCCATGCGGTAGACAAAAAAATTGTCGGCCCAGCCTATCAGGAGATCGCCAAGAAGTATGCCGGTCAGAGTGACGCCGAAGCCATGCTGGTTAAAAGCATCAAGGCTGGCGGCTCAGGTAAATGGGGCGCCATTCCCATGCCAGCGCAAGCCGCTTTGAGCGACGCAGACGCCAAAATCCTGGCTGCCTGGGTATTGGCTGGCGCAAAGTAAATCATTTACGTTTTTGCTTTCATGCCCGCAGAGGTGCGGGCTTTCTTTTGCCTGGTGCATTCAGGCAAATTTTTCCAGTAGGCGGGCAGATCGCTCAACCTCCTGAATCGCCTGCTCATCACTCTTTGAGTCATGAACGGCTTCGATGAGTGAGCAGGTCATCATTCGGTAAAAAGCCTTTTCCATGGCTTTGCGGGTCGCAGACATTTGTGTGGCCACTTCTTCGCAGGAACGTCCAGTTTCGATCATGTCCACCAGACCACGCACCTGACCCTCAATGCGTCGCAGACGGTTGACCATGTCCTTCTCATTCTCCTGTCGATAAACCCCAGTTACGAAGGTTGATTTCAGAGCGGGTGATTTGCTGGCGGCGGTTTTCTTAGTCATGGCATTCACGGGTTTGAAGTGGTGGCGAACTGCAGTGTGCCAGAACGCCAGGTGGTCATTTTTCCAGAACTAACATACGGGTACCGGTATAGGGTATGTACCAGTTTCATGAAAAGAATAAACGCCGCATCATTCACTCAGGTCAAAACGGAAACTACAGGACACAACATGAAACAGATATCTCCCATTCTTCGCTTGATAGCCTTGTTGCTGGCAGCCCTGCTGACCGGTTGCGGCACTATCAGCACGCTCGGGAAACTTGAAGACGGCGCCGGTGCTGAAGCCAGCAAGATGTGGGACCGTTGGGTGGATAGCGGTGGTGATATTGCCGTGGCCACAACGTGGGAGCGCAAGGTGAAAGCCGGAGTCACTGCGAATGACATCGAACAAATTCTTCGTGGTGTTGCCAGCGAACGAAACATGAAGGAGGTTGGCATCCTGCCGTTGTCCAAAGAGCTGGAAGCACGTACCGGCACGAAACAGAAACTGTTGACGGTGTATTCATTTTGCACGCCTACTACTGCCCGCGAGATGGTGGACTTTAGTCCTCACATGGCGGCCTATCTCCCCTGCCGTGTGACAGTGGTGGAGAAGGAAGATGGCCTGTGGCTCTACACATTAAACATGGACATGATGGTCAAGATGGGGCGCAAGTTGCCTTCACCCTTGAAAGAGCATGCCTGGGCAGTGCGCAGCACGATTTACGAAATGATGGAGCGCGCCTCCAAGGGTGAATTCTGACGAACGTTTATTCCGGCCACAAACATAAAACAGGAGACAGTTGATGCGCAATTCAAATAGAGTTAAGGCGGTTCGGAATCTGGCAGTGATCGCGGTCATTTCCGGCCCTTTGACGGCAGCCATGGCCACCAATGGCTACTTCCCCCACGGTTACGGCATGAAGGCTAAAGGCATGGGGGGCGCATCGGTAGCCATGACAGACAACGCCTTTTCCGGGGCTATCAATCCGGCCACTGCCGTTTGGGCTGGTAACCGCATTGAGGCGGGTGTAGATTTGTTCATGCCGGACCGCGATGCTTCGAACACAGGTGGCGCCGCTGCCAAAAGCGATGGTGATGTATTCCTGATACCGGAGTTCGGGTACAACCGGACTTTGAGTGACAAGCTGGGTGTAGGGGTCACCGTGTATGGCAACGGTGGCATGAATACGGACTACCCGCTCAATTTCTTTGGTGGTACGCCCCCCCTGGGCATCAACTTGATGCAACTGATCATTGCCCCAACCGTGGCTTACAAGATCAACGATAGCCATTCGGTTGGTGTATCTCCTCTTTTGGTACATCAGCGGTTCAAGGCTGAAGGACTTACGCCGTTTGCCGGCTATTCAGGTAATGCAGGGGCCTTGACAAATAAAGGGTACGACTCCAGTAACGGAATCGGCGTGCGTCTGGGGTACCTTGGCAAACTCAACGAACAGGTGAGCATTGGTGCAGCCTACTCGCCCAAAATATCGATGTCCAAGTTTTCCAAATACGCGGGCTTGTTCGCTGATGGCGGAGACTTTGATATTCCTGCCAATTACACGCTGGGCGCGACATTTCAAGCCACACCAAGTGTTCTGTTCGCGCTGGACTATCAACGTATCAATTACAGCGGTGTTGCCTCAGTCAGTAATCCCAGTGGCAATTTGTTGCTGGGCAGGCCACTGGGTGCGGCTGATGGACCGGGCTTTGGATGGTCTGACGTCAACGTGTGGAAGCTAGGTGTTCAATGGCAGGCAACGCCCAAACTTGTGTTGCGCGCAGGTGTTAACGTGGGTGACAATCCGATTAAGAGCGCTGACGTGACTTTCAATATTCTGGCGCCGGGTGTTATTACCAAACACTACACGTTGGGTGGAACTTACGCTTTGTCGAACACGTCTGAGGTGACCATCTCCTACATGTATGCGCCTTCAAATGCGGTATCTGGTAACAACCTACTCGGCTCCGGGGTTGACACCATCCGTATGTCGCAAAAAGCGCTGGGCGTTCAGTTCGGCTGGAAGTTCTGATGAATAGGTTCGTGGACAGAGGCCGGTGCAGGGTTGATTGGGTTGCGCTCGGGTAAGCGGATGGCTACGCTGGAAACATGAACACACTGACCGTCCTTTCTATTTTTAGTCTGGGTGCTAGCGTTGCTATGGCCCAGACGCCATCCATTTTTCACGGGGCTGATCTCAAACTGGGGGAAAAGCTTATTGCCGAGAACAAGTGTGTGGCCTGCCATCAGCAAAAAGTCGGAGGTGATGGCTCCGCGATCTACAAACCGGCTGGGCGTATCAATTCACCTGGTTTCCTGAGAGGCATGGTGGAGCAGTGCAACACTGAACTCAACCTCGGTTTGTTCCCTGAGGAAGTGACGGCTATTGGCGCCGTGCTTAATCGGGACCACTACCGGTTCAAATAATGTGTTTGTCTTGTGAACCTAGCGTAATCCCTATGTCAGATTATTCGTCGATCATATATATTAGTACATTCGAATATGCGGGTTTAAGGAATGACTGAGCAACATGATGAAGGACCATCGCTAAAGGTATTTGAACGGGCGGCTGAGCTGTTTGGGCTTTTGTCCACCCCAGTGCGTTTGCGCATTGTCAGTGCGTTGTGTGAAGGTGAGAGAAATGTGACGGAATTGCGTGAACTCATCGATGTATCGCAGCCCAACATCTCGCAGCATCTCAATATGCTGTATCGGTCGGGAGCTGTGACCAAACGACGTCATGGCTCGCAGGTCTTTTATCGGATAGCCGACGAGTATTGCGGACTAGTTTGTCGCGCGGTGGCATCACAGGTTACCGGGGAAACCTTTAGTGATAAATGTTTGAGCATAGTTAATTGATGATGGATCCACTTGTCAAAGGAGACTTTGTGAAGCAAGAAGAAGTAAGTTCGGGGCGAATCCTAAAGGCACCCGAGAATTTTTTGAGCCGTGAGGGTGTCAGGGCTGTTTTTGCAGAGGCCAAAAATGGCCGACGTGACTTTATCCGTAATGCTTTTGCCGCGGCTGCGGCTGGCGTCGCAGCCCCTGTCGCGCTGGCGCAGGTCAACCCGGTACCAGTTGAAGGCGGTGACCCGAATATTTTGACATTGCCCGAGCACGCGACCGGCCTGGGACAGGGTGTCGTGACTGACGGCTACGGTAAACCGTCAAAATTTGAATCCAATGTGCAACGTCGCCAAAGCCCTGGTTTGACCCAAACGGCTCAGGCTTCAGTATCGTTTGCTCCGCTTCAGTCTTTGTTTGGGATCGTCACTCCCAGTGGACTTCACTTCGAACGTCATCATCAGGGTTGGTGGGATATTGACCCGTCCAAACACCGGTTCATGATCAATGGCATGGTCAAAACGCCCAAAGTGCTGACCATGGATGAAATCATGCGTCTTCCCTCTGTGTCACGTTTCCACTTCATCGAGTGTGGTGCGAATACTGCTGCTGAATGGGGCAACGTGGCCGTGCCGACTTGCCAATATACCCATGGCATGATTTCGTGCAGTGAGTTCACAGGTGTACCGCTCATCACTTTGCTTGAGCTTGCAGGTGCTGACCTCAAGAAAGGAAGATTTGTGTTGGCCGAGGGCGGCGATGGTTCATCCATGACGCGCACCATCCCCATGAGCCTGATAACCTCCGGTGAAGTGATCGTGGCTTACGGACAGAATGGCGAGATGTTGCGCCCGGAAAATGGGTATCCATTGCGCTTGGTCGTGCCCGGTGTACAGGGCGTCAGCTGGGTCAAATATCTGCGTCGGGTTGAGGTTGGTGACAAGCCATACGCCACGAAGGATGAGGCTATTCATTACATTGACCTGCAGCCCGATGGTCAGCATCGTCAGTACACCAACTTGCAGGAGTGCAAGAGCGTAGTGACAACACCGTCCGGTGGTCAAGTTTTGCTGGACAAGGGTTTCTATAACATCACTGGTCTCGCCTGGTCTGGCAAAGGTAAGGTCAAGAAGGTTGATGTGTCGGTAGATGGCGGTCGCAACTGGCGGCAGGCGCGTCTGGAGTCTCCCGTGATGTCCAAAGCGCTAACGCGTTTCAATTTGGACTGGGTGTGGGATGGAAAACCCGCGCTTATACAGAGCAGGGCCACTGACGAAACCGGCTTCGTGCAGCCCACATACAAACAGCTGCGTGCCGTGCGTGGCACGCGTTCAATCTATCACAACAATGCCATTCAATCGTGGTTGGTTCAGGAAAATGGTGAGGTGAAAAATGTCCAGCTTTCGTAATGTACTGATAGCCACTTGGGCATTGTGCGCTACCGGTCTGGTGGCCGCGCAGTCGGTAGCATCATTTCCAGGTATTGGCCGCGCTGCGACTCCGAAGGAAATAACAGCTTGGGATATTGATGTGCGCCCGGATTTCAAGGGTTTGCCGGCAGGATCGGGGTCGGTCTCCAAAGGGCAGGATATCTGGGAGGGCAAGTGTGCGCAGTGCCATGGCGTTTTTGGCGAGTCAAACGAGGTGTTCAGCCCCCTGATTGGCGGCACATCGGCAGAGGATATCAAGACCGGACATGTAGCCAAATTGATGGACCCGACGGGTGGGAGATCCACCATCATGAAGGTGGCGACGGTGTCAACTTTATGGGACTACATCAACAGAGCCATGCCGTGGACGCAACCCAAATCGTTAAAGCCTGATGAGGTTTATGCTGTAACTGCCTTTTTGCTGAATCTCGGCGGTGTTGTGCCAGACAATTTCACGCTATCTGACAAAAATATTGCCGAAGTGCAAGCGCGGATGCCCAATCGTAACGGTATGACCACGCAGCACGCCATGTGGCCCGGGACCGAGTTCAAGGGCGCCAAGGTGGCAGATACAAAAAATGTACCCTGCATGAAAGATTGCGCGACCGAACCGAAAGTGGCCTCGTTCCTGCCAGACTTTGCGCGTAATGCACATGGTAATCTTGCAGAGCAAAACCGGCCCGTTGGTGCTCAACGCGGTGCTGATACGACACGACCCGAAGGCAAATCGCCCGTCTTGAGTGGTGCAGGAGAAAGTTCTGCAGTGGTTGCTCAGACATCTGTCGGTACAAAACCTGCTGATGTAGCCAAGGCTGCACCCGTCGCCGCCCCCGCAGTCGCAGCGGCAGGCGGCGTTGACAGCAAGGCGGCACAAGCTTTGACCCAAAAGAATAACTGTACCGCTTGCCATGCCATAGACAAAAAGATCTTGGGCCCCAGTTTTATCGACATCGCCAAAAAGCATGCGGGCAAAGCCGACTACCTGGCTGGCAAGATCAAATCTGGCGGATCAGGGGTATGGGGACCCATACCCATGCCCGCACAAACCCTTAGCGACGCTGAGGCGAAAGCGATCGCAGGCTGGCTGGCTGCTGGCGCGGCAAAATAAGGATCAGGGATTACACCACTGGCATTCTTTCATTGATTTATTAGTATTCACTTAACCATCAGGAGAAAACATATGCAAACTCGCAGGCAGGCACTCAAAAAATCGGCTGTTGTGGCCGGACTACTGGCTTCCACCGGACTCTTTCCACAATTCGCATTTGCGGCATACAACACTGCAGCGTTTGAAGCCAAAAACATTCAAGACGCGCTGAAGGCTCTGGGCGCGGGCGCTCCGGTTGAAAGCAAGGACATCACGGTCACCGGCCCTGATATCGCTGAGAACGGAGCAGTTGTCCCGCTGGGTGTCAGCACAACGCTTGCCGGTGTCAAAAGCATGCTGATCATGGTGGAGAAAAACCCCGCTTCGCTGACAGCGCTGTTTCACATGACGGACAGCGTGGAGCCATCCTTCTCGACGCGCGCCAAGATGGGGCAGTCATCTGATGTGTACGCTATTGCCCTCATGGGTGACGGCAAGGTTTTGTTCGCCAAGAAGGAAGTCAAGGTTACCCTCGGCGGTTGCGGGGGCTGATGCCTCAGTTCCACTTACATATATTTTTTAATTTCAGATTCAGGAGTTCAAAATGGCAGATCCGATGCGCATTCGTGCCCAGGCAGCTGGCGATAAAACCACCGTACGCGTTTTGATGGCGCACGAAATGGAAGGCGGTCAACGAAAAGACGCCGCAGGCAAAATCGTTCCGGCTTGGTACATCCAGGAAGTAACCGCCACTCATAATGGCAAGACCGTTCTCACAGCTGAGTGGGGCCCAGCTGTGTCGAAAAATCCGTTCCTGCAATTCGTGGTCAAGGGGGCCAAGGCCGGTGACAAGATTGCAGTGAACTGGAAAGACAACAAGGGCGATACGCGAAGCGACGAAGCAACGGTGTCCTGAGTACAGTTCAGGTTGATCTGCTCCAAGGGGCGGGAGCATCTTTTTTTTGCTGACTAAAACACTGGAGCAAGGCGACCATGAGGATGACAAAAACACTTTCCCTGATTGCAATGTTGAGCCTGGCTGGCACTGCGGCATGGGCGCAAAAATCGGCCGTTCAATCGATTGAAGAATATCGGCTCATGCTTCAGGACGGAAACCCTGCCGACCTGTTTGAGGCAAAAGGCGAGGCCCTCTGGAAGCAAAAGCGGGGCCCTAAAAATGCTTCGCTGGAGCAGTGTGATCTGGGCAAAGGCCCAGGCGTGTTCAAGGGCGCCTTTGTTGAGCTTCCCCGTTTCTTTGCCGACACCAATCGGGTTCAGGATATGGAGTCGCGCTTGCTGACCTGCATGGAGACGCTCCAAGGACTGAATGCTGCGGAGATTGCCAAAACGCCGTTTGGACGCGGTGAGCAAAACAACGTGACGGCGCTGGCGACCTGGCTTGCCGCTGAGTCCAAGGACAAGAAATTCAACCTGTCGCAAAGCCATGCGCAGGAAAAAGTGTTCTATGAGGTAGGCAAACGGCTGTTCTTCCAGCGCGGGGGAGCGCATGATTTTTCCTGTGCATCCTGCCATGGCCAGGACAACACACGTATCCGGTTGCAGGATCTGCCTAATCTCACGAAGAACCCTGGCGATGGCGTCGGTTTTGCTGCATGGCCCGCGTATCGTGTGTCCAATGGGCAGATGTGGGGCATGCAGCAGCGACTGAACGATTGTTATCGGCAGCAGCGTTTCCCATACCCCGGATTTGGTAGTGATGCCACGATTGCATTGGGCGTTTACCTGGGTGTCAATAGCAAAGGTTCCGTCTCCATTGCGCCGGCAATCAAGCGTTAAGTAAGCAGGTAATCACCATGAAAAATTCTCTCAAGATCACGCTTTCCGTATCAGCGGCTGCAGCTGTCGTGGCAGGATGTGCAGTCGGACCCAGTGGGGTTGACCTCGACCGACTTACCGCAGACATAGTCAAGGCTTCATTCAGGGATCAGGGCATTGTGAAAGCAGCAAGCCTTATCGATACCGACGAAACCAACAAGGCGTGCAGCGCGGCAGATGCGGCAGGAAAACCTTTGGACGATGCAAAAGCCAAGGCCATAGAGGCCATGAACCTCAAGGCTGTCAAATGGCCGACCGATGGCAAGTTTCTGGGCGATTGGAAAGAAGGCGAAAAACTCGCCCAAAGTGGGCGCGGACTTACCTGGACGGACGATGCAAGGACGCCCAACGGTGGAAATTGCTACAACTGCCACCAGATAGACAAAAAGGAAATATCTTTCGGCACGATAGGCCCCAGTTTGTATAACTACGGCAAGTTGCGCGGGGTGGCTGATCCAGCCAGTGCCGCCGCTAAACCCATCGTGGAATACACATGGGGCAAGGTCTGGAACAGCAAGGCTTACAACGCGTGTTCCAACATGCCGCGTGCTGGTCATATGGGCATACTGACTCAGGCTCAGGTTGCAGACATCATGGCTCTGCTTCTCGATCCGAAATCGCCAGTTAACCAATAGTTCTGATCGGACCCGACCTTTCCCGTCGGGTCTTTTTTCTCATTGCTAATTCAGTAGTTGCGAATTTATGAATTTAACGAAACGTGAATTTTTCCAGGTGCTGGGTGCTGGCACCATGGCGGGCATGGGTCTCGGGACCTACGCGGATGCCGATGCTGCAATTGCGGCGAATGGTCTTTATGACATTCCGAAGTTTGGCAACGTGTCGTTTCTGCACATGACGGATTGCCACGCCCAACTTAAGCCGATCCATTTCCGTGAGCCCAGCATCAACATTGGCCTGGGGTCCATGAAGGGTAACTTGCCGCATCTTGTGGGAGAGCATTTGCTTAAAGTGGCCAAAGTCCGCCCTGGCACCGCCGAAGCTCACGCGTTGAGCTATCTGGATTATGAAAAAGCTGCCAGACGCTATGGCAAGGTTGGTGGCTTCGCGCACCTGGCTACTTTGGTGAGACGCATGAAGGGCAGTCGTCCTGGTGCATTGCTTCTCGACGGTGGTGATACCTGGCAGGGTTCCGGAACCTCGTTGTGGACCAATGGGCAGGATATGGTGGACGCCTGCAAATTACTGGGTGTGGACGTTATGACGGGACACTGGGAATTTACCCTGGGCATGGACCGTGTGAAGGAAATTATCGAAAAGGACTTCGCTGGCAAGGTCGACTTTGTGGCGCAAAACGTCAAAACCAATGACTTTGGTGACCCGGTATTCAAGCCTTATGTCATTCGCGAAATCAATGGTGTGCCCTGCGCCATCATCGGTCAAGCCTTTCCCTACACACCCATTGCGAACCCGCGTTACATGGTTGCCGACTGGGCCTTTGGCATCCAGGACGAGAACATGCAGGTGATGGTGAATGAGGTGCGTGGCAAAGGTGCGCAAGTGGTGGTGGTTCTCAGCCACAACGGCATGGACGTAGACCTCAAGATGGCCAGCCGCGTCAGCGGTATCGATGCGATCATGGGCGGGCACACGCATGATGGCATGCCCGTGGCGACTTTGGTAGCCAACAAGGGTGGCAAAACCATCGTGACCAACGCGGGGTCCAACAGCAAATTTCTTGGGGTTCTCGACTTCGATGTCAAAGACAAAAGGGTCGCTGATTTTCGCTATAAGCTGCTACCCATATTTGCCAACATGCTGCCGGCTGATCGCGAGATGGAGGCATTGATCAACAAGATACGTGCTCCCTACGAATCAAAGCTGGCCGAAAAACTGGCAGTTACGGAAGGCACTTTGTATCGCCGTGGCAACTTCAACGGCACGGGAGATCAATTGCTGGTGGATGCACTGATGGATGTGCAAGGCGCTGAAATTGCGTTTTCGCCAGGTTTCCGCTGGGGTACGACCTTGCTGCCAGGGCAGGCCATTACACGCGAATGGCTAATGGACATGACGGCAACTACCTACTCTTACGCCACTGTGACTGAAATGACGGGTGAAACCCTGAAAACCATACTGGAAGACGTTTGTGACAATCTGTTCAACCCTGATCCTTACTACCAGCAGGGTGGCGACATGGTGCGCGTTGGCGGCTTGCAATACAGCTGCAACCCCTCTGGCAAGATGGGCACCCGCATTGACGACATGCGATTGAACGGGAAACTGATCGACGCGTCCAGAAAATACAAGGTGGCAGGGTGGGCGCCGGTGGCAGAAGAAGCCAAGAGCGCGGGCAACAAAATGGTTTGGGATGTCGTTGAGACCTGGCTCAAAGCCAGTGGCGGCAAGGTTGGCGCGCGCAAGTTAAATACGCCCAAACTCGTTGGCGTGAAACCCAATCCGGGCTATGCAGGCTGATAAGCAATCCTTACTGCAACAAAAATCTAACCGGCTGCAGGTATCAAAGCAGCACTTAGCCCGGCCCGCTAGAAATATTCTGATTAGCTATTAAATATATAGTGATTCAATTCCCGGGCCGTTCTCCACCTCTTTCTTTCCGACTTACGTCGAGGCCCCTCACGGCCGGTCTAACTCGCTTGGCTACCAGGCCCAGGGTAGCCCGTTTGGTGCGTCCTTAAGTTCGCCTTAAGGAAGTACGGACCTCCCCTTTTTTTAGCTCATCAACGTAGGACTCACCCTATTTTGTTGGTGGGGTGCATCCCCGTTACACGCCGTTGCCTTCCGAATACGCTCGCCCCAACGAGTCTAAAAACTCAATGTATGCAGGAAAGACGCGAGATCGAGCCTTGAAATCCGCTTTCCAAATTTTTCGTCAAGTACCTCGGGAGTGTCACCATGGAAACCCAGAGCAACGTCAAGCTGTTCGGCAATATCAGGCAGACAGCCGCAAAAGTGGCGGTGGCAGCACTGTGCCTTTTGGGGGCGGTCACCGCGTCTGCGGCATTGACTATCAATGTCGTCGGTGTTGGTCCGGATGGTAAAGCGCTCCCCACGACTGCCTCGCCCACTGAATATCGATGGACCGTCGAAGAGGACGCCACAAAACTGTCGGTCCCTGGGCGGCCGGCCACTACGGCCAATTATTCCTTCAGCTTTCACACCAGCTACATGCCAGTCGTTGCAGCCGGGCGCGTAGGAACTTCGCCAACCGGGTTGACTGCTGACCCAGACGTAGCGCGTCTCTACGCGCAACAGATGCCCGAGGTTTGCTTGGGAACTCCGGCGCCCACCTGTCTCGACCCGGCCAAGCGCTACTACGTATCCATTGCCGCTGAAGGTTTCCAAATGGGCGGCGCTCCCGTCGTCTTCAATGGCAACGCGGCCTCCGCCACGGTCTATGTGAACCAGCATCCGGTACCCACGGCACAGGTCTCTGTGTTCGCCTTTAACGACAACAGCCCGATCAACGGCGCGCCAGATCTGCCACAAGAGCAAGGCCTGGAAGGATTCACCGTACAACTCATGGAAGCCGGTGGCACCTACGGACAGTCTGGCGGCGCCGTGACTCAAGACGGCTTTGGTAACCCGCTGGGTACTACTTACAACGTGGATGGATCTGTCAAGGTCCGCGGCTCAGGCATTATCAAGACCGGGCCTGATGGCACCGTGGTAATCAAAAACCTGTTTCCGGCCAAATACACGATATTTATGTCGCCACCTCCCGGTAGCGACTGGCACCAAACCTCAACGATTGAGGGCACAAAGGGTACGGACGCCTGGGTCAAGAATAACGAGCCTTCCTTCTTCCAGGAGTTCGGACCGCCGGGACACCACGTTTTCATGGGCTTCACCAAATCTGGCTGCATACAGGGCCAGACGGGCGGCCGTTGCGTGGGCCTCACCGGTGGTACGGCGCATGCCATCACCGGCAAGATTGTCAACATACACAACTCACGAACTCCCAACTACGCGTTCGAAAAAGGCGCTCCGGTAAACGAATGCTGGGTCGGTCTGAATCAGACTGGCGGCGGTACAAGTGCTCTTTACGCTACGGCCTGTAAAAAAGACAGCACCTTTACCATTCCCAATGTGCCACCGGGCACCTATGAGCTGGTGGTGTGGGACGAGCCCCTGGATATGATCATCGGTACGCAAACCATTACTGTGGGCGGTGCGGACCTTGCAATGGGTGACGTACCAGTGTTCAGTTGGTTCGGCCGAGTACAAGGTCGAGTGTTCCAGGACATTGATGGCACGGGCCTGCCCTTTTTCGCCGAGGCATTTAACAAGCCCTACATCGAGGTCGACCCGGTCACTGGTGTAGAGAAAGAAGTTGTAAGGAGCTACGCCAAAGGAGCGCTCAAGCCCCCGTTCGGTTCAGGCATTGCCAGCAACATCCGCTTCCGAGACGGTAGCATTTACCAGTCCGCCGTGACAAAGCAAGACGGTACTTACGCGTTTACAGAGGTTTTTCCGTTCTTCAACTGGATGATCTCCGAGATTGACTACGCCCGTTTTAAGGCCACCGGTGCAACCAGTGTGCCGGACGCAGGCGGTGCAATTGACCCGGCCGCCAACGCTCGCAATTTGTGGAATGCGGGAAAAGGCAGTTATGGCAGTAGCGATCCTGATTACGCCTACGACCCTTGGACCCGTCTGAACCCGCAACTGCAGGCCACCTGCTCGGCATCGGACGTGACCAACAACACCGACAGCTCCGGCAAGTTCATCGATCCTACCGGCTGTATCAAGGAAGGCGATCAACTCTACTGGGCCGAAAAGGGCAGCTTCCTGGTGGCTGGAATCCAGACCTTCCTGGGTCAGACCAACCACATGGAATGGGGCAAAGCGCCGTACGCCGGCCAGGTAAACGGCCCCAAGAATGAAAATGGTGGCGTCAGCGGCATCGTGCACTACGCGATCACCCGTGCAGAAGACGACCCTCGCTTTGCAGCAGCCGAAAACTGGGAGCCCGGTATTCCGCGCGTGCAGATTTCCATGTATCTCGATTGCGACGGCGATGGCTTGGCTGACAAGCCTAATAACGACGGAACCAGCAGTTGCGCTCAGCTGAGCTCGACAGGCTATGTCGCCAGCTTGTCTGACGTGGACAACTACCCATATTGCTGGCGCGACCCTGGGTCATGTGCTCCTTCAATTCAGGGCAAGGGCCCAGAGGATTACAAGCGTGCTACTGACAGCTCTGCTGGAGCCGACTTCAGCTATGGCGATGTTTTTAAGTGGGGCGGCGTGAATACGGAAACCGGCCAGCAACTGCATACGGCTATGGCCGCCACCGATAGCTGGGACGATTCCTTGCCGGAGAACTGCGTAAAGGCCCCTGCCGGCTGGGTGGGTAACGGCTCGATCCCGTTCGCAGCCAACCTCGACTGCTTCGACGGCTTGTATAACTTCAATCAGATACGACCGTCGGTGTTTGATGGTGGCTACGCGTTTGGCCGCGTGGCTAACCAAAGCGAACTGCCCATCACTATCGGCAAAGCCTCTTACATCGTAGAAGCTGCGGCGCCTCCTGGCTACTTGCACGTCGGCAGTGGCGACCAAAACGTGGCGTTTGGTGACGAGCTCAAAGTATCCACCGCTGCATTGCCGGCTGAGTGTGTGGGTATGGAACTAGACGTTCCTGCCAAACTCACTTTGTTCCCGAATGAGGATAACCCCAGCTATACCGGCCCCGGCCAAAAATGGCGTAAGTGCGACATGAAAGCAGTTGTCCAGGTGCCTGGTGCCAACCCGGCGGCAGACTTTTTCCTGTACACCGAAGCGCCCGTGGCTGGCCATGGGGTGGGTTTTATTCTGGACGACACTGCCACGGAGTTCAACCGTTTCTCCCCTTCCTTCGGAGAGAAATACGCACCACCGCACTTGCCAGTGTCGGTGCAGGACTGGACCGGCCGCGAGATCACTCGTGTTTACTCCGACCAGTTTGGTTCATATAACTTCCTGACACCGTCGAGCTACACGATTAACCCGCCGTACCCGTCGGGCGTGATGCCCAACATGATGGTGTCGTGTATGAACCATCCCGGCCCGATCGTAGACACGCGCCCGTTTCTGGCTGACGGTGTGACGGCTAACCCGACCTTTGGCAAGAGCATCATCGACCCGTACTTCAATCGCAAGTACACCCAGTTCTGCTACACGCTTCAGTACTTGACTGGCAAGACCACTTACTTAGACACACCAGTATTGCCCATCGCTGCATTTGCGTCAGTCGAAAAGAATCCGCTTGATTGCGAATGCCAGGACGGTACCCCTGCCATTTACAGTGCCACCAACGGTAACAACGGCCCTTGGGTGCCAAGTGGTAGCGGCTCAACACCGTTGACCATCGTCTCGGCAGGCCGCGTCGAAGTGCCTAACCCGGCCTATGATCCCACGCTTGCAACGGTTCCGCCAAAAAATGTTGTGCGTGACTACAGCTTTGGTACCACACAGGGATCAGGGAAAGTCAAGTTGGGCAATACAGATTTGACCGTTACCACCTGGACGGCTGACCTGATCGTTGTCAATGTTCCCGGTAACGTGCCGACCGGCCAACAGCTGACGATAACGCGTGGCGACAACGGCAAGGAATCTGTAGTTGGTCTGACGCTTCATGTCGGTGGCAGCGCTCCAATTGTGGTCACCCCAGGTAGCAGTATCCAAGCTGTAATTGATGCGTCCACAACACCAGCTGGAGCGCTAATAAGCATTCCGCCCGGCACCTATAACGAATATGTGATCGCCGACAAGCGCGTGCGCTTGCAGGGTTGGGGCGCAAATTCAGTGGGCATCAATGCTTCCAAGGCCAGTACCGGCGGATTGGCTGCATGGCGCGAGCTTCTGGCCAAAAAAGTTGATGCACGCTGCAGTTTGGCAGACGGTGTGACTGCAGGCATTGTGCCCAATTTTGTGACTTTCCCAGCCACGGGCTGCCCCGCAAGTACGCCAGTAGATGCAGACACTGGCTCAGCAACTCTTGTTGCTGGTCCGAACCGCACCTTCGATCTCTTGCCTGGTCAAACCTTGGGCACGAACAAGGCCAACAACGAACCAATTCTTTTCGGCGCAGAAGAGGGTCCTGGCGTACTTGCAGTGGGTCGCTCCGGAAACAACCAGGGGACCACTTGCGCAAACGCCGGTGTCGCATTCCGTATTGACGGTCTGACCATCACTGGCTCTGATTCCGGGGGAGGCATCTTGGCCAGCGGATACGATTGCAACCTGCAGATTACCAACAACCGTGTCGTGGGCAATTACGGCACCTTTGGTGGTGGTGTGCGGGTAGGCCACACCTCACTGGTGAACGATACCGCATATACCTCAGGTGTCAACACCGGTGTGGTCATTGCCAACAATTGGATTTCACAGAACGGCGCCTCTGAGATCGCTACCGGCGATGGCGGTGGCGGTGGCGTGACCATGGGCACTGGGTCTGACAACTACCTTGTCAGCAACAACTACGTTTGCGGCAACTTCTCCATGTCTGACGGCGGGGGTATCAGCCACGTGGGCCGCTCGGGTGGCACGAACTCGATCCTGAACAACAAGGTATTGCTCAACCAGACCTTCAACCAGAGCGCTGACCCTACAGGTGGCGGCGTCTTCATCGGAGGCCAAATTGCGTTGGCTGGTGGTGCCGCTGAAGGCACTGGCGACGTCACGGTCGACCGGAACCTGATCCAGTACAACCACGCGGG
>JAKQJK010000339.1 GCA_029561195.1 Pseudomonadota bacterium
CGCCACATCGGCATCGGCGAGCACCACCGATGCGCTGATCAGGGCAAACAGGCATACCATCACAAATCTCATCTGTAGGAAGCGTTGTCAGACTGCCTAAAATGCCTACCAAGCCACGAGCTCGCAACTCATATAACCAAAACACCCGTAAGCATTCCCACTAGAATACACCCGGGGGAAATGCGCAATTCCCCGACTGAGCCGACTGACGATCCGGAGGCAAACTATCGGTGCCGCCGACTCCCCGTATTTGCCATGCACGGTTCTTCCAGCGGCCCCACTGGGCAACGCCTTGAGCTAGGCGCCGACTCCGTACAATCTCACCGATGGAGAAAAAAGGGTCAGGTTTTAGGTTTTTCAGTAAGCTGTTCGAAACACTCTGCGGCGGGGCCTCCATCGCGACGGAACCGCCCAACCAGCTGGCTCACGCCCACTGGCGTGCCCATGTGTAGCATCTCGCAGAGCCAACGATTGGATGCCTGTGTGCGCTGTTTCATATGGCAGGCAATGGCCACCTTCCACGGGGCCGACTTACGGTCGAGCTTCGCCTCGTCGGCATCCCGGCCCAGTTTCGCCAGGCAACGTTGCAGCTCCAGGCGCCACTGTTCCTGCCGGATTTCATGGGCACCCTGCGACTCCCATGCCCGACTCTTTGCCGCCATCCCATGGTCGCGCACCAGTCCGGCTTTAAACTCGGCCGTGCCCAACGCCCACCCCTTACTCAGTGAGACATAGGCCTTCGACTTGCCAACCGGCCCCGTCTCGGCCTGCCACGACAGGTAATCATCGTAGCTCTTCCAGCCCGCCGGCGTATCGGCCAGTTCACCAGCAGACTCCAGCACCGTTTCGAGGCGCAAAAACGCCGGACGCTGCCCCCGCCGGCGCAAATACCAGTAGCTTGAGTAACGGTACTCGTCCAACTGCGTCGTCGGCAGCACCCGCGCCCGCACCGGATTGAGGTGGATGTAATGACCCACCAGGCCCAACGCCTCGCCCCGGTCCACCAACAGTGCCTTGTAGCGACCCTGAAAGAGGTGCCCCCGCTCTCCGCGCAGTTTGTTGAAGCGATTGGCGAACGTCGCCTGCAACCATTGCATCCCCGTCACCAGATTCCC
>JAKQJK010000348.1 GCA_029561195.1 Pseudomonadota bacterium
CCGTCGACTCGCACGAATCCGGTTTCACCAGCTGTCTTTTCGTTGAGTGACCGCAAATCCAGCAGGGCCCCTGCACTGAATGTGTCTCGTGCTGGTTCAAAAGCCCAGGTTTGAGAGCCACCCCATTCGATGGCTTGAGCACGCGCCATCGGAATACTTACCAACAATAGCAGGGCAAACCACAGGACGCGCCGGCAACGTTTGTCAGGGTTGTCAGGCATATGGATTGCGAATTCCCAGCCCCGCCAATATGGCAATCTCCCGCTCTTCCATCGCCTGTGCATCGGCCTCGCTGGTTTCATGGTCCCAGCCTTGCGCGTGCAGGGTACCGTGGACCAGCAAATGCGCATAGTGGGCTTGCAGGGTTTTGCGGTTCTCTTTGGCTTCCCTGGCGATGACAGGCGCGCACAGCACCAGATCGGCGGTGACCACTGGGGCTTGCGTGTAGTCAAATGTCAGTACGTTGGTCGCGTAGTCTTTGCGCCGGTAGTCGCGGTTTAGCGCCTGGCCTTCTTCGGCATCGACGATGCGCACGGTGATCTCGGCGTCTGAATTCAAGGCATGGCGAATCCAGCGCGTGACTTTGTGACGGGGCAGGGCCGCACGGTGACGGGCGGCGTTGCGCAGTTTGCCGAATTGCAGCGACAAAGTGAGGTTTTTCAGCATATTGTTTGTCTAATTAGCCGTTAGACCCTGTCATATATGAGATGGATGCTATTAATATTATAGCGGTTCGCTGCGTTTTCGGGGTGCATCGTAGGCATCCACAATCCGCGCAACCAGCGGATGACGTACCACGTCGGCGCTGGTGAAGCGGCAAATTGCTATGCCCTTGACGCGCTTGAGCACACGCTCGGCATCAATCAGTCCGCTGAGCTGGGTTTTGGGCAGGTCGATCTGGCTCACGTCACCCGTGACTACCGCTTTGGCACCAAAGCCGATACGCGTCAGAAACATCTTCATCTGCTCGGTAGTTGTGTTTTGCGCTTCGTCCAGGATGATGAACGCATTGTTCAGCGTGCGCCCCCGCATGAAGGCCAGTGGTGCGATCTCGATGGCTTGCCGCTCGAATGCTTTTTGCACCTGCTCGAACCCCATCAGGTCATACAGGGCGTCATAGAGCGGGCGCAGATACGGGTCGATTTTTTGATTCAAGTCACCCGGCAAAAAGCCCAACCGTTCTCCCGCTTCAACCGCCGGACGTGTGAGTACGATGCGCTGCACGGCACTACGCTGCAAAGCGTCTACCGCCATCGCGACTGCCAGATAGGTTTTCCCGGTGCCCGCAGGCCCAATGCCAAACGTAATGTCATGGCCATTGATGCTGTCCAGATAGGTTGCCTGATTGGGCGTGCGGGCGCGCAGGTCAGCGCGCCGGGTCTGCAGGCCCGAACTGTTGCCGTCCACCATGTCGGCGTCTCCTGCGAGCATCAGCTGCACGGTGGCTACGCTGATCGGTTTGGCGGCCATTTCATACAACGCCTGCAG
>JAKQJK010000158.1 GCA_029561195.1 Pseudomonadota bacterium
CTGTCCACCCGCTCCACTTCGCGGGCAATCAGGCCATAGGCCACGTAGTTCAGACCGGGGCCGCCGTAGGTGTCGGGAATGGTGGGGCCGAGCAGGCCCAACTCGCCCATCTCGCGGAAGATGGCCACATCGGTTGTGCCGTCTCGGAATGCCTGGGTGACGCGAGGCGCGAGTTTGTCCTGACAATAGGCCGCCGCTGCATCCCGCACCATGCGTTCGTCGTCGGTGAGCTGGCTGTCGAGCAAAAAAGGGTCTTGCCAGTTGAAAGCGGCGTGGGCCATGTGGAGTGTCTTTCGGTAGGGGGTGGGGAGTGCATCAACAGTACTCACCCATTCCGAATGTTAGCTCTGCGGGCATGCATACACAATCAATGGTTTTTCACTTAGATATGCGTTTTGAGAATACTTGGCCGACCGGACACAAATAATCCGGCACTGCTATTTAGACTAGGGCGCAATCGTTCCTAATGGACTATGGACGCTGGCAAATGGAAAAAACTAGACGACTGAGCTCTGCAAACGATTCAGTTTGATCATTGCGTCTCCAGTTTCAGCGAGAAACTCCAAACTCGATTGCGAGCTGACGGTATTCCACCATCTGTTTGTTGACAAGAGCCTCTAGCTCTACGCCAGTCATCCACGCCGGCTGAAAACCTGCACGTGCCAGTTCGCGCGGCAAGGACGAATGGGACATCGCACGGGTCAATGCATCAACCCACTCGTTCCGATCGCGATCACTTACCCCCGGCCCGACGTACAGCCCGCGCACAATGGGCCATCGAATATCAAAGCCCTGCTCTCTGGCAGTAGGAACCTGGGTCCAGCGACCGGGCAACCGTTCCGCAGCCAGCACAGCCAATACCCGGACCTGAGCACCCTGGTCGATTTGCCGGGCCACCTCGGCGGCATCACCGGCCAGAACCTGGACATGATCCCCACGTAATGCGGTCAACGCTTCTCCACCACCTTCAAATGCCACAAAACGCATCACCTTGTGACTCACGCCGGCAGCTCGTGCCAGCATGGCCGCCTTCATCCAGTCCTGGCTGCCAATGGAGCCCCCGGCACCAAACACGATGCGGTTCGGTGTTTCGCGCAACGCACTCACCAGCTGGGCCAACGTCTTGAAAGGGGCATCCTGTCTCACGGCAATCACGCCGTAGTCCAGCCCCAGGCTGGCAATCCAGCGCACATCACGCGACATATAGGGACCAAACCGGCCCTGTGCCAAGTTGAGCAGGGAGCCGGAAGAGAAAGCCACGATGGCGTGGCTATCCGTGAGTCGTTGTGTCACTGCACTTTTGAAAGCCAGGGCACCTATGCCCCCAGGCTGATACACGATGGACAGTGGCACCTGCGTAAGGCCTGCCTCCTGCAAAGCAGAGCGCGCCAGCTGGCAGGTCAGGTCAAACCCGCCACCGGGCTTGGCAGGGGCAATGCAGCGCGCGCCCTCAAGTACTCCTGCCTGCGCCAGCACGGTAGTGAGACTCAACAAAAAAAACAGGCGTTTCATGATCGGGGCCACCACAAAGCTACACACAAGCCGCCCGCGGCCTGGGCGGGCTCAATGCGCAGGCGTCCGGCATGGCGTTCGATCACGGAATTTGCAATTGCCAGTCCCAGCCCGGAACCGCGACTACCCCGGCTTTTGACAAAGCGCTGGCCAAGCCGGTTCAGCACGTCCGCGTCAATACCGAATCCGTTATCAATCACCTGCAGGCTGAACCCAAGCGGGTCGGCGGCCACCTGTAACGTGACCATGCCTTGCGGACGGCCATGCTGAATTGCATTGTGGGCAATGTTGATCAGGGCATGCTGGAGCATGCCTCGGTCACCCTCCGCTTCGAGGGGCTCGGCCTGCTCATCGACACCAAAATCCATGCCACGTGCACGGGCCAACGGCAGCAACTCCAACGCGACCTCCCGCGCTAGATCACCCAGGTCGAACCGTTCCCGTTGCGGTCTGGCGGCATCGGTTCGTGCCAGCGTGAGGAGCTGGTTGGTTGCACGAATGGCATTGCCTAGCTCCTCTGACAAGGCCTCTAGGGCCAACTGCCGCTGTACAGGATCCGGCTCACGCAAGACGTAGTCGAGCTGGGCACGCAGAATGGTCAGCGGCGTGCGTAGCTGGTGCGAGGCATCGTCGATAAACCCCCTGCGCTCAGCCATCAACTGATTAGTCCGCTCCAATTGCTGGTTGATGGCATCAACCAGGGGTCGTATATCACTGGGCAGATCCCCCGTTTGCAAGGGGCGCAAGTCATCAGGCGCACGGGCTCTTGTCTGGACTGCCAGACTCGCCATCGGCCTGAGTGCAACCGTCAGACCCATCACCACCGCCAAACTCATCAAGACCAGCAGCAATATGTCCCGCACCGCTGCACGGCGCACGAAACTGGCAGTGAACTGTTCACGCGATGAAGTGCTTTCTGCAACTTGAATCACCAGCTGTGGCTCCCCCCCCTCGTTGAGACGCTGCTCTAATGGTCGCATGAAAGCGCCTACACGCACTGACTCCCCAAAATAGGTGGCGTCATAGAACATAGGCTGCCCGGTGCGCAATGCAGATGGCGGAGGGGGTAGATCGGGATTGCCAATTTCCACCAGACTGTCAGCAGTTGCCACTCTGAAGTAGACGTTCCCAGTCGCCGTGAGCTGGAAAAACTCAAAGAGACGATAGGGAAGTTCGACCGACAAACCGCCAGAGGCAGTTGACACATTCAAATCAAGCGCTTTAATGGCACCGAGCAGCGAACGGTCATATGCGGCATTCGCAGAGGCGACCGCGTCAGTGCGGGTCAACCACAGGCTTGCTGCCGTCACCAGCGCCATCGCGGGCAAAAGCAGCGCGAGCAACCTGAACCGGATGCTAGCCCTCCGAACCCAGTTCCAGGACATAACCTAAGCCTCGATAAGTCTGAATACGAACACCACTATGGTCCAGCCGCTTGCGCAATCGGTGCACCAGAACGTCAATGACGCTGGGCTGCACATCTTCCTCGTCACTGAACACGCGGTCCATGACCTGCTGGCGGGATAGGGGTTCGCCGCTACGCTGGATCAACGCCTTAAGCAGCGCATGCTCGCGTGGGGACAGCGGGAGAATCTCCAGGCCCAGCGTGAACTGGCGGGACACCGTGTCAAACTGCAATGGACCGCATGCAAAGCGGGGATGGTCATTGCCACGGGCACGGCGCACTAGTGCTGTCAGTCGCGCCTCCAACTCAGCCAGGGCAAACGGCTTGACCAGAAAGTCATCTGCGCCCTCATTCAGCGTGTTGACCCGTTCAGTCAGCGAGTCCCTCGCCGTCAGGATCAGAACTGGCAGCCGCTTGTCCTGCGCACGCAATCGCCGCAAAATGTCATTGCCACTGCGCCCCGGCAATCCGAGATCTAGTACCACGGCATCGTAATCGTGATCCACCAGGGCGCGCTCGACCAGACGACCGTCGTCACGCCAGTCCACACGATAACCACTTTGCTCGAGTGCCTTGGCCAACCATTCGCCTAAAGCGTGTTCATCTTCAGCCAACAGGATTCGCATACCCCGGATTATCCCGCCCCGGGGGCAGTCGGGTTGAAAGGCAATTGATAGGTTGCTCGCGGCACCATAGGCGCCTCGTTCTTATAAAACCCAGGAGACATCCAATGACCCCACTCAACTTTAACCGGCGTAGTTTACTCACGGCGGGCGCTGCCACTGCCTCCAGTCTGTGGCTCCCACATGTTCGCGCGCAGGCGGCCTGGCCGGCCAAGCCCATTCGCCTGGTCGTCCCATTTGCACCGGGCGGCAGCTCCGAGATCGTGGCTCGCGCTGTAGCTGGAGAAATGGCCAAAACCATTGGCCAAAACGTATTTGTAGAAAACAAGCCCGGCGCAGCGGGCAATATTGCCATGCAGGAAGTCGCGAACAGTACGGATGAACATACTCTGATACTCGGCCACATCGGGACCCTGGCGGTCAATCCTTATATCTTCGCAAAACTACCCTATGACGCCAACCGTGACTATGTGCCGATCACGCTGGTGTCCAAAGTGCCCAGCCTGTATGTGGTGCACCCAGATCTGCCAGTCAAGAACCTCAAGGAATTCGTCGCCTATGCAAAAAGCAAACCGGGCCAACTGAACTATGGCTCCGCCGGTAATGGAAGCGCAGGTCATCTGGCCTTCGAGTATCTGAAGATGGTCAGTGAGACGTTCATCCTGCATGTTCCGTATCGTGGCACAGGCCCAATGTTGACAGATCTGATGGCCGGTCGGCTACAGGCCGCGTCAGTGGGCGCACCCGCTCTATTGCCTTTCATCAAGGCCGGAAAACTTCGTTGCATCGCCACCGGTACAGCGCAGCGCTTGCCTCAGATGCCTGATGTCCCTACAGTTGCCGAGCAGGGTTACAAGGGTTTCGAGATGACGCAATGGTACGGCTTGCTGGCCCCAAGCAAGTGGCCTAAGGCCAATGTCGCCAAACTTGAAGCGGAAGCGATCAAGGCAGCTCGCGGCAGCGTAGTCAAGGAAAAGCTGGGCCAAGAACTGGCGTTGGCGGTAGGCAACACGGGCGCAGAGTTCGACGCCTTTATCAAGGCCGAACAGGCGCGCTGGAAGCCGGTCATCGCCCGCGCTGAGATCAAACCTGAAGGCGCCTGAGGCGCCCTCAAAGTGCGTCAGGCACTGGGCGCCTGACGCACAGCCAGTTCGGCATACCAATCCATACAGGCCGGGTTGGCCATGGCGTCCCGGTTCACCACTTTTTCCAGCGGCTGACCGAGCAGCAATTTCTTCACTGGCAGCTCCTGCTTCTTGCCCGAGAGCGTGCGTGGAATCTCGGCCACCTGAAATATCTCGTTGGGCACAAAGCGGGGCGACAGCGCCGTGCGGATGGACTGGTTGATCTTCTCCCGCATGCCATCGTCCAGCGCAACGCCTTCTCGTAGAACGACGAACAGCGGCATGTAGCTCTCGCGGCCCAGGTATTCCAGATCCACCACCATCGAGTCCAGTACCTCGGGCAGTGCTTCCACCGCCGCGTAGATTTCGCTGGTGCCCATGCGCAGGCCGAAGCGGTTGATGGTGGCGTCGGAGCGGCCATAAATCACGCAGCTGCCGTCTGTGCCCACCTTGAGCCAGTCGCCGTGGCGCCACACGTTGGGATACATGTCGAAGTAGCTGGACAGGTAACGCTTGTTGCCCTCGTCACCCCAGAAATACAGCGGCATGGATGGCAGCGGCTGTGTGCAGACCAGTTCACCTACTTCGCCGACGACTGGCTTGCCGTCTTCGTTCCAAGCTTCCACCGCGCAACCGAGCAGGCGGCCCTGCATCTGGCCGGGGACCTGCGGCAGCTCCCTGTTGCCGCCAATGAATGCCCCGCAGAAGTCCGTACCTCCCGAAATATTGCACCACCAGATATCGGGCACACCCAACTTCTGAAATTGTGCGGTCGCCCAACGCTGCACGTCTTCCGGAAGCGGCGACCCCGTGGTGCCCAGCGCACGCACGTGGCTCAAGTCGCCACAGGCCGACACGTCCAGCCCGGCCTTCATGCAGTTGGTGAAATAGGCAGCGCCCGCGCCGAAGAAGGTCACCTTGTGGCGGGCCACAAAACGCCAGAGCACACCCCAGTCCGGCTTGTCTTTGGCGCCGCCGGGGTTGCCGTCATACAGGCAGATGGTGGTGCCGGATGCGAGACCGGCCATTTGCGCGTTCCACATCACCCAGCCGGTGGAGCTGTACCAGTGGAAGCGCTCACCGAAGCTGTTCGGGTGATAGCTGCAACCGATGTCGTTGCCCAGGTTTTTGAGAGCCAACAAGCTCATCAAAATGCCGCCGTGGCCATGCACGATGGGTTTGGGCAGGCCGGTGGTGCCGCTGGAATACACCACCCAGATCGGGTGGTCAAACGGCAGTGACTCAGGTTGAAATGCCTCCGTTTGAGCATCATTTCTGGCTGTAGCCCTCGTCCAGTATTCGTGAGTTTCTATTGAATTGATAGCATTTGGCGCTGTCGAAGCAAACGGCGTCTGCACGTGCAGCAGGTGCTGCACGCTGGGCAGATTGGCGCACAGTTGCGCCACCACGGCGCTGCGATCCATGGCGCGGCCACCGTAATAGACGCCGTCCACTGCAATCAGCACCTTGGGCTCGATCTGGCCAAAACGGTCCAGCACGGCGGGCGTGCCCATGTCGGGCGCACACACGCTCCACACCGCACCCATGGACACGCAGGCCAGGCAGGCCACGATGGTCTCGGGAATGTTGGGCAGGTAGGCAGCCACACGGTCGCCACGCCGCACGCCCATGTGGCGCAGCGTGAGCGCGACCGACGCCACCTGCCGGCGCAACTCGGGCCACGACAGTTCGCGCACCTCGCCCAGCTCGTTTTCGCTGATGATGGCGCTCAAACATGAAGCGTGCGCGGCCTGCACATGGCGCAACACTTGCTGCGCGTAGTTCACCTGCGCGCCGGGGAACCACACGGCGCCGGGCATGCGGTTTTCCGCCAACGCGGCGCTGTGCGGCGTGGGGGAATACACTTCGAAATAGTCCCAGATGCTTTGCCAGAAGGCTTCCAGATCGGTCACGGACCAGCGCCACAACGCGTCGTAGCTGGCAAACGTCAAGCCGCGTTCACGTGCCAGCCAGTCCTGGTACAGGCGGATTTGGGGAATGTAGGGCGGCAGCGCATTCATGGTGGCAGATTACCATTTGAACCACCCGATACACGGTTCGCACATTTGTGCTAAATTCCGCGGCATGGACGCCAAAACCCAGAAAAGTGAGCTAACCCGCGCCGCCATCGTTGGCGCCGGGCTGGACCTCGCCGCCGAGCAAGGGCTGGAGGCCATCACGCTGCAGGCCGTGGCCACCCGCATAGGCCTGTCCAAGAGCGGCGTGTTCTCGCGCATCGGCTCGCGTGAGGCACTGCAAAAAGCGGTGATCGAGGAATTTGGCCGGCGCTTCATCAACGACGTCTTCGTGCCCGCCATGCAAAAGCCCAAGGGCCTGCCGCGGCTGCTGGACATCGTGGACCGCTGGATCGTGCGTTTGCGTGACGTCGAAATTCATACCGGCTGCCTCTACACCGCTGGTGCGTTCGAGCTGGACGACCGCGAAGGCGAGTTGCGCGACTTGCTGCTGGGTGAGGTGGTCCGCTGGCGTGCCGCGCTGCGCCGCACCGTGCTGCAGGCCGTGGAAGCCGGGCACCTGAAACCCGACACCGATGCCGATCAGCTGGTTGCCGAAGTCAACAGCCTAGCCATCGGGCTGGTGCATGACTCCCGCTTTTTGCGTGACACCCGCGCTGCCGAACGCACCCAGGCCTCATGGCAGCGCCTAATCCAAAGCTACCTGCAACCCACCCAACCGTGAGGCATGGAATGACCCATTTTTTCCTCTTGCCCATCTACATTTCGCACGCTTGTGCGAAAAAAGGAGGCCCATGCTGATGGTTTTGTCCCTTCTGGGACTGTTCTTGCTGGCAAGCGGTGCACGCGCCCTGCTGGATTGCCTGCACAGCCTGCCCCGCAGCAATGACGACTGGATCTACTACTGAAACCGAAAGGGTACTCACATGACACGCACCACCTTGCAGGCAACTGCCGCCTTTTACGAAAGCAATCCGCTCACCCGCGTCCTGCGCTGGACGCTAGCAATCTTTGAACAGGTTTGGCCCCGACTGGCCGTGCGCACCTCTACCCGCCTGTTCCTCACGCCGCTGCCGCCCCGGTGGCTGCAACGCCGCCGCCCGTGGGACCATCACTGGCGCATGGATTCGTGGCCGTTTGAAGACGCCAGCCTAACCGTCTATACCGAGCAAGTTGCGCCACATGCGCCGTCTGTCTTGCTGGTACACGGCTGGGGCGGCTACGCCGGGCAAATGCTGCCGTTGGCCCAAGCCCTACGCGCCAAAGGATTGCGGCCCGTGCTGCTGGAGCTGCCAGCCCACGGTCGCAGTGATGGCAATGTGAGCACACTGCCGCAGTTCGCCCGAGCTGTGGATTACGCAGCTGCACGGTTGCGGCAAGACGGCCACCACCTGCGCGCCGTGGTGGCGCACTCGCTGGGCGCCAACGCCAGCGCCTATGCGGCCAGCCGCGGCTTGGGCGCGGACCGGCTGGTGCTGCTGGCGCCGCCCGCGTCACCGCGCGAATACACCCGCCTGTTTGCCCAGGTGTTTGGCTTGAGCGAGGCCACGCGAGCTGCCATGCAGCGCCGCCTGGAGGCCCGTGAAGGCATCCTGATGCCACTGTTCGAACCGGCTGCAGTCGGGCCGCGCATCGACCTGCCGGTGCTGGTGGTGCACGATACCGGCGACACCATCAACCGCTTCGCTGACGGCCAGGCCTACCAGCAGGCCATTGCCGGGGCACGCCTGTTGCAGACCAGTGGCCTGGGGCACCGGAAAATCCTCAAGGACGAAGCGGTGATGCAGGAAGTGGCAAATTTTCTGATTAACAACTGATGCTATCAATATAGTAGCTATCAACACATAACAGGCGGACGCTTAAGGCCAACTTGGCACCTAAGACTTGCCAACTTCCAGCTCCAGTACGATGTAGCCATGAAAAAGTCAAAAGATGGCAAACCCGACAAACTGGGTAAAGACGACTATTACGATCGGCTCGCACCGCTGCAACTGGAACTGAACGATCTGGCCCGATGGTTGCAGTTCACTGGCAAGCGCCTGGTGGTGGTGATTGAGGGACGCGACACGGCCGGCAAAGGCGGCGTCATCGCAGCTATTGCCGACACGCTGAATCCGCGCCAGTGCCGCACGGTGGCACTGGCCAAGCCGAGCGAACGCGAACAGACGCAGTGGTATTTTCAGCGGTACGTACCGCATCTGCCCGCAGCCGGTGAGATTGTGCTGTTTGACCGTAGCTGGTACAACCGTGCGGGCGTTGAGCGCGTGATGGGGTTTTGCACTGAGGACCAGACTAACGCCTTCCTCAAACAGGCGCCCGCCTTTGAGAAAATGCTGGTGGATGATGGCATCTTGCTGTTCAAGTACTGGCTGACCGTTGATCAGGCCCAGCAGGAAGAGCGATTTGCGGAACGCCTGGCAGACCCGCTCAAACGCTGGAAGCTCAGTCCGATTGACGTGAAAGCAAGGGAAAAGTACGCCGAATATGGTCAGGCGCGCGACGTGATGCTGGAAGCAACCCACACAAAAACCGCTCCCTGGACGCTCGTGGACTTTAATGATCAGCGAATTGGCCGCCTGACGATGATTCGTCACCTGTTGGACAGCATCCCTGACCGCAAGGTAACCGAGGCGCTGGTCGAGTTTCCACCTTTGGGACACGACCCCTTGCGTGAGAAATTTGGCGGACCAATCAAGCCTATCAAAAACGTAACGTAAGCAGACTCCGGTTTGCCCGCCCGCCATGCGCCGCAAAATTCCCGCTACTCACACGCTACTCTGTTTCGAGGCGGCGGCACGGCACGAGAGCTACACGCGAGCCGCGCAGGAGCTGTCGTTGACGCAAAGCGCGGTGTCGCGACAGATCACCGCGCTGGAAGATTTTCTGGGGCAGCCGCTGTTCCGCCGTACGCGCCACGGCGTCACCCTCACACCGCGCGGCGTGACCTATGCGCGGCAGGTGGCCGAGCGCCTGCGCGCCCTGGAGCGCGACACGCTGGACGTGATGTCGCAGCACGGCTCCGGCGGGGCAATTCACCTGGCAGCGGTGCCCACCTTTGCCACCCGATGGCTGATTCCGCGCCTGCCCGAGCTGGCGCTGGCGCAACCGGATCTTGTGGTGCACATTGAGACCCGAACCCGGCCTTTCATGTTCACCGACACTGACTTTGACGCGGCGCTGTACTCTGGCACGCCCGCGCAGGTGGCGAGTTGGGCTGGCACCCGAGCGGTTGAGCTGATCTCGGAAGAAGTGGTGCCGGTGTGTGCCCCGCGGCTTCTGGGCGGGCGCAAACAGCTCAAACCTGAAGCGCTGACGAGCATGTCGCTGCTACAGCAAAGCACACGCCCCGAAGGCTGGCGCCAGTGGTTTGACGCACAGGGTCTGGCCGCACCGCTGGCGCTGGCCGGACCGCGCTACGAACTCTTTTCCATGACGGCGGCCGCTGCTTCGCAGGGAATGGGCGTGGCGCTGGTCCCGCGCCTGCTGATCGAGGCCGAGCTGGCCCGCGGCGAGTTGGTGGTGGCGTGCGACAAACCGTTGCGAGGCGAGCGCAGCTATTACCTCGTGATGCCTGAGCGCGGGGACGACAAGCCTGCGCTGCAGGCATTCACCGAATGGCTTGAGGCCACGGCCAAGCGAAGTCTACTGACGGACAATCACCGGTGAAATATTGAAAACGTGGCGGCTTGCCGGATCAACAGTCACCCGCACCCAATGGATGGACGGGCTGCCGAAGGTTTCAACGCGTGTCAAGTTGGGCAACAATTTCGTCGGGCTGTACAAGGGCTTGTCCATCTTGAAGAAATGCGTGTCACCGTGCACCAACAGCACCTGGCCCTTGAACGCTTCGGTTTCCTTGACCAAACGGTTCATGAACTCGCGGTAGCCACTCACACCAGGTGCCGCACTTTCATCAATGGCTTCCGTCTCGGGCAAATCAAATCCAGGGTCGGCCTGTACCACCAGCACCAGACCAGGCGCGTTTTGCGCCCGCGCCTGTGTGAACGAAGCCGTCAACCACACGATGTTGGCGGTATCCCGCTCCAGGTATTCGGCGTTGGCCGCATCGCACTGCACAGCCTTGCGGGCGCTTTTGTCAGAGCAGTCTTTGGCATTCAGCACGAGGTTGTTATTGCTGCCCGGCATGTTGATGCCCACAAAGACTACCCCGCCCTGGCTGAAACGGGTGTTTTCTACGTACTTCTCGCCAGCCTTGCCTTGGTGTTCAAGTGGCATCTGGGTTTGACCCAGGCTGTTCATCGTGGGGTACATAACCTTGCGTAAATGAGCCAGCCGTTCCAGAGAATCCATACCGCCGTTGTTCAGACGGTGGCAATCGGTCCACTCGTTGTCGCCCGGCACATACACCACGGGCTTTTTCATCTGGCCAAACATCGTCAGGGCATCGGCATAGATGGCGTTGGTGCACTGCGAGCTGCCATCCTTGATGTCACCGTCATACAGGGAGAAAGCGATATCTGACTTGTTGATGCTGTCCAGCAGCGCCTGCATTTTTGGCGCGTCACCCGCCTTGGCGTAAGGCATATCCCCCCACAAACCAAAAGAAAACTGACCTTGAACAGCAGGGCCGGTCGAGGCGCATGCAATCAGACTCAAGGCCACGGCGGCAACAGACAAAGTACGAACAAACATCATGAAATCCCCCAACTAAAGAGCTCCAACGTTAATCTGCTTGTGTGACGTGCACGTGACAGTTTTGTGGCGCTTGCGTAGCCATGACGGGAACAGTAAGGGATACTTCTGTCATGACACTCGCAGCACCCAATCTCGAACACGTCGCTGACCTCACGGTATTTGTCGCCGCACCCATCGAGGCGGGCAACGTCACCGGCCTGAACAGCCGGGGAAAACGCCGCATCATCCCGATCACCGGTGGCACTTTGACTGGCCCGCTGTTACAGGGCCGGGTGTTGCCCGGCGGCGCGGACTTCCAGATGGTTGTGTCAGACACCTGTGCTGATCTGGATGCACGCTACATGATTGCGCTGGACGGCACGCTACATCAAGGGCAGCACATCTTCGTGCAAAACCACGCATTGCGCCGCGGTAGCGCTGACGACATCGCAAGGCTGGTTCGTGGCGAACCGGTAGACCCGGCCGCTATTTACTTTCGTTGCGTGCCCACGTTCGAGGTGTCGTCGCCCGCGCTGCAGTGGCTGAGTGAGAGCATTTTTGTCGGTACGGGTGCACGGTTTCCGGACCGCGTGGAAATCAGCCTGTTCCGGGTTGCCTGACCCGGCGTTTGTAGGTATTTATAGTTGCGGCATTCGCTGATTGAAAGACTACATGCGTATCTGGAAAAAACCCATTTCGATTGAGTTACTGGAAGAGGCCCATGTGGACTCTGCATGGTCCCTGCTGGGCATGGAGTTCCTGGAAGTGGGCGATGATTTCATCCGCGGCCGCGTGCCGGTGGACAAGCGCACGCGCCAGCCGTACGGTCTCCTGCACGGCGGTGTGTCGGTCGTGCTGGCTGAAACACTGGGCTCTTGTGGCGCGATGTACGCGTCGCCGGAGGGCTACCGTGCAGTGGGGCTGGACATCAACGCCAACCACCTCAAGGGCGCCACCAGCGGCTGGGTAACCGGCATCACGCGCCCCATCCACATTGGCCGCACCACGTCGGTATGGCAGATAGACATGACCAACGACGCAGGCGAGATGACCTGTGTGTCGCGCATCACGATGGCGATTTTGTCGCCGCGCTGATCTGTTACATCGGTGCGACGGGGTGCGGTGAGCCGTCGTAGGCGCCCCAGATGGACTGGTCGTATTCGATTACCGACCCCGTCATCAGGCCCGATTCGGCGGTGCACAGGAACGCCACGGCGCGCGCCACCTCTTTGGGGTCCACTAGGCGGCCAAAGGGCTGCGAGGCAGACACTTTTTCCAGCCAATCGGCATCGGCCTTGTGAAATTCCCGCTGGATGCGGTCTTCACCCTCTGACGCCATCCAGCCGATGTTCAGGCCATTCACGCGAATGCGGTTGCGCAGCAGCCCGTAGGCGGTGTTGCGAGTGAGGGTGGCGAGTGCACCTTTGGATGTGCAGTAGGCGGCCAGAAAAGGCTGGCCGGCCATGGCCGACATGGAGCCGATGTTGACGATGTTGCCTTCTATCTTCTCGCGACGCATCACGGACACCGCCTCCTGCATCAGGAAAAAAGGCGCCCGCACGTTGATAGCAAACATGCGGTCAAACAGCTCCGGCGATGTGTCTAGCAATGTGCCGCGGTCGGTGATGGCGGCGGCGTTCACCAAAATGTCCACACGCCCGAATTGCCTGTCGGCCTGCTGAACCACGTTGCGGCAGTCGTCCACCAGCGCCAGGTCTGCAGGCACATAAAGCGCCTGCGCGCCGGTCTGGCGAATGCGTTCCGCTTGCGCCTGGCCCTTGTCGCGATTGCGTCCGCAGATCACCACGGCACGGGCGCCGCGCTCGGCCAGCAAATGGGCAATGGCGGCGCCCAGCCCCTGCGTGCCACCGGTGACCACGGCCACCTTGCCTTGCAGTGAAGCCAGAGTTGAAGCTGTTGTGGATGTGGGTGCCATGATTTAAGTGTTTCCAAATTTGAACTATAGATTCAGGTGATTTTCTTGCTGGCTTGTGCCAGCAACGCTTCATTCAGTTGGTCGGCTGGCCACTGCTCTGCGAGAGCGCGCCTCAACAGATCCTGCTGACTTGCGGGCGCCAGGCCACCCAGCGGCGGGTCACGGTCCAGATTGGTGGGAAAAGCATAACCTTCGGCGCAGGCAGCGATGGCGCGTTCGATTCCGGCCGCGGTGAGCGTGTTGGCCTGCTGCATCGCCAGCAGTGCGGGATACAGCGCCTGCGACATGCGCACGCGGTCCACAGATTCCATGGCACGGCCAAATGCCGAAGACACCTGCAGCAAATTGGCCATACGGTGAATGTGCGCAGATCGGTTGTGACCAGCCGCGTGCATCAGCGCCGGGTTAAAAAACACGGCGTCGCCCTTTTTCAGCGGCAGCTGCACATGGTGCGCGTCAAAAAAAGCCTGAAACTCCGGATGCCCAGCCACCAGGTAACCTCGCAGGTATTTTTGCGAGTGCGGCAGATACAGCGTGGGGCCGCTCTCCACCGGCATGTCCACATGCGCCACCGCACCCTGCAACGTGAGCAGCGGCGACAGCTTGTGCACGTGGGCCGGAAAGCGCGCGGCGCTGGCACCCGCGTAGAACCCCAGGTGGTAATCGCGGTGTGCCATCTGCGCCTGGCCACCGGGGTTGACGCAATTCACCTGCGACGTCACCTGATACGCCGGGCCCAGCCAGGCCTCGCATGCCAGCGCCAGCATCTCGTTGCCATAGTAGGCCGCGAACAGCTCGGGCGCACGCAGGCACATCTTCTCCAGCGCGTTCCACACACGGTCGTTTGCACCCGGCTTGGCAAAGTGATCTGCACCACTTCCGTTCAGACGTCCTTCGGCAATCAGCGCCTGAAACAATGCAGTGGCTGCATCTACCACCGCAAGGTCGTCAAACACACCCTGCAGCACCATTACACCTGGCCCGTCAGCCCAGACCGACGCCCACTCCGCCATCAGCGCCTGACGCGGCACGCTGCGCAGACCCGCGCAGTCATAAACCGGCACGCCCTGCAGGATGGCGCCAGCCAGCGGGCAGTCATCGCGCTGCGTTGGTGTGGTTTGCACAATGCGCGCCAGATCGCTCACGTGGCATTGGCTGATGTCCAGCCAAGTTGGCGTTTGCACAGAATCGGCGTGGGAGGGTTGCAGTCTGGACATGATGAGATGACTGGTGCTTCAGAGGCACTTTAACTCGGAGCGATATTGCAATCGCGCCGCAGCAGCGCCATGGCGTCGTGTAATTCGTAGTCGTGGTCGCTGAGCAAACGACCTTGCGCATCTTCCAGGAAGTCTTGCCACATCTGCAGGTAGTCGTTCTGGTAGTGCGCAGGGGCGTTGCCCAGAATGTAATGCGACACCAGCTCTGGCTTCAGGCCAGATTTTCGGATTTTTCGCACCAGCGTGGCAGCGGCTTTGGCGGTGAGCAACGTCTTGTGGGCGCTACCCGATGCAATGCACAGGAAGAGCGTGAGCAGCGAGCTGTCGTCGCTGTGGCCACCCGTGGCTTTGTTCCAGGACGCGGATGCGGCGCGGTCAAAGTCGTCTACCTCGCTCAGTGCGTCTTCTACCCAAAAGTAGCGGCCCATGAAGGCCGGCGTCTGATCGAAGAGTTTTCTGGCAGACAACGTGCTGTCCAGAATTTTTGGCATGTCCGAGACGATGGATTTGCGCACACCCTCCACCACCGTTTTGAATTCTGCAGGCAGCTCTTTGGGCAAGGGAATGCTAGGGTTGGCGGCTTTCTTCCGCAACGCGGCAATTGTTTTTTGAAAGGCCACCCAGTCGGGCACCTTCGTCTGCCGTGTAGCCATGAATAATAGGCCGGTGCGAATAACCGCTTCGGCATCGCGGCCAGCGTCTTCCAGTTCTTCTGCGTCCATGCCCAGTTGTCCGGCAAACCACAAGGCCGCGTTGATCACCTGCGTCACCTGACCACGTTTGGCCAGCTCGGCCCGGTAGTCCGCCAGGCTGCGCAACGTCCATTTGGCTAACTGCGGGATGTGGTCGTCTGTGAAGCCACTGTGCTCGTTCATGCCAAAGTGGCTGCTCTGCGGCATGGCGATCAGGGCTTTGAGCATGTCAGACGCGCCCTTGGAGCGCGACAGAAAGCTGTTGTCGCGCAATGCCTCAGCAGCCTGGCGCAGGTCACCCGCGCTGGTGTGCTCCAGGTTCATGCTGACCAGATTGACGATGCGTACGCGCGCCATTTCCAGCTCGGAGCGCAGGAACTCGCTACCGAAGTAGCGCGCAATCTGCACCATGCCTTTGGGCGCTTCGGTCTGTATGGCGTCCAGGCGGGCCTGATCAATGATGCCGTGCTGCAGGCCATAGGCCAGGGCCTTTTCAAAAAAAGGCCGCGCATCAAACAGTGCAACTGTCTGGGCGGCGGCGGGTGCTTGCAACATGGTCTTAAATGGCCGACTCTTCGTCTGCCTCCAGCGCCGCGGGTGTGGCCTTGCCGCGATCGGTGTCACTGGTTTCCACTTTGCCGTCGTCTTCCTCGGCTTGCGCTTCTTCTCCCTGACCCAGATCGTGGGCACGGGCCTTGGCGCGCAACACCAGCAACATTTCCACAAACAGGTCGGGGCAGTCATGCCGCAAGAGCCAGGCCAGTTGCATCCAGTCCTGGTCGGCCACTTCGTCCTCGTCCACGCGGGGTTTCACGTAGGCATTGGCCAGCAGGGCGGTCTCAGACAGGATGTCACCATCGTCTTCTCCCGTGTCAAATGTGCCGCTGCGGGCAAAGGCTTCGATGCGGCCCCACTTTTCGGTGAAATAGTCGGCCAGCGCTTCTGCGCCACCTTCCAGGTTGTCAATAGCGTTCAGAAACGCAACCGGGTCAGCGTCTTCCCGAAAGATGATGGAGTTGACCATGCCACGCAGGTGGGTACGGCTCAGGTCCTTGTATTGCTTCTCGATGACCACCGCGCGTGCAAATTGCTCCGGCGTGACCAGCAGGTTGATGACCGATTCTTTTGAGTTGTCGTATTCGCGGATGACGGCCAGGATGTCCTTGGGCGGCAACTGCTCCAGCACCACCATCAGGGCCTTGTCGCCTTCGGTGTCTGCCAGTTCGACCAGCGCAGCCTCGGCGGCCACGATGTCGCCAGCGGCGATAAGGCTTTGGGTTTTGGCAATCAGGGCGAGTGCGTTCATGATATGTCTTTCGGGTTTTACCGTCGGTTTAGTCTTTGCGGTCAAAGCCTTGCTCAGCCAGCCAGTCGTTGCCGGCTTCTTCACGGGCGCGGGCATCAGACTCTTCGTCGTCGTGATCTTCGGTACGGTTGTCGTCGTGGCGTTCGTTGCGCACACCGTCGCGGTCTTGCCTGCCGTCTTCATCGCCCTCTTCGTTATGGTCTTCTGCCAGGGCGCGTTCTGCCGCAGTCAGCGGCTTGTGGTGCATGTATTCAAGAGCGGCGGCGATGGTCATGAACCACTCGCCCATGGGCTCGTTCAGAATGGTCTGCACGATTTCACGTGCCCACGGCACCACTTCAATCGTGTCGCTGACACTGCCCCACTCGGGCAACTCATCTGCGTCCTGTGCCACCAAGTGATCCATCTCGGCGGGGCTGGTAAAACGAAAAGCCTGGTGGAAGACAACAGCCACCATCTCGGGGCTGAGTTCCATCATCTTGACCAGAAAGCCCAGTTCACGACGCTTTTCAGCGAGGCGTTTGCGCAGCACATCGTGGCCTTCAGAGTCCGTGCGGAGATCGTCGAGTTCGGACTGATAGGCAGAGCGCAGATTGTAAAAAAAGGAGGATGTGCTCAAGGGAAAAGACGCTCGGGTGGTGGAGGGAGGCAGGCGGTGGCTGACAGCAGTAGCAGGTCTAGCGCGCGTTCTCAATCAGCGGTTCAAAGTAGGCCTGCCAGATGTCACGCGCGGTCTGCGCGGGGTTGTCCAGCAGGTTGCGGCGACGGTTGTCATCGTAGGACTGTCGTCTGGCGTCGTCTGACAACACCTCGTAGGCCTCTTGCACCGTGCGAAAGCGCGCGGGTGCATCGGCGTCCGTGTTGCGGTCCGGGTGGTATTGCGATGCCTTCTGGCGAAACGCCTTCTTGATATCGGCCAGCGTGGCAGAGCTGGCAAGTCCCAGTGCGGTGTAATGGTCATTCATGGGCGTCCCCTATTTTAGTTGCTGCCTCGGCTGCATTACTTGATTTCGCGATTATTACGCATCAAATTAGCCCTTATCGTTGTCAGATATGCGTGAGTAGCTATCTATTTGATAGCAAATCTAAGTGGATGAATTCCGCTACGATTCATCAGATGCCTTTTCCGCAATCAACCCAATGGCCCCGCGTCATCGTTCTCTGGCTTTGTGGCGTGCTGGCCGCCATGCAGTTTTCCAAGATTTCCTTTGCGTTTCTGGCGCTGCAGGCGCAGTACGCCATCACGCCGGCCCAAACCGGCTTGCTGTTGTCCACGGTAGGTATGGTGGGCCTGGTGTTTGGCGTAACGGTGGGTCTGTTTGCCCAAGCGATTGGTTACCGACGCCTGCTGCTGGTCGGGCTGGGGCTGGGCGCGCTGTTGGCCTGGCTGCAATCACTGACACCGGGCTATCTGCTTTTCTGGGTGACGCGCGCGCTGGAAGGCGCGTCACACCTGGCCGTGGTGGTGGCCGCGCCCACGCTGATTGTGGCGAACTGCGTGCCCCGACACAGGTCCATCGCCATGGGGCTGTGGAGCACTTTTGTGGGGGTTGCGTTCGCGCTGACGGCAGCTACCGGTGGGTGGGTGGTGAACCATTTTCAGGTCAGCGGTCTGTTGCGTTGGCATGCGGTGGGCATGGCAGGGATGTTTTTGGTGGCGCTGCTGCTGGTCCCCACAGACGTGCACACACCGGCTGAAAAACGCTGGCCCCAACTGGCTTCGCTGCCCCGGCACCACCTCACGGTTTACGCGCAGTGGACCACCGCATTGCCCGGTGCCTGCTTTTTCTTTTACACGCTGATGGCGATTTCGTTGATGACGTTTTTACCACAATACGGCGGACCGGATGGCCCCTGGCTGGCTATCGTGTTGCCGTTGGTCAGCATCTTCGGGTCATTTTCGGCAGGGTGGATGGCACAGCACGTAGTAAAACCGGTGTTGCTGGTGCGGCTGTCATTCATGGGGGTGGGGCTGGCCGGGCTGGTGCTTTGGGGCTGCTTCGGGCTGGGTATCGGCATCGCACCAGCGGCCATTATGCTGATGTATCTGGCGGGGCAGACAGGCGGGGCCGCGTATGCGCTGATTCCGAGCCTGAATGCGGCGTCTGCCATGCAGGCGCGGGCCAATGGCGCGCTGGCACAGTTGGGAAATCTGGGCTCCACACTGGGGCCGCCGGTGTTTGCATGGCTGATTGCGGCTTGGGGTACGGCGGGGCTGGCGGTGCCAGTTGTGGTTTTGGCCATGCTGGGTGCCACCACCGCGGTGACAGGCATCAGGCGGTTGCACTGACAAAATATCCGCCTATGCCTGCCGCTCTTTCCCTACGTCACTTCCTTCTGGCCCTGGCCGTCATTGCCGTCTGGGGAACCAATTTTGTTGTCATCAAGGTGGCGTTGGGGCATCTGCCGCCACTGCTTTTTGCGGCGCTGCGTTTCACGCTCGCGCTGGTTCCAGCCATCTTCTTTTTACCGCGGCCCGCTGTCCATTTAGGCAATCTTGCGCTGTATGGTGTGTTGATCGGCGTCGGCCAGTTTGGTCTTCTTTACGTGGCCATGAACGGTCACATTTCTCCGGGGATCGCCTCGCTGGTGGTGCAGGTGCAGGTGTTCTTCACGATTGGGTTATCCATGCGGCTCACCGGTGAGCGGGTACGGGCCTTCCAGTGGTTTGCCCTGCTGCTGGCTACTGCGGGTATTGCCACCATCGGGCTGCACACCGATGGCTCGACCACCTTGCCGGGCTTGGCGCTGGTGCTGCTGGCGGCGCTGTCATGGGCTGGTGGCAACATCGCAGCCAAGCAGGGCCAGGCAACCAACATGCTGGCTTATGTGGTGTGGTCCAGCGCGTTTGCCGTGCCCCCGCTATTCGCCTTGTCGCTTGCGCTGGAGGGATGGGACAGCATGTCGGCCGGGATTCGCAACGCAGACATCGTGACCTGGGGTGCCGTGGCCTGGCAGGCATGGGGCAACACGCTCTTTGGCTACGCCGCGTGGGGTTGGCTGCTTGCGCGCCATCCGGCAGCCACCATCACGCCCATGGCGCTGCTGGTTCCTGTATTTGGCATGAGTGCCTCTGCGCTGTGGCTGGCCGAGCCGCTGCCGGGCTGGAAGCTGATGGCTGCGGCGCTGGTGATGGGTGGGCTGGCGGTGAACTTGTTGTGGCCGCGGATCAGGTCATCAATGTCCTGAAACGGCTCTTTTTGAGCATGAAATAGGGCTCTAGCCATTGTCGGACATGCGTGAGTAACTATTTTTTGCAGCGACGGGAGAAGGGCAAAGCTGAACGCTGCATTTCCACGGCTGGCGGAATACATTAAATTAACCACCTGATATCCAGCCAACAGGAGACCATCAATGTCCCGAACGATTACCGTCAGCCTGCCAGTAGCCGATCTGAAAGCGTCGGTGGCTTTTTACACTGCCTTGGGCTTCGTAAACAATCCGCAGTTCACTGACGATACCGCGGCGTTCATGGTGTGGAGCGAATCAATCAACATCATGCTTCTGACCCATGCAAGTTGGCGGAGATTCACCGACCGCCCAATTCCGCCGAAAACATCGAGCGAGGTCGGGCTCACCGTCTCGTGCAATTCACGCGAAGAAGTCGATGCAATGAACAAATCGGCCTCCGAAAACGGCGGAACTGCCGACATCAATCCCGTTGAAGATTATGACTTCATGTATGGTCGCGACTTCGTTGATCCTGACGGTCACGTCTGGGGCGCAAAGTGGGTGGACATGTCGGCAATCCCATCCAGTTAATTGCCGCCCGTGAGCGCGGGCCAATTCAGCAGCTCCGCCAGCCGCCGCGTCACCCACTGCGCCTCGGCTTCGCTCACCACGGCGCCCTCCTCGTCGCTGGCCAGGCCGCGTTGGCAGCGCTCCAGCACCTGCTGCTCGGTGATGCCCAAGCTGAACAGCATATTTTTCGCCGTTTCGGTGAGCAGGCTGGCCAGGTCTTCACACAACTCGTAGCGGGCGGCAACCACCGCCCGCGGGGCGCTGGGCTTCTGGCGGCCGGCGTCGAGGTACAGCGCCATGAATGACGGGGGAATATCGATCTGATAGCTATCATCGCGGTTGTGGTTGTCATCGTTCATGGTGGGGCTCTCATACCTGCGTACTTTGACAGAACTGTGCGGCCACGTCGGGTGGCCAGGCTGAGGGGCGAGACCGGTCCCTGAAACAGGTTGTGTAGTGGCATGCATACGACACCGACTTTGTCGATTTCAATATACCTGTACAGTTGAACAGCCAACACAGGTAAGCGTCTGAAACGTATGAGAAATTTCAATTGTTCGTTGCCACGTTATCCCGCAACAAGCCATGTCATCCCGCAGTTTTGCGCGATATATCAAAGTTAGTGACTACGCGTCATGAAGACACAAGTTGAGTTTCGCTCATCGAAATTTCCACCTTACGACGGCGAGGAGGAAGAGATAAATCCGGGGCTTTGGGGGAAAAGGCTCGCTGAATATCTGGTTCATAAACTGGCCGAGAAAGGCATTGAGACTGAGGAGATGGCGGCGGAAGATTGGGGTTGGTATGTCCCAATATCCAACCAGGGTTTTCGGCTTGCGCTTTGCTGCGGGCACCAGAACGGGGACGATGACCAGTTCTTGTGCTTTACTGATCCAAGCACTCCCCTCGTAAAGAAGTTCTTTAAAAGAATTGATGCGACGCATCAACTCACACAGCTCACGGACGCGCTTCGCCAAATCCTCGCGACTGATTCGGAGATTCGAGACGTAATTTGGACAGAGCCACGATGACGTCACTTAACATTTCGCTCGGCGCGGACACGCAGAAGCAGGATGCCGCCTCGCGGCGCTTGCTGCGTGCCGGGCAGCTTCGACGTTAGGCCGCACTCAACGCAGCTCATCTCAAGGAACGAACATGATCAGCATCCCGATCACCGCCCTGTTCATCGGAATTTTCGCAGTGCTACAGATTCCTCTCACCGTGATGGTGGGTTACAGGCGTGCACGCACAGGCGTTCAGTTCTTCGATGGGGGCGACCAAACGCTTCTGCGTCGCATGCGGGCACACGGCAACTACACTGAAACTGTTCCGATTGTTCTCCTTGCAATGGCTGCGTCAGAGCTAACTGGTGCCCCTGCGTGGTTGCTCTGGGCCGGCGGTGTGTCACTTCTTGTCGGTCGCCTAATGCATGCTGCCATCTTGGTTCTCAAAGGTTGGGGGCTTCCCCGGGCCATCGGAATGATCCTTACCTTTATACCGATGCTTGGCTTCGGCGTCTGGTGTCTTTCGCGTACTTCGGGTGCGGCCTAACCCTTCCTTCAAGAAGATTGGCCTCCAGCCCCTGCCAGTTATACGTCAGCAGCTCCCATATTCATAGCACTCCATTTCCACCAACATGCAACGGACAGGCCCTATGTTGCCCGCCTGCAGACTGGCCGCGGGGCGCTGTATTCTTCTGTTGCGAGGGGGAAACTACACACACAGCAGGAGAAGCGCCATGGGTAGCAGGATCATCACGAGCTGGCTTTTTTTGTTCTGGATGGGTCTGGTGCTGCAGGCGCGGGCGCAGCCCGTGCAGCAGGTGGTGGATGTGGCGTCGCGCCCCGGCATCACCCAGCGGATGCTGGTGCTGACGCCACCCAGCCCCAAGGGCGCCGTCATCCTGCTGGCGGGCGGCCATGGTGGTCTTCAGGTGCAGACCGATGGCTCGATGTTGTGGGGCAAGGGAAACTTCCTGGTACGCACGCGCAATCTGTTTGCCCGGCAGGGTTTGACCGTGGCGGTGTTGGACGCACCGTCTGACCGGCGAGGCCCGCCGTTTCTCTCCAACTTTCGCCAAACACCCGAACATGTGGCCGACATCAAGGCGGCCATCGGCTGGCTGCGCGCGCAGGCCAACGTGCCGGTGTGGCTGGTGGGCACCAGCCGTGGCACCCAGTCTGCGGCCCATGTGGCCATTGAGCTGGTCGGGCCAAGCGGGCCGGACGGTTTGATGCTGACGTCAACCATCCTCAGTGAAAACCTGGGGCGCCCGGTGCCTGGGATGGCACTGGACAAGCTGCACATACCCGTGCTGGTGGTGCACCACGAGCAGGATGGCTGTTCGCTTTGCCGCTTCAACGATGTACCGCTGCTGATGGACAAGCTGGTAAACACGCCGCGCAAGCAGCTGCTTTCCTTCAAGGGCGGCGTCAATGAAGGCGACCCCTGTGAGGCTGCGTCGTACCACGGCTTCAACGGGCTGGAGCGCGATGTGGTGAGCCAGACCGCGGCGTGGGTGCTGGCGAAGTAACCCGCGTTTTACAGGCGCTTCACTCTGCGGCGGCGTGCGCCATGCGCTCGCTCTTCCAGTAAACATCATCACCCACGGTGCCATCAGTGCGGTGGCGGTTGAGCACGCGGGCCAGCACAAACAGCAGATCGCTCAGGCGGTTGAGATACTGGCGCGGCGTGTCTTTAAGAGCTTCCTGACCTTCCAGCGCAACCACGGCACGCTCGGCTCGGCGGGCCACGGTGCGACACACGTGGGCGAGCGATGCAGCGCGGGTGCCCGCTGGCAGGATGAACTCCTGCAGGCGGGGCAGGTGTTCGTTGTGCTCGGCCAAGGCTTCGTCCAGAGCCAGCACGGCCTCGGGCTTGAGCAGCTCATAGCCGGGAATGGACAACTCGCCACCCAGGTTGAACAGCTGGTGCTGGATTTCCACCAGCAGCGTGCGCACCCCAGCAGGCATGTCTTCGCACAGCAACACGCCGATACTGGAGTTCAACTCGTCGATGTCGCCCATGGCGTGCACGCGCAGGCTGTTTTTGGAGACACGGGTGTTGTCGCCCAGGCCGGTGGTGCCGTTGTCGCCAGTGCGAGTGGCAATTTGTGTGAGGCGGTTGCCCATGGTGCTCGATCCGTAAAAGCATCTATTCTCGCTTTTCCTGGATTATTTGCACCACGGGTGTTCCCCACGGTGTCTGCAAGCGCCAAAAAGCAAGGTAGCTTCCGGGCAAACTGATGATGGATAGAACCCATGGTAGTTACACTCAGCATGAGCATGGCAGCACCAATCTCATGAATAGATACAACAGGATTGCCAAATGTGTCTGCATCGGCTTGGTCTTGCTTCTGCCTCTGCTATTGCAGGGTTTAGGTACCCACTGGGTTCGCATTGCCGACACAGCATTGCTGTATGTGATGATGGCGCTTGGTTTGAATATTGTGGTGGGTTATGCGGGTCTGCTGGACCTGGGCTACGTGGCCTTCTATGCCGTGGGCGCCTACATGATTGCCCTGCTGACTTCGTCGCACCTGACTGACAACTTCGTCTGGATCAGCGCACTATTCCCGGCCGGTCTTGACGCACCCTGGTGGGTCACGCTTCCCTTGGGTGCCCTGCTGGCCGGATGCCTCGGGACATTGCTGGGTGCGCCCACTCTGAAACTGCGAGGTGACTACCTAGCGATCGTGACACTGGGTTTCGGGGAAATCGTGCGGATATTGATCAACAACCTGGGTCATCCGATCAATATCACCAACGGTGCCAAAGGCCTGGGTCCGATTGCTTCGATCAGCTTCTTCGGTCTGGATCTTGGCAAGCGTTTGTCTTTTGGCAACTACGAGATCGCCTCCGTGACCCTTTACTACTACCTGTTTCTGATGCTGGCGGCATTTGCAGTGACGATCTGCTATCGCCTGCAGGACTCCCGCATTGGTCGCGCATGGATGGCTATTCGCGACGACGAGATAGCAGCAGAGGCTATGGGCATCAACACGCGCAACATGAAGTTACTTGCTTTCGCTATTGGCGCCAGTTTTGGCGGTGTCGCGGGGGCTCTGTTTGGTGCCTTTCAGGGCTTTGTGTCGCCAGAAGCCTTCAGTCTGCAGGAGTCGGTGTTGATTGTGGCCATGGTGGTATTTGGCGGTATTGGTCATATCCCGGGGGTGATCCTGGGCGCCGTGCTGCTGACTGCTTTACCGGAGGCGCTTCGTTATGTCGTCGGCCCCCTTCAGGCGATGACTGACGGCCGCTTCGATGCCGGCACCGTGCGCCAGCAGCTAATTGCACTGGCCATGATCATCGTTATGCTGCTGCGCCCGCGTGGATTGTGGCCGTCGCCTGCACATGGCAAATCGCTGTTACAGGCTTCTTGATACGGTTTGTCGCGCTAGCCGGAAGACCATGTTGAAGCCGCCTTCAAGCGGGTGTTCTGCCGACAGCGTAGCTTCGTGCTTTTCAGCCACCAGCCGGGCCAGCGCCAGGCCCAGACCATGCCCTGTGGTGGTGGACTTGGCCTGCGCGTAGCGCTGGCTCAGATGCGCCAGCGACTCGGATTCAAAGCCAGTGCCCTCGTCATGAACGGTCAGCGCGTAACCCGCAACAGACTCTTCCAGTGACAAAGTGATAGGGCGGCCGCGCGGGCCATGGCGCAGGGCGTTCCACCCCAGGTTGAGCAGCGTGCGATGCAACAGTCGGGCGTCGCCACGCACCACGGCCACGTCCAGCGTGCAACGGCGCTCTACCCGGCTGCCGGCGCTGCGGGCATCTTCAAACAGGTCGTCTGCGCTCTGGTGGAGGATTTGCACCAGATCCACCTCGCCAAAAAATGCAGGGTCCAGCGCCTCGGCGCGGCCCATAAGCAAAAACTGCTCAGATAGATCCAGCGCGCGGCGGGCACATTCATCGATGCGGTTGAGCATGGCCGCGTTATCGGCGCGCCGGTCTACCGGCAAATTGGCCGCCAGTGAACGCAGAGATACCAGTGGTGAGCGCAGGTCATGGGCCAGGTGGCGCATCATGTCTTCGCGGTGTTGGTGGGCCTCAGGTGTGTTGCTGTCGGTGGCCAGTGCCGTCGCAATCTGGTCTACCGCACGGGTAATGGCCGCAATGCGGCTTTCAACTGGATCAAAAAAGCTGCCGGCGTCCATCGAGGTAGCTACCCCGTGCCCGGGCTGTGCCAGGGCAGCAATGCGGCCGGTCTCGCGGGTCATGGCGCTCAGGCTGGCCTCCAGACGACGCCAGCTCCACAAGGGATATGCCAATGCCATCGCAACGATAGGCGCCGCAGGTGCCCACCATAATCCCCAAACCTTCAAAGCCCCCACGGCACCGAGCGCTGCACAGGCGCACGCCGCGATGGTGGCCCACAATGAGGCTTGTGGCGTGGTAACCACCAGCACCGCCATCAGGCTCATCAACATCACGATGGACAGGGTCATGCGCACCCAGCCATCCACTGGCCGGGGTGAGCGCCCTGTGTTCAGACCATCCAGCACGTTGGCTACGAACTCGACACCAGGCATGGTGCCGTTACTGCCTGCCAGCGGCGTGACCAGGTTATCGCCCAGTCCGGTGGCCGTGGCGCCAAGCAGGATGACGCGACCCGTGAGTTCCTGCGCAGGGATACGACCATCCAGCAAGTCGGCAAGTGATCGGCGGGTGAAATGTCCGGGTGGCCCGGCGAAAGGAACCAGGCGTGCTTCCGATAATGCGGCAGCGGGCTTTGCAACCTGCTTGGTGATCGGCCCGGCAACCGATTTGGATGAAGGGGTCGAGAGTTGCATCAGCACCTGGGCTACATGCGGGTAAGCAATGCCGCCCGCCACCTCTACCGACATGTAGCGTCGGCTCACGCCATCACGGTCCACCAGCGCTTGCGCATGGCCCAGATGCGCAGCGGCGGCCAGCACGGGCAGGGGTTGCACCGCCACGTCACCGGTGTTGGGCATGAACACAGGCAACACCACACGACCATGCCGGGCCAGCGCCGTGGCGAGCCGGGCGTCTGCCCCAGGGTCATCAAGCTGGGGTTCTGAAAAAATAACATCGAGCAGCACGGGGCCTGCACCCGCGTCAGTGAAGCGATCCATCGCATCTGCCAGCAAGCCACGCGACCAGGGCCAGCGACCCTGACGCGCCAGGCTGTCTTCATCGATGGCAAGAATCAGGATGGCGGCTGACGGTGCACGACCTGACCATGTGACGCTCGTGTCATAGAGCCAGAAATCGGCGCGCTCCAGCCAGCCCCAGCGCACAGCGGCAACCAGTGCGGCGCCGAGCAACAGCGTGATGAGCGCCCACTCGCGTAAATGACCGCCGGTGGCTCTCTTCACAGCTTCATCACCGCGTTGTCACAACAAAGGCAACAAAACCATCAGCAGGAGCAGGCCCCAGGGGTGCTTATAGGGCACCTCAAAGCGCTGCGAGGACGACCAGGTGCCCGGGCGGCCATCCGGCAGCACCACTTGGGTCCGCACGAAATAGGTGCCCGATTTCGGTGTGGGCAATTCCAGACGTGAGCCCGCCACCACTTGGTCAAATTCGGTGGTGGCAAAGTTCACATCGGTCGATACCTGCACGCGATGGCTGAACCCGGCTGGGCCCGACCACGCCAGCTTCAGGCCACCCTCGCCCACTTCAGGTGGGACCATGGCCGAAGGTGGCAGCAAGGTAAACGAAGCACCGTCGGCAAACGGTCCCCGGGGGCCCTCGGCAAAGGGTGCCTTGACCCCATCAGGCCGCATCGTGGCAACACGCCAGTAGTAAGTGCCCGGCACCCAGGCCGCATCCATCGGCAACCGGTTGCCCTTGACGCCAGCACGGTCCAACACCAGGTCGGCAAAGCGCACGTCGCGCGCCACCTGGACCTGATACAGCGGCGCGCCGGTCAATTCCGTCCATGCAAGCTCGCCACTGCCTGCCACACTGGCACCCGGTGAGGGCGACAACAACAAGGGCGGCTCAGGCCGCGCGCGAATGGCAAGGGGCACCTGGGCTTCGCGCCCCTCTAGCCCCTGTGCGTCCGCAGCACGAACCCGCACATGGTAGTCACCGTCAGGCAAACTGGTCAGCAGCCAGGTTGGGGTGGTGGTGCGCTCGTCCTGCAACAGTCGTGTAAACGCGGTATCTGTCGCCACCTGCCAGCGCCAGGCCAGAGCGCCAGCCAGCGGCGGAACCGTCAGACTTTGTGCGGTGCGCTCGACGCGTTGTGGCAAGGCAGACACATTAGCTGCGGGCAACAGTGACACCACCGCACCCAAGCGACCGGCCTCTGCGCGCAACCCCTGGGCTTCATTCAATGTGGCCTTGCCCGGTGCGCCAGCAGCTGGCAAGACCTCACCCACAGCCACGACACCAGTCAACACCTCGTGCCGGCTGGCCTCGCCCTCTGCCGCCACCCGAAAGCGGGTGCCACGCACCGCAGTAACCACACGCGGCGTGCGGATCTCGAAACTAGAGGCCGGGTCTTTCAGCGGTACAACGGTGGTGTCCGCCGAACCTTTCTGAAGTTCAATTGTGGTAGCCCGCACGGCGGTGCCATCCACCTCGCGCAACACACCCAGACTGGCCTGTGTGTTGGGCGGAAACACCACCATTGCCCCATCGGCCACACGCAAGGTCAACGAGCCTGACGCGCCGGTATCAAAACTGTCACCGGCCTTGAGTTGCGCGCCTGCAACCACCGGTTTGCCAGCCACCAGAACAGTGCCTTGCACAAAGACCACCTCAGCAGTCAGCTCGGACCAGCGCAGCCACTTCAACGGAATGCGCAAGCTGCTGCCGGGTTGCAGGCGCCGGTCCTGGTTGATGCGGTTGTAGCGCTTGAGCTCCGGCCAGCGCTGCGGATCCTGAAGAAAGCGCTGGCTGATCCCGATCAGCGTGTCGCCGGGTGCAATCGAAAGCGTGAGATCTTCAGCCGCCTGGACGGTCAGCACCAGCGAAGCAGAAAGCAATAGAGAGCAGCGCAGCACATGTAATGACAGGCGCTGGGCCTGGCAACTAGCCCAGTGGTTCAAGACGGTACCCATGCGCGTAAACAGAAGTGATGCGCCAGCCGTTCTCCGGCAGCTTCAACGCACTGCGCAGCTGGCTGACGTGAATATCCAGCGTGCGGGTTTGCACCTGGGCGTTCAGGCCCCAAACAGCTTCGAGCAGATAAGTGCGGGACAGCAGACGGCCAACGTTGCGGAATAAAACCACAGCCAGCTGGAATTGACGCAGCGTCAACTCGACCGGCTCGCCATTGAGTTTGGCGGCGCTGGCGGCCGGATCAAATACAAACGGGGGCACAGACAGGGGTTGAGCCACTGCCCCAGCGCTGTCAGCACGTCTCTTGAGCGCAGTCAACCTAGCCAGCAACTCGGCAGGTCGCGCTGGTTTGACCAGAAAATCATCTGCACCATGGCTCAGTGCATCAACCACGTCCTGCTCAGCATCGCGACTGGTCAGAAACAGTACGGGAATGTTGTCGTGGCGCTGGCGAATGGCATCCAGCACCTTGACGCCGGACATGTCGGGAAGGCCCCAGTCCAGCACCAGCACGTCGAAAGTTTCGTGCAACGTCCCGCGCAAAAAGGTCTCGCCACGGGAAAACACTTCGCAGCTGTGCCCGGCCGTCTGCAACGAGTTAACAGTCTGGGCAGCGTGATCCGGGTCGTCTTCAAGCAGGGCTACTCTCAACGTAATGTCCTCCCTCACATAATCTTGGCGTACGTGTTGCGCCCGTATTATGACCGCTGCAAGGTCAGATGCAGGTCGTTTGCAAGACATCGGTAAAACGTCCAAAATGGTGCCAACACGGAAACCTCATGAACGCTCCCACCCAAGCCGCCCACCTGATCCCGGAAATTAACCAGCGCGCCACGCCGCAAGTGCTGATCGACGCCCTGAAGGCCCGCTTTGCCGCCAACTGCTCCACCGCGCTGGTAGTGCGTGAGCAGCACGGACGGGATGAGTCGTCTTTCTCTGCGCCGCCGCCATCAGCGGTGGTTTTTGCGGAATCCACCCGCGACGTGGCTGACGCCGTGAAGCTGGCCAGTGACCACAACGTGCCCGTGATCCCCTTTGGTGTGGGCTCGTCGCTGGAGGGCCATTTGCTGGCCGTGCAGGGCGGCATCAGCATCGACGTGAGCCGCATGAACAAGGTGCTGAGCATCAATGCCGAGGATTTGACCGTAACCGTGCAGCCCGGCGTCACGCGCAAGCAGCTCAATGAAGAGATCAAGAGTACCGGCCTGTTTTTTCCGATTGACCCCGGTGCCGATGCATCGCTGGGTGGCATGGCGGCCACGCGCGCCAGCGGCACCAACGCCGTGCGCTACGGCACTATGCGCGAAAACGTGCTGGCGCTGGAGGTGGTGACGGCAGACGGCTCGGTGATCCGCACCGGCACCCGTGCCAAAAAATCAAGCGCCGGCTACGACCTGACGCGCCTGATGGTCGGCAGCGAAGGCACACTGGGGGTGATGACCGAGATCACGCTGAAGATTTACCCGCTGCCTGAAGCCGTGTCCGCCGCGATCTGCTCGTTCCCCAGCATTGAGGCGGCTGTGCGCACCACGATTCAGGTGATCCAGCTGGGCGTGCCGATTGCGCGTGTGGAGCTGATCGACAAAAACACCGTGCGCATGGTGAACACGTACGCCAAATTGGGCCTGCGCGAAGAGCCCATGCTGCTGATGGAATTCCACGGCTCGCCGGCTAGCGTAAAGGAGCAGGCGCAAACCGTGCAGGAACTCGCCAGCGACCTGGGTGGCAACGCATTCGAGTGGGCCGAAACCCCGGAAGAGCGCACCAGGCTGTGGACCGCGCGGCACAACGCCTACTTTGCCGCCGTGCAGTCCAAACCCGGCTGCCGTGTGATTTCAACCGACACCTGTGTACCCATCAGCAAACTGGCCGACTGCCTGCTGGACTCCGTAGCCGAGGCAGACGCCAGCGGCATTCCGTACTTTCTGGTGGGCCACGTGGGCGATGGCAACTTCCATTTTGGTTATCTGCTGGACCCGAATATGCCCGAAGAACGTGAAGTGGCCGAGGGGCTGAATCACCAGCTGGTAGCGCGTGCGCTGCGCCTGGAAGGCACCTGCACCGGCGAGCACGGCGTGGGCCTGCACAAGATGGATTTTCTGGTGACGGAAGCGGGGGTGGGCGCCGTGGACATGATGCGCACCATTAAGCGTGCACTGGACCCGAAGAACATCATGAACCCCGGGAAAATATTCTCGCTATAGTTTTTATAGCTATTCACAAATAACTGACGGGGGCTAGAGCCCAATTTGGCTCACAAGTATGAGCAATTTGGGCCCGCTTGGCCCCCGTTAGTGTTTTCTTACTGCTTGCGCAACATCAGCGCCTTGACCCAGGCGGTGCCCTTGGCGGTTTCGACTTTCATGAAGCCGTCTTTTTCTTCGCCGTCGAAGATCACTTCGTCCGTCTTGCCCAGTGTGGCGACCACTGCGCCTTCTGAAGCCGTCTTGTAGGCCTTGACACCGGCGATCTTGGGCAGGTACACGTCACCCGCGTTACCCGCACCGGCCTTCACGCTACCAGCCGCGTTGGCCTGGCTGGCGGCACTGCCCTTGGCTTGAATCAGCGACGGGTTGTCACGGATGGCCAGCACAATCTTGTTCCAGTTGTCCAGAAACGAGGCGGACACAATCTTGCCCTCGGCCGTGCTGGTGTAGCCACCCAGCGCGGCACCACCGCCAGCCCCGAACAACACCGCGCCGATGTTGAAGTCAGTTTTTTGGGCGCTGCCCTCGGCGGCGGCCACCTGAATGCCGGAGCGCGTGTCCGCCATGGTCATCGAGGTCTGTGCTTCCTTGAATTTCAGGCCACCGGCAATGGCGCCAAACAGGCCTAGTGCGCCACCAAACCCGGCCAGGCCACCGCCCACACCACCGGCATTGGGGTTGGAGAACACCACGCTGGGCGTCACCACAAAATCAGCCGCAACCATCTGGCCCTTGCCCACGTTCTGGCCGCCCTGCATCTGGCCGTCAGCGGCCAGTGCGCGTTCCTGCATCAGGTTCTGAAACGCCGCACCACGCTCGACGATCTGGAAGCAGTTTGACTGCTGGACGATCAGGCGGATCATGCCGGTCGGCGACTGCAGGCCAATGCGCAGCAGCGCTTGCAAGACCGCGTCTTGCGGTTCGACCACGGCCAGCGTGCCTTTGGGCGCATCGCATTTTTCAACCTTGGTTGCGTCTCCAGCAGGTCCGCTGGCGCCGCCCAGGGTCTGAGCCTGAGACATCTGAGGCAAGGCCAGCGCGCCAACCGCAACCAGCGCAGCAGCCATTGCAGACAGGGAAAAACGGGGAGAACGTAGTGATGGGGCAGACATGTTTATTCCTCAATCAGGGTGAAAGCGGCTTACGCCACGGCATAAATTCTGGGCACGCAATGGCTGTGCAATAGCGCGGATCCACATTCTCAGGGATTTTCGGCGATGGCATTTGCCAAATATTCGATCTTTTTCTGCAAATCCACATCTGTGTCGGCATAGCGTTGCGCCACGGCATAAAAATCGTCCTGGATTTCGATGAAGGCGTCCACCATGTCGGGGTCAAAGTGGCTGGCGCGGGACTGGAAAATGATCTGCACCGCCTTGTCGTGGGGAAGTCCCTCTTTGTAGACCCGCGGGCTGATGAGTGCGTCATACACATCGGCAATCGCCATCAACCGGGCCGACACGGGGATCTGCTCGCCCGTCAGTCCTTGCGGGTAACCGCTACCATCCCACTTTTCCTGATGCGAATACACCATCTCCTTGGCGGTGGCCAGGAAGGCGGCACCGGCACCGAGTGTTTTTTCGGCGTTTTCAATCGCGTCACGGCCCAGTGTAGTGTGGGTTTTCATCAGGTCGAACTCGGTCGTGGTCAGGCTGCCGGGCTTGAGCAGGATCCGGTCCGGAATGCCGATGGAGCCCATGTCGTACAGTGGCACCGATTTGTACAGCGTGGCGATGTAGTTGTTGGTCAGCACCCGGGCGAATTTAGGGTTTTGCTGCAGCCGCAGGGCCAGTGTTTTCACATAATTCTGTGTGCGCAGAATATGGTTGCCGGTATCGGAGTCCCGCGTTTCGGCCAGCGAGGTGAGCGCAAAAATGGTGACGGCTTCGGCGGTCATACTGGCCTTGAGCGCCAGCTGCGTCTCGACCCGTGCGCGCACCGTTGCTGGGTAAAACGGCTGCGCAATGCAGTCCGCACCACCCGATTCAAAGCAGCGCGCTTCGTGCTCGGGATCGACCGTTGCCAGCAAAAAGATCACCGGGATGCCCTGTGTTGCCAGGCTGCTTTTGAGAGTTCGGCAGACGTCAAAGCCGCTCATGCCCGGCATGTCGGTATCCAGCAAAATCAGGTCTGGCGGGTTACCGGAAGCCACTTTGCTGAGAGCCATGGCGCCGTCTCCAACCTGCTCCACCTGATAGTGGTGGTGCAACAGCGCGGCCAGAGTTTCCCTGCGGGATGCCGTGTCGTCGACGATCAGAATCGTTCTTCCCCGTGCGTGTTGTTGTTCGTTCATGGCGTCATGGCGCTCGCTGTTTGAACGGCATGTTACCGGGTTTTTGGCCGCTGTCAGGGCAGCTGGTACAGCCAGACAGGCCGTCCGTCGGGCGCGACAAGCCGGGCTTTGGGCGCCATACTTTTGACTTCGAACTCCAGGCTGACCAGCCAGGCGCCGCGGCGCATCTGGGCTCTGGCCTTCCCGGCCGCGCGGTCCATACTCTCGGGCCGCTGGAACAGATAGACCATGTCGTAAGGGCTCCAGTCAGCACGCCAGATGTCGCCCTGACGCACGCGCGCCCACGGGCAGCGCAGCGCACAGGCGGCGCGCAGCGGCCAGCTCCACTCCAGCCCGTGCAGCTGTGCGGCAGGGTAACTGAGGCGAAGCGCCTTGAGCCCGTCGCCCAGGCCGCAACCCGCATCCAGAACCAGCGCACCATCAGATAGAGAAGCGTTTTTGGCCAGGTCGCGCAGCGCGTTGGCGGGTGTGGGAAACACTGGCGCGTCGCGCCAGGCATTCAGTGGATAAATCAGCAGCAGCAACGCCAGTGGCAGCAACCAGCCCCAGGCCGGCACTTGAGCGATGCCCGACACGGCCAGCGACAGCGGGAACCCCACGCCAATCATCACCCGGCGCATCGTGGTGCCACCCAGCACGCTGAAACCGACACCTAGCAGACAGGCCACGGTCAACGCAGCCAAGCTGGGCAAACCCGCGATCTGCAGAAGCAGAAAAACTCCCCAGGCACTGCCCCAGGCCAGTAGCGCGGGGAGGGGCCAGATCAATCGACCGGGGAAAGCCATGGGCGACGGCGACCGGTGGGATAACGGATCAGCGCGAGGCGCCGTTGGAGAGTCTGTCGATCAGGCCGTTGAGTTCGTCAAGCGAACCAAACTGGATGCTCAGCTCCCCCATCTCTTCCATACGGCCGGCGCGCTTGACGCGTTTTTTGACTCGCACTTCCACCTCGGCCATCAGCAAATCCGACAGCTCTTCTTCCACGCGCTTTAGGTCGCGCGACTTCTCTTTTTTGGGTTTGGTTGAGGTCAGCGTGAATTCGGCACTGAGCTTTTTCACCAGGCTCTCGGCCTCACGCACCGACATTTTTCGAGCTGTTATCTGGGTGGCTGCCGTAATCTGGGTCGCGCGGTCCAGTGCCAGCAGGGCGCGGGCATGGCCCATGTCAAGGTCGCCAGCCATCAGCATCGTCTGCACCGGCTCGGCCAGATTGAGCAGTCGCAACAGGTTGCTGGCGGCACTTCGCGAGCGCCCCACGGCCTGCGCAGCCAATTCGTGAGTAAGCCCAAACTCTTTGATAAGACGTTGCAGGCCTTGAGCTTCTTCCAGCGGGTTGAGGTCTTCGCGCTGAATATTCTCGATAAGTGCCATCGCCGCGGCGGCCTCGTCCGGCACATCGCGCACCAGCACCGGCACGCTGTCCAGCCCGGCCAGGCGGGCCGCGCGGAACCTGCGCTCACCGGCGATGATTTCGTATTTGCCGCTGTTCGCACCACTGTTCAGGCGCCGCACCAGAATCGGCTGCATGATGCCTTGCGCCTTGATGGACTCTGCCAGCTCATACAGCGCGCCCTCATCCATTCGGGTGCGGGGCTGGTATTGGCCGGGCACCATGTCACCCAACAACAGCGACGCGGGCAAGCCCGGGTTGCTGGCCGAGCCGTTGTTGTTGCCATTGGCGTTGTCGTCCACCGTGGGGCCGAGCAAAGCCTCCAGTCCGCGGCCCAGGCCCTTGGGTTTCTTGGTAACCATGTGGTGAGTGTCCTCGTTGTTCTAGGTGGATTGCAGCAGTTGTTGCAGCGCGGCATGGCCCTGGGGCCAGACGTCCAGTCCGGCCTCGGCATTGATATGGCCGCTTCGGCCGCAGTCGACGAACGCCGAACCCCAGGCGGAGCCCAGCGCTTGCGAACGCTCGAAGCTGCAATACGGGTCGTTCTGGCTGGCCAGCAACAAACTCTTGAACGGCAGCGCCTGCGTGCTGATCGGCGACCAGCTGGGTAAAACCGAACGCATTTCGTCGCGCTCGACGTCGGCGGGTGCCACCAGAAAAGCACACTTGACCAGGTGCGTGTTGCTGGAATGCGCCGCCCAGGCGCTCACCAGATGACAGCCCAGACTGTGCGCAACCAGCACGGCAGGCCCGGTCTGGGTAAGCAGCACCTCTTCCAGACGGGCGATCCAGTCGCCACGCCGGGGACGCATCCACTCATGCTGGTCCACGCGTGTGTAGCCGTGCTCGCGCTCCCACATGCTTTGCCAATGGCGGGGGCCAGAATTTTGCCAACCAGGTAACAGGAGAATTGTTGTTGAAGAACTCATTTACTATGATATTTATAGCTACTCACGCATATTGGATGGGGTTTAGAGGCTATTTTGAGCTTGAAATAGGCCGTTTTCATACGGACGGGGCCCGGACTCAACAGTAGCTACATCTTGTCGATGCGTTCCACCATTTCATAGGCAAACGTTACGAACGCTTGGGCGCCGCGAGACGACGGATCGAACACCACGCCCGGCAAACCGTAGCTGGGCGCCTCGGCCAGGCGCACATTGCGCGGAATCACTGTGTTGAACACCTTATCGCCAAAGTGGGTCTTGAGCTGTTCACTGACCTGCTGCTGCAGCGTGATGCGGGGGTCAAACATCACGCGCAACAGACCAATGATGGCCAGGTCCTTGTTCAGGTTGGCGTGCACCTGCTTGATGGTGTTGACCAGATCGGTCAGGCCTTCCAGCGCGAAGTATTCGCACTGCATGGGCACGATCACGCCGTGCGCGCAGCACAGGCCATTGAGCGTGAGCATCGACAGGCTCGGCGGGCAATCGATCAGGATGAAGTCGTAGTCTTTTTCCACGGCGGCCAGCGCGGTCTTCAGCCGTTTCTCCCTGCGCTCTAGACCCACCAGTTCAACCTCGGCCCCGGCCAGTTCGCGGCTGGCGCCCAGCACATCGTAAGAGCAGCCCGCCTCCACCAGTTTGGCGCTTTTGACGCGGGCTTCGGCCACAGTGGCAGACTCCAGCAACACGTCGTAAACGGTCATCTCCAGCGTGCGCTTGTCCACGCCGGAGCCCATGGTGGCGTTGCCCTGCGGGTCCAGGTCAATCATCAGAACGCGCTGGCCGACTTTCGCCAGGCCCGCCGCCAGATTCACCGTCGTGGTGGTTTTGCCAACCCCGCCCTTTTGGTTGGCGACACAGAATATTTTTGCCACTGGTTTGTTACCGGGTTCAGCGCGACAGCGCCAGTTTGACGCCAAAGCCGATCAGGAAGATTCCGGCCAGTTTTTGCAGCGTGTTGGAAATAACCGGGTTCGCGCGCAAGCGCTCAGCCAGAAAGTGGGTCAACAACACTACCGCAAAACAATAGATAAAGGCCAGCACCGCGACAGTGAGCGCCATCACCCCGAAAGTCACCATGCCCAGATGCTGGAGCGGATCAATAAACAGCGGGAAAAATGCCATGTAGAAAACAATGGCCTTGGGGTTCAGCACCGTGATGGTCAGCGCCTGCTGGAAATAATGGTGTGGCTTGATGTTGATGATCGGCGCCGCGCCGGGCTTGGCGACCAGCATCTGAAACCCCAGCCACGCCAGATAAGCCGCGCCCAGCCACTGCACCGCATGAAAGGCCGTCGGGTAAGCAGCCAAAACCGCCGCCACACCGGCCACCGCCAACCACATCAGCACCTGGTCGCCCGCCATCAACCCCAATGTAGCCGCCAGCCCACCCTTCAACCCGCCCTTGGTGGTGGACGTGATGATGGCCAGATTGCCCGGACCGGGGATGAACAGCAGGATGATGAATGCGACGACGAATGCGCCGTAGTCGACGATGCCAAACATGGGAATTTCTTTCTGGTTTGTCTGGGGGTGAGGGAGTGAGTTTACGTTACGTTTTGGCTGGGGCAACTTGGAACCCCGTGCTGAGCCCGCAGCGAAGCAGGGATGGGGCCGAAGGCCTGGGTACATGAACGAGCAGAGAACCGCGCCCGCCTGATCTCTCTATAAAGCCAAGCAACCCAGGAAGTTCAATTGGGAGCTAAACGCCAGCCCGCCGACCCATCCACACAATGCACCGCTCCGCATCCAGCCCCGGCACAACCAACTGTTCCACGTGAAACACTTCCACCGAAGACGGCAAAACGGCCAGCTCGTCAGCCGGGTGTTTGCCCTTCATGGCCATCCAGACCCCCTCCGCCGCCAACGCCTTTTCAGACCAGTTCGTGAAATCGACCAGAGATGCAAAAGCACGGGAGCTGATGACGTCGTACGGTTCAGTCAGGTTTTCCACCCGAGCGTGCAGGCCGCGCAGGTTTGGCAGTTTGAGGGTTACTGCCACTTGCTGGATGAAAGCGGCCTTTTTGGCGACCGTGTCCACGCAGTCCACCTGGATCTCCGGGCAGCAGATGGCGATAACGATTCCAGGCAGTCCCGCCCCCGAACCCACATCGAGCAAGCGGGTTACGCGGGGCTTCACCTCGGCAGATTTCACTTCGAGATTTTCTTCCACCCCGGCCAGCCGCAACCGCAATGGAGTAATTACCGCCAGACTGTCCAGAAGGTGGTGCGTCAGCATCTCGGCCGGGTCGCGCACTGCCGTCAAGTTGTAGACCTTGTTCCATTTCTGGATCAGCTCCAGATAGGCCAGCAACGCATCGATCTGGACTGGGGTCAGAGAAACGCCTACCGATGGGGCCACCCGCTCCAATGTCTGACGGGCCGATTGGGGCACTGCCAGGGACTGTACCGAACTCATGAACTCAGCGTTCCGAAGCCACGCAGGCCACCCTTTTTGAGGTGAACCATCAGCAACGAGATGCTGGCCGGCGTGATGCCGGATATGCGCGACGCCAGCCCCAAAGTCTCGGGCCGGTGGCGGGCCAGCTTTTGGCGTGCCTCGATCGACAGCGCCGTGACCTGCATGTAGTCCAGATCAGCAGGCAGTTTCAGGTTTTCATAATGGGCGGCACGCTCGATCTCGCCGCGCTGGCGGTCGATGTAGCCGGAGTATTTGGCGGCAATCTCCACCTGCTCCGCCACAATCGCCACTTCCGTAGCGGTTGCATCTGCAGCCAAATCGGCCACCGCATACCGGCCGCTATCCAGCGACATCAGACCCGCGTAGCTCACATCCGGCCGGCGCAACAGCTCAGCCAGACTGTATTCATGGTCGATGGCCTTGCCCAAAACCCGCTCTGCTTCCGCCGCATCCAGGTTTTTTGGGCTCACCCAGATCGACCGCAGGCGCTCTGTTTCACGTGAAACAGCGTCCCGCTTGCGGCTGAACGCGTCCCACCGGGCGTCATCCACCAGGCCCAGTTGTCGTCCTACTTCGGTCAGGCGCATGTCGGCGTTGTCTTCGCGCAGTTGCAGCCGGTACTCGGCCCGGCTGGTGAACATGCGGTACGGCTCGGTCACGCCCTTGGCAATCAGGTCGTCAACCAGCACGCCCAGATAGGCCTGGTCCCGCGCGGGCACCCAGGTGTCAGACTGCCAGGCCGTTTTGGCGCCAGCTTGCAGCGCGGCATTCACCCCGGCAAACAGGCCCTGGGCCGCCGCCTCTTCGTAACCGGTGGTGCCATTGATCTGCCCGGCAAAAAACAGCCCGCCGATGGCTCGCGTCTCAAAGTTGCTCTTCAGGCCCGTCGGGTCAAAGTAGTCGTATTCGATGGCGTAGCCGGGGCGCAGGATGTGGGCGTTTTCCAGCCCGGCCATCGAGCGCACCAGCTCATACTGAATGTCAAACGGCAGGCTGGTCGAGATGCCGTTGGGGTAGTACTCGTGCGTGGTCAGACCTTCAGGCTCCAGAAAGATCTGGTGACTCTCCTTGTCGGCAAACCGGTTGATCTTGTCTTCCACGCTGGGGCAATACCGCGGGCCCACGCCCTCAATCTTGCCAGTGAACATGGGGCTGCGGTCAAACCCGGTGCGGATGATGTCGTGTGTGCGCTCGTTGGTATGGGTGATCCAGCACGGCATCTGCGCCGGGTGCATGTCGGTCCGGCCCATGAAACTGAACACCGGAATGCTGCCGCCCGTGCCGCCGGGCATTCCGTCCCCGGGTTGCTCGGTGCACTTCGAGAAATCAATCGTCCGGCCATCGATGCGCGGTGGCGTGCCAGTCTTGAGCCGACCCTGCGGCAGCTTCAGCTCTTTCAGCCGCGCCGACAGGCTCACCGCCGGCGGGTCACCCGCCCTGCCTGCCGAGTAATTGTTCAGCCCCACATGGATCTTGCCGTCCAGAAACGTGCCCGCCGTCAGCACCACGGTGCGGCTGCGAAACTTTACGCCCACCTGGGTCACGGCGCCCACCACCCGGTCGCCCTCGACCATCAGGTCGTCCACGGCCTGCTGGAAAAGCCACAAATTGGGCTGGTTTTCCAGCCGGTGCCGGATGGCGGCTTTATAGAGAACCCGGTCCGCCTGCGCGCGGGTCGCCCGCACGGCCGGGCCCTTGCTGCCGTTCAAAATACGAAACTGGATGCCCGACTCATCGGTCGCCAGCGCCATGGCGCCGCCCATCGCGTCCACCTCGCGCACCAGATGGCCCTTGCCGATGCCACCGATGGACGGGTTGCAACTCATCTGCCCCAGCGTTTCAATGTTGTGGGAGAGCAGCAGCGTTTTGCAGCCCATGCGGGCAGACGCGAGCGCAGCTTCGGTACCGGCATGGCCGCCGCCGACAACGATCACGTCGAATTCTTGTGGGTAAAGCATGATGGATCCATGGATGGGCCGCAGTCACAGCCCGTACGCCGCCGCCGGGTCCGGCCGGGAGCGCATGTCAGAGAGGCGTGATTTTACCGGCAGACCCTTCTGCAGCAAAGGTCCATGCCTTTGTGAGGCTATGCGGCGAGCGCCTGCTGTCTGGCCAATGTGCCCAAAAACCCCAC
>JAKQJK010000168.1 GCA_029561195.1 Pseudomonadota bacterium
CCACCCAAACTGGAACTCCCGTCCAGTGATGCGGACTACCTTAACAACCCCAAGCCAGCTTACCCGCCCATCAGCAAACGTCTGCGCGAAGAGGGTACGGTGGTCATTAATGTTCTCGTAGGCGTTGATGGACGACCGCAAAACGGAGACATCAAGAAGTCCAGTGGCTTTGATCGTCTGGATCAGGCCGCTTACGCTGCTGTCATGAATTGGCGTTTCGTGCCCGGAAAACGCAACGGCGTGGCAACTGCCATGCCTTACGACGTACCAGTCAAGTTCAATCTCAAATAATTTCTACCTGGAGTATTCAATGGAATCGCCACTTGGCCTCGTCAACGTCTGGACTCAGGGTGACTGGGTAACCAAAACCGTCGCACTGCTGCTGCTGGCCATGTCGCTCGCTTCATGGATGGTGATCGTCCTCAAGGCGCTGGACATTATCAAATTCAAGAACCTTGCCAATGGCGCGGAAGCGTTCTGGCACTGCGCCGACTTTGCGGAGGGCCTGATCAAGCTTGGCTCTGATCGCAGCAACCCGTTTCGCCTGCTGGCTGAAGAAGGGCGCGAAGCCACAGCACATCATCGCAATACCAAAGCCCAGTTACATGACACACTGGACGTGAGTGACTGGGTGACGCGTTGCCTGCGCAATTCGATTGACGACACCACTGCCCGGCTGCAAAGCGGGCTGGCCATTCTGGCGTCGGTCGGCTCCACTGCGCCGTTTGTGGGCCTGTTCGGCACCGTCTGGGGCATCTACCACGCGCTGATGAGCATCGGCATGGCAGGCCAGGCCACGATTGACAAAGTAGCCGGCCCAATTGGCGAGGCACTGATCATGACCGCGCTGGGTCTAGCAGTGGCAATTCCTGCTGTGCTGGGCTACAACGCGCTGGTGCGTGGCAACAAATCCATCATCACCAAGCTCAACCGCTTTGGTCATGACCTGCACGCCTACTTTGTTACCGGCGCACGTGTAAGTGCTACGGGCGAAGGCAAGGTTGTGCCGATGAAGAAAGCCTAAGGAGTCATCATGGCCTTTGGAACCCAGGACGAGCCCGACGAGGTGATGAACGAGATCAACATGACGCCACTGGTGGACGTCATGCTGGTGCTGTTGATCATCTTCATCATCACCGTGCCGGTGATGAAACACGCGGTAAATATCGACCTGCCACGTGCTTCGAATCAGGCGCAGGAAGTCAAACCAGCGACGATCCGCCTGAGTGTGGATGCCTCCGGCAGCTACTTCTGGAACGATGAAGCGGTTGATGACGCTGCGCTCGCCTTTCGCCTGAAGACTGAGTCGCTCAAAACACCGCAACCCGAACTTCATATTCGCGGCGACAAAGACGTGCGTTATGAACGCGTGGCGCAGGCCATGGCAGCAGCGCAGGTCGCCGGGGTGAAGAAAATCGGCTTCGTAACCGAACCCAAAACGCCATGACCACCGCGGTGCCCGCTGAGCCGCCCCGCTCAAACCATGTTTCGGAGCCTGAAAGACGCGACATTGCCCGGGATGCGGCAAGCACAGTACTGAGCGAAAGCCTGCTGCGAGGGCAGAAAAGCGTGGCAATCCATCACAACGGCTTGGTCTACCGGCTTCAGGCTACCCGGCTGGGCAAACTGATCCTGACCAAATAGATTTCTTCGTGGTGCGGCCAGGGTGGCGGAATACGCTTCTTGGGCCGCTTTGTGCCAGCCAGACCATCAAAGCGTCCAGCCAGGCACTTTTTTTTCAAAATAGGGCCTTAGCCCACATGAAATATCCGCGAGTAGCTACTATTTTTATAGCAAATCAGATAGTTCACGCGACACTAATTACAGTCCGAGGGCGGCAATACCCGCCTTGCCGATCTGCGCATCTTCCGTTGACTTCACGCCACTCACACCTACGGCGCCCAGGCATTGCCCGTCCTTCATGATCGGCACGCCACCTTCAAGCATGCCTTGAACATTCGGCACGCTCAGGAACGAGTAACGGCCCCCGTTGATGATGTCCTCGTAAACCTTGCTCTCGCGGCGCCCCATGGCTGCCGTATGGGCCTTGGCTGGCGCGATGTGGGAAGAAATGGCGGCGGCACCGTCCATGCGCTGGAAATGCAGCAAATGGCCCCCGTCGTCCACGATGGCGATGGACACGGCCCAATTGTTTTTCAGAGCTTCAGCTTCTGCAGCGGCCGCAATGGCTTTGACGTCTGCCAGTTCGAGTACAGGTTTGTTTTTCATGGGTTGGAACCGATATACGGTATTTGGAAATGCAGGTTGAAAAATGGGTTTCCCCGAGCATAACGGCTTGTACGCCCCGTTAACCCGCACGAAATAGCAAAAGTACCCGCAGAAAATGTAGGTAATCTGCCACGGGGGCTTTCGGGCCCGCACCTTGAATTGCCCTAGAATCCGCCCCATATGCCTGATACAGGTATTTACAGGAGTCCAACACATGAATGACCGCGTACAAACAATTGACCAGGGCGCAGGCCTTGGTTACGGCGTATCCGCCGAGCAGCGCAACAAGGTGTTGCGCAACACGTATTGGCTGCTCGCGCTGAGCATGCTGCCCACGGTGCTAGGCGCCTGGCTGGGCGTGACCACGGGCATCACCGCCTCCCTGACGGGTGGCTTGGGCCTGATCGTTTTCCTCGGTGGCGCTTTTGGCTTCATGTATGCAATCGAAAAGACCAAAAACTCGGCCGCGGGTGTGCCCGTTCTGCTGGCTTTCACTTTCTTCATGGGTTTGATGCTGTCGCGCATGATCTCGATGGTGCTGGGCTTCAAGAACGGCTCCGAACTGATCATGACCGCGTTTGGCGGCACGGCAGGTATCTTCTTCGTAATGGCCAGCCTGTCCAGCGTCATCAAGCGCGACCTATCCGGCATGGGCAAGTGGCTGATGGTGGGCGCATTGGCCATCATGATCGGCGGCATCATCAACGTTTTTGTCGGCTCCACCGCTGGAATGATGGCCATCTCGGTCATGGCAATCGGTGTGTTCAGCGCCTTCATGCTGTACGACCTTAAACGCATCGTTGATGGCGGGGAGACCAACTACATCAGCGCCACCCTGGGTCTGTATCTGAGTGCTTTCAACGTATTCCAGAGCCTTCTGGCACTGCTGGGTATCGCTGGCGGCGAGCGCGACTGATCAGCCAGACTATCCCGTATCCAAAAAAGAGGCCCATTCGGGCCTCTTTTTTTGGTCTTGCTAGCTCATGGTCTCAATAAAGTGTCAGTACAGCCGATAAACCTGACATGCGCCCCTCCTCCCCTCTTCACTTTCTGCGGTTGACGACCCTGGGTGCCGCCTTGTTGCTGGCGGGTTGTGAGATTCCTGGCATGGGACCGGATCCGAAAATCGCGGCGCGTCTGGCGGACGGTAAAGCTATCGGCAGCGCCTGTCGGCATGCCCTGCGCGGCATCGAAGATTGCTACATGCTCAACGAAAAAGCGCTCAAGACTGCCGTGTTTGAAGGCTGGAAAGAGATGGACCAGTACATGCGCGACAACAAGCTGGAGGGCGTTGCGCCTCAGGCTGCCAAGGCCGAGGACGCGGCTGAAGAAGAGGAAGTTGTAACTGAATCCAAAGCAAAGTCTGGCGCCAAGGACAAGCCGGCACCGGACGCCCACTCAAAAGCCGACACGGTCAAGAGCAAATCCGGCGTCAAAGTGGCGCAAAAATCAGACGGCCACTAGGCTGAAACCACCCGCTCGAAAACAGCCATGCTTTCCACATGCGCCGTGTGTGGAAACATGTTGATGACCCCGGCTGCCACGCAGCGATAACCGGCCTGATGCACCAGCAACCCGGCATCTCGCGCCAGCGTTGCTGGATTGCAGCTCACATAAACAATCCGGCTGGGAAATGTCCAGCTACCCCGCTCCAGCTTTCGGGGGGCAACGCCTTCGCTCACCGCACCGCCTTCCAGCACCTCGGCGCCCACATGGCCCCGGTGCAGATCAGCCAGCGCCTTTACCAGCGAAAACGCGCCCTCGCGCGGTGGATCTACGAGCCATTTGTCGGCGGCGCCGTCCTGCATCAACACCTCGGGTGTCATCTCAAACAGGTTTCTCGATATAAATTCAGTAGCTGCCAGCGCACTTTGGACGGGGGCTGAGGCCTTATTCTGTTTGTAATTTTGACGTGAACGAGCCACCAGCGCATCACTACCCTCAATGCCCAGCACTGAACTGGCCTGCGTGGCAATGGGCAGTGTGAAATTACCCAAACCACAAAACCAGTCGATGACCCGCTCCGTTTTCTTCGTGTCCAGCAAACGTAGAGCACGGCTTACCAAAACACGGTTGATATGCGGGTTGACCTGCGTGAAGTCAGTGGGTTTGAACGGCATGGTGATGCCGAATTCGGGCAAGGCATAGGCCAGTTGCACGTCTGAAGCCGTGCCGGGCCCAGGCTCATCCAGCAGCTTGACGGTTTCCGGACCTTTGGCCTGCAACCACCACTGAACCACAAACCTGTTGCCCTCTTGCGTGCCGCCCTGCTGCACAGCGAACGCACGCAGCCTGATGAGGTCCCCTTTGCTCAATGGCTCCAGATGCCGCAGCACCAGCGCAATGACATCGTTGCCGCCCATGTCGCCGACAGCCAGTTCGATTTGCGGGATCGTTTCAATCGCGTCCATGGATGCGATGAGGTCACGGATCGGCATCAGCATGGCGCTCACCGACGGCGGCAGCACGTGACACACTTTCATATCAGCTACATACCGGCTCTTGCGTTCGTGAAAACCCACCAGCACCGTGCCCTTCTTGTGCACGTGGCGTACGGACAATCGTGCCCGGTAGCGATAGCCCCAGGCCGGGCCTTCAATCGGCCGCAGGATGTTGTCAGGCTTGACTTTGCCCAAGTGCCACAGGTTGTCTTCCAGCACACGCTGTTTGACTGCCACCTGGGCGCCCACGTGCAGGTGTTGCATTTTGCAGCCACCACAGGCACCTTCGTGCAGGCCGAAGTGGGGACAACCTGGTTTGACCCGCTGTGAGGACTCGCGGTGAATCGTGGTTAATGTGGCTTTCTCGAAGCTGGCTTTCTTGCGGTTGACGTTGGCAGTGACCACTTCAAACGGCAACGCCCCTTCAATGAATACCACTTTGCCATCGGGTTTGTGGGCGATGCCCTGCGCCTCGATGTCGAGCGACTCTACAGTCAGCCAATCGGTGGAGTAATCTTTTTTGGTTGTTATTTCTTCTGTCATACCTGAATTGTCTCAGGACATGACGCAAGCCCGGGCAGTTCAGACCCAGGCCTTCAAATACTCGTCCCAATGCGGCTCGTTGGGGGCCAGATTGCCTAGTGTTTCTTTCACCATAGCGATTTCCTGGTCATACTCCATCTCCAGCAAGCCGCCACGCATTTTCTGGAAGCGGCAGTACACCAGATAGGTGTTCATCACGTCGGTTTCGCAGTAGCGACGAATGTCGTCGAGCTTGCCGTCCAGGTATTGCGGATAAACCTGTGAGCCATCCATGCCCAGCTTGCCAGGGAATCCGCAGAGCTTGGCCATGGCGTCAAGCGGTGCGTTGTTCTTGGGCTGGTACATCGCCAGCAAATCCATCAGATCAAGATGGCGCATGTGGTATCGGCTGATGTAGTTATTCCACTTGAACTCGCGGTCGTCCTCGCCCATGTCCCAATACCGGTCCGCCACTACGCCGTGTTTGAGGCCCCGGTAGTGCAGCACTGGCAAGTCAAACCCGCCACCGTTCCAGCTCACCAATTGGGGCGTGTGCTTTTCAAGCGTGTTGAAAAAAGTCTGAATGACTTTGCCTTCACTGGCGTCGTCTTTGTCCACAAATGAGTGAATGCGCAGGCCCTCGGCATTGCGAAACACGGCGCTAATGACCAGAATACGCTGCAGGTGTAGCGGCATGAAGTCGCTTTTGCCTTCGGCTTTTCGCTCCTGCACCCACGCTTCATAAACCTGAGCGTCGGACGCGTCCGCAGGCACATCACGCAACGCCCGCAGGCCCGCGATATCGGGAATGGATTCAATGTCAAATACAAGGACAGGCCAGCTCATGACCTGCACTTTAGCAGCAGAGTGGTCGCTTAAAAAAGAGCCTCACAAAAGCACGTCACTTAAGCACCTCACAGAAGCGCCTCACGCGAAATGCCGCGGCGCGCCAGATACCGCTGCAGTTTGTGCAGCGCCTCATTCTGGATTTGCCGGACACGTTCGCGGGTCAGGTCCAGCCGCAGGCTGAGCACGTCCAGCGTTTCAGGCTCGCGATCATGTAAACCGAAACGCCCCTCCAGCACTTCCTTCTCGCGCGGGGACAAGGTGTCGATCCAGTCCTGCAATAGGTGTTCGACTTCATGCGCTTGGCAGGCGCTGCCGGCGTCTACTGCCAGCGTATCAATGAGCGCATCACCCAGCGTGTGCTGGTCACCCTGGCGATCAAGGGAAGCATCCAGTGACTTTGGCGCCTCCGCCATCGCCAGAAGATCAGCCACCACGTGCACATCACGGCCCAACAGCGCGGCAATGTCTTCTGCTCGCGGGCCTTCAGGCCGGCTGGTCATCAGCGCCACGTCGTTCTCCAGCGCACGTTGCGCACGCAAAACCTGCTGCAACTCCCGCACCACATTGACCGGCAGCCGAACAACGCGGCCCTGATCAATCAGGGCTCGATCAACATACTGCCGAATCCACCAGGTGGAGTAGGTTGAAAACCGGAAACCGCGCTCGGGCTCGAACTTGTCGATGGCGTGCATCAGCCCCAGATTGCCTTCTTCGATCAGGTCCTGAAGCGGCACGCCCCGCCCAATGTAGGTTCGCGCGATGCTCACCACCAACCGCAAATTGTGTTCAATCATGCTCTGGCGGGCCGCAAAGTC
>JAKQJK010000017.1 GCA_029561195.1 Pseudomonadota bacterium
CCAATGGCGTCGAACCAGGCTTTGAGGTGCGGAAACTCGGCCCAGTCGATGCCCTGATTTTTCCAGCTGCGAACCCACGGGAAGATGGCGATATCGGCAATTGAGTATTGATTACCTGCAATGAACTTGTGGGTGGCAAGCTGCCGGTCCATCACACCATAGAGGCGTCGGGTTTCGTTGGTATAGCGGTTGATGGCGTATTCAATTTTTTCGACCGCATATTGCCTGAAATGATGGGTTTGCCCCAGCATCGGTCCCACGCCGCCCATCTGGAACATCAGCCATTGCAGCACCTCGTATTTGGCCCGGTCAGATTTGGGCAGGAACTTGCCGGTCTTAGCGGCGAGGTACAACAAAATCGCCCCGGACTCGAACAGCGAGATGGGTTTCCCGTCGGGCCCGTGGGGATCGACCAACGCCGGTATTTTGTTGTTGGGGCTGATGTTCAGGAACTCGGGCGTGAACTGTTCACCGGCGCCGATGTTCACAGGAATGGCTTCCCAATCGCGGCCCAGACGCAGACCACACTCCTCCAGCATGATGTGGATCTTGTGGCCATTGGGTGTGGGCCAGGAATAGACTTTGATCATGAAAAACCTCGAAAATGACAGTAAAACTGGCCTCTAGCCCTCGACCACTGTGCGTGAATAGCTATAAATAATATAGCATCTACGCATAGCTGTCCCGATGCCGCTGCTGATCAGCAACCACGCGTGATGGGCATCTCCACCTCGCGCGGGTTGGCGGCGTACTTGCCCAGCTCCAGTTTGGCGATGGAGTTGCGATGCACCTCATCCGGGCCGTCGGCAAAGCGCAGCGTGCGGGCATTGGCGTAGGCTGAGGCCAGCGGAAAGTCGCCACTCACGCCGCCACCACCATGAACCTGCATGGCCCAGTCGATCACCTCGCAGGCCATGGAGGGTGCCACCACTTTGATCATGGCGATCTCGGTTTTGGCAACCTTGTTGCCCACGGTGTCCATCATCCAGGCGGCCTTGAGGGTCA
>JAKQJK010000018.1 GCA_029561195.1 Pseudomonadota bacterium
GCTGATGATGTCGGCAATCTTTCTGGAGCTGTCGTTGATGCCTTTCATGGTCTCCACGACCTGACCCACCACTTCTCCGCCTTTGATGGCCACGGTACTGGCGCTCATGGCCAGCTGGTTGGCCTGGCGCGCGCTGTCGGCGTTTTGTTTGACGGTAGCGCTGAGTTCTTCCATGGAGGCAGCTGTTTCTTCGAGTGCGCTGGCTTGTTGTTCCGTGCGGGCAGAGAGGTCGTGGTTGCCCTGGGCAATCTCGGCGCTAGCCGTGGAGACGCCTTCAGAGCCCAGTCGAACATCACCCACGATACGCGCAAGGTTGTCTTTCATGTCCGACAGGGCGCGCAGCAATTGCCCAGTCTCGTCGTGGCCTGAGACCTCCAGGCGGGCAGACAAATCGCCTTGCCGAATGGATTCGGCTGAAGCTACTGCGCGCTGCAGGGGCACGGTGATCGAACGGGTGGCCAACCAGGCGAACAGCAGGCCCAGCACGGCAGCCAGAATGGCACCGCTACCAATGATCATCTGGCTGGTACGCGCAATCGACGCAGCCAGGGTCTGGCTCTGCGCAAGCCGTTCGTTCATGTTTTTCTCAAGGTTATCCATGGCCTTGAGATAGTCTTGCGCCAAAGGCTTCAAGCTGCGGTCAGCATCCGCAGAAACGTTGTCACCAGCGAGCTTGCGTTTCAACAATTCAGCACGCGGGCCACTGTAGAGTTCACGCTTTTTGGCAATGTCGGCCATCAACTCCTTGCCCTTTTCGTCCTGAATCAGTGTCACCATGCGTTTCTGGGATTCACTGATGGATTTGGATGTCTCGCTCATGTCTTTCTGAAGAACGGCGACTTCTGCCAAATCAGCGGCGTGCAGTGCAGCCGATGTGCGGACCCAGTTCAGGTTGATATTGGCAGTCCAGCTTTGGGCCAGGGAGTTGCGCTCCAGCTCTATTGTGGCCAGATCTTCACTGGCGACTTTTAGGGTATTTAGGCGCCAGATGGCCATGCCGCTGATGAGCGCTGTGATGACCAGCACCAACCCGAATGCCAGACCCAGGCGGGCCCCAATTTTGAGATTTTGTAAAACGTTCACGGCAGCTCCTTAGGCCACAATCAGCCCTCTCAGCACTTTACTGAGGGGCCGATTGCTTGACGCGACGAAAAGCGCCGTTTAACCGGGTCTATTTCTTGAGGTTAAGCACTTTAGCCACCGGGTGGTGGCGCAGCCGGAACGCGTCCGGCATGCCTGAACCCAGTAGCGGACGCAGGTACAACCGGAAGGCATCGGTCACATCGGTGCCGCTGGCGGTGATGAATTCGTCCTCCATCACACGCGTTTTGCCCGCCACGGCTTCCAGCGGCAGCAGCTCGTAATCCACCGAATAGAACCCCGTGCGTTTGATGGCGACGGAACCATCGCGTTGACCCCACATGGCAAACTGCACGGCTTTTTCGCCCACCTCGCGCGCTTCGCGCTGGTCTACATCCGACACGCAGCCGATGAACGAGCGTTGCAGGTAGCCAAAGGTATCACCCCGCACGCGTTTGATGCCGAGTTTGGACTTGATCTCTTCACACAGCAAATCGGCCAGCGCGCCCGTGCCGGACAGCTGCACGTTGCCATGCGCGTCGTGCTCCAGCTCCTTGGCGAGCAGACTCAGCACCGGCGTGCCGCTGGCATCGTGAATGCCCTCTGATACGGCTATCACACATCGGCCATAGCGCTCATAGGTGGCTTTCACATCAGCCAGGAATGTTTCCAGCACAAAGGTACGCTCGGGCAGGTAGATCAGGTGGGGGCCGTCTTCCGGAAACTTTTTGCCCAGAGCCGATGCTGCTGTCAAAAAACCTGCGTGGCGCCCCATCACCACGCCCACATAGACGCCAGGCAGGGCCGCGTTGTCCAGATTAGCGCCTGCAAAAGCCTGCGCCACAAAACGCGCCGCGGACGGAAAGCCCGGCGTGTGGTCATTGCCGACCAGATCGTTGTCAATTGTCTTGGGAATGTGGATGCTGCGCAGTGGGTAACCCGCTTTTTGCGCCTCCAGGCTCACGATGCGCACCGTGTCTGAAGAATCATTGCCGCCAATGTAGAAAAAATGCTCGATCTGGTGTGCCTGCAGCACCTTGAAGATCTCTTTGCAATAGGCCACATCGGGCTTGTCGCGCGTAGAGCCCAGAGCGCTGGACGGCGTGTTGGCCACAAGCTCCAGGTTATGGCTGGTCTCCTGTGTGAGGTCCAGAAAGTCTTCATTCACGATGCCGCGCACACCATGGCGCGCGCCGTAAATGTGCTCGACCTGCGTGAAACGACGCGCTTCCAGCGCCACGCCCACCAGCGACTGGTTGATGACGGCGGTGGGGCCGCCGCCCTGGGCGACAAGAATTTTTCCGGATGCCATTCACTATCTCCTGGTTGGGGGGCGGTCAGCAAACCAAGCTGAGCCATGCAGTGGGATTGTGCCTTTGATGCGACCCGCCTGTCACGCCAACATCCTACAATCCAGCCATGTGCTACTCACCGGTGTTCTATCTCTACTACTGTGCATTGACCAGTTACGGCTGAGGCTTGATCGGGTTTTGTTTTGGCATGCGCGCATGCCAGCTTCCTTTCAATCTGCATCACCGTGGAGAACACCATGCAAAACTTCATTTTTCTGGCACTGGCCATTGCGGCCGAGATCGTCGCCACTTCTTCGCTTAAAACGTCCTACGGCTTCACGCGGCTGTGGCCTTCCATGCTGACCATCGTGGCCTACGGGGTGGCGTTTTACCTGCTTTCCCAAACCCTCAAACGCATGGAAATTGGCGTGGTCTACGCCATCTGGTCTGGCGCCGGCACTGCGGCGATGGCGCTGGTGGGCTACTGGTTTTTTCAGGAAAGCATGAGCGCCATGAAGGCGTTATCGATCACCCTGATCGTGCTGGGTGTCATCGGGCTCAATCTGGGAGACGTGGTCACGGGCGGTAGGATGTAGGGCACAACCCGCTATATCCCCCAATGACCGACATCCTGACCGTCACCATGAACCCAGCGCTGGACGTTTCCACGTCCACCGACAGGGTCATGGATACCCACAAGCTGCGCTGTACCGTCGCCAACCAGCATCCCGGCGGCGGTGGCATCAACGTGGCCCGCGTGTTGCACCGGCTGGGCGGCGACTGCCTGGCGCTGTTCCCGGCGGGCGGTGTCACCGGGCAGCTGTTGCGGCAATTGCTGGACGAGGAGCGGGTGCCCAGCCATTGCATTGACATTGGCGGGGAGACACGCGAGAGTTTTTCGGTGCATGAAACGTCCACCGGGCGTGACTTTCGCTTTGTGCTGCCGGGGCCTGATGTGGCGCCAACGGAGTGGGCAGCGTGCCTGGCTTACGTGCGTGCGTTGGGAAAGTCCGCCAAACCACCGCGTTATCTGGTGGTCAGCGGCAGCCTGCCGCCCGGTGTGCCGACCGACTTTTGCGCACAACTCGCCCACGCCGCTCGCGCCGGTGGGTCCCGAGTGGTAGTGGACACCTCAGGCCCGGCGCTGGCCGCAGCTCTGGCGGCGGGCGTGTACCTGGTGAAACCCAGCCTGCGTGAGTTGCGTGACCTGACGGGCCGCCCCCTCACCACGCAAACCGAGTGGAGCGAGGCGGCACAGCAGCTGATCCATGACCGCCACGCACAGGTAGTGGCGCTCTCACTGGGCGAAGACGGCGCACTGCTGGTCACCGCCGATCAGGCGTTGCGAGCCAAAGGCGTATCGGTCAAAGTGGCCAGCTCCATTGGCGCGGGCGACAGTTTTGTGGCGGGTTTGATCTGGGCCTTGAGCCGCAACGATGATGTGGAGCAGGCGTTTCGCTACGGCATGGCCGCTGGCGCCGCCGCGTTACTGAGCGCCGGCACCGCGCTGTGCCAGCCTGCTGATGTAGAACGTTTGCACCATGAGGTGACTGTTGCCCGGGTCTGAGCTAGCACCCGGGATCAAAGGTGAATGCTATAAGTATAATAGCTACTCACTTATATTACACAAGGGCTAAATGCCAATTCGGTATTTTTAATCCGCGTTTTCCACTGCTTCAATCGAAACCATGAACCACTCGCTGCATCTCGGCGCGCTGTCTCTCACACTGGGCTTACTGCTGACGGGCTGTGCCACTGGCGTCAAAACCAGCGACGACAAGCCCACACCCACCATTGCGTTCCAGAACCTGGCGCTGAACCCGGGCAATGGCGGCCAGCTGGTAGACGGCGCTGCGCTCAAGCCCGGTGACATCATCCTCACCGCCGACAACGGGTTGAAATCGTCCGGCATCCGCCTCGCGACGCTGTCGCCGGTCAGCCATGCAGCGGTCTATCTGGGCGACAGTCAGGTGGTGGAGGCTGTTGGAGAAGGCATTCGCCGACGCACGGTAGCCGATCTGTTGGCCGAGGAGGTGACCGTGGTAGCTTTTCGCCATCCTGCCATCACGGCCGAGCACATCAACAAGATGAATGCATTTGCCACCCGGCACGTGGGGCAGAAATACAACTACGTGGGCATCATGCTGCAGGCGCCGTTCACAATTGAGCGGCGGGCCTGCGAGCTACCGCTGGTGCCGTCTCTGGTGCGCGACTTCTGCATCCGCGGCGTGGCCGCCGTGCAGCTTGGACTGGGACGCAACGACCAGTTCTTCTGCTCGCAGTTTGTGCTGGAGGCCTACCGCAGCGCGGGTCTGCCGCTGACCGATGCCGACCCGCGCCTGATCAACCCCGGCGACCTGCTGCACATGCGCGAGGGCGATATTCCTTCGGTGCGGATCCATCAGGCACTGCAGTATGTGGGGCATCTGAAGTCCCCGCCACCGCAGGTTGTGGCTGCCAACAGCAGCGGTTCGGTCAAGCCTTGAGGGCAGCTGTTCCACACCCGTGGCAGAACTTGGAGAAAGCACTTTTGCGGGTGTTGCATTGTCCGCAGTGGTCATGCAAACCAATGCCGCAGTGGGGGCAGAAGTCGTTTTTGGCATCCTTCAATTCCACCGTGCGCTCACAGCCCGGGCATAAGCCCTTGGCCAGACGGGCGAGCGCGGTGTCGTAACTGAGTTCCTCACGGCGCTGCGCATCGGGTAATTGCTCGGTCAGTTTTTGCCGCTCCAGATAGCCGTTGAGGGCCAAAATGGCATATCGTCCCACCAGTGCGGTGATGCCAATACCAACGATGTAGCGAACGTAACCGCCGTAGCTGGGCAAATACGGTACCAGCTCCACAAAGAACGCAAACAGTGCAAAGAAGATGAACCCCCACACGAACGGCCAGTAGGAGCCTTTGCGCTTTTTTGCAAACAGCCAGCCCGCCAACGCCAGCAGTGGCAAGGTGAGCATCAGGCGGTACAGAAACACACGCAGCTCCTGCGCGCGCCCGGCCTTGTGCCAGGCTACTTGCGCGGTGTTTTCAAAGTCTTGCAACTGCGTGTTGGCGCGGCTCTCCGTCTGGCTGGCGTTAAGGGCTGCTTGCTGTTGCGCTTCGACCCGCGTGAGAGCGTCCCTCTCGGTCTTGCGCAAAGCGTCCAGCTGCTCTGTGCGCTGGATGAGCTCGGTGTCCTGGTCCACACGCGCCGTGGCGCGACGGGTGGCGAGCCAATTGCTGAAGGTTTCGCGCGCGGCCTGGTTGTCAGCCTGCGCCACCTTGAGCTGGAGCTGGGCCTGCTCCAGCGTCTCCTGCGCGTCCTTGCCAGCGCGCTGTGCTTCCTTAATGGTCTGGCGAAGTTTCGGTGTGGCAACCGGGTCCATGAAGTCGTCCAGTGTCTGGCGCTGCTCCACTTTGGGCAGGTCGCCCACGATGGTGCCGCCCAGACCGATCAGGAAACTGGCAAACACAAACGCCACTAGCCACAGGCCGCGACGAAACCACTTTTCTGAAAAACGTAGAGCTTTGCTCATGAGTACCTCCAAGATTGAACACAGGTTTTTTGGCTTGCCGTTCAGCCGCCCACGTGCATGGTGAACAACGCACCGTTGGACAGCTTGCACTGGCCACTGCCCAGCGTGACCGAGTTCATCTGGTAGCGGCAATTGATGTAGCTGCCGCGGTTGCCTGCGCCATTGGCCACGCCTTCACGCGACGCACCCACGGCGCGGGTGGCTTCGCCCGTAAAGTTTTCACCATTGATGGCTGTACTGAAGGTGCCACGACCATTCAGGTCGTTAGTCACCAGGGCGCTGACCATGCCGTATGACGCGGCCAGATCATTGGCCGGGTA
>JAKQJK010000032.1 GCA_029561195.1 Pseudomonadota bacterium
AACATCGAGTACCACGTGCAGCCGCTGAGCCTGGACGCGTTTGGCGAGCCATTGCACAGCTTTCCGGCGTTCACCGCCAGCGTGTGTAACCTGAACCCCACCAGCAGGGGCACGGTGAACATCAAAAGCAACCGTTTTGAAGACGCCCCGGCCATCGCCCCCAACTACCTCAGCACAGTTGAAGACCGTAAGGTGGCCGCCGACTCGCTACGCATCACCCGCAAGATCGTGTCGCAGCCCGCACTGGGCAAATACCAACCGCAGGAGTGGAAGCCGGGCGCGCAGTTTCAGACCGATGACGAACTGGCCAAACTGGCGGGCGACATCGCCACCACCATCTTCCACCCCGTTGGCACCACCAAGATGGGAAAGATCGACGGGCCGGGCGCGGACCCCCTGGCCGTAGTCGATGCGCGGCTCAAGGTGCGGGGAATTGCCGGTTTGCGGGTGGTGGACGCGGGCGTGATGCCCACCATCACCAGCGGCAACACCAATTCACCCACGCTGATGCTGGCCGAAAAAGCCGCCCAATGGATTGCCGAAGACACCAAGGGTTTGCCATGAAAGGGTAACTCCCGATGTGCGGGGCACTGGGGGCTTCTACAGTCACCCCACTCGCAAACGGACCAAAAGTCCGCTTCGCTAGAGAGGCCCAGGAGACAAAATTTGACGACTTGATCGTTTACTCGCACCCAAAGCGGATGCGTTTCAAAAGGCACCGGCAACCCTGGTGCCTTTTGTTTTTGAGGCATTTTTCATGCCCTCACTGGTATCCAGCCCTCGTCCAATATGCCTGAGTAGCTATTAATTTTATAGCATTTTTGCTATCCGACTGATGCGACAATCCACCGCATGGAACTCGCCGTCATCTCCCTTGCTTCCCTGTTGGCTGGATTTCTGGACTCGATCGTCGGCGGCGGCGGTCTGGTGCTGGTGCCGGCTATGTTTGCCACCTTCCCGTCATCGCACCCGGCCACTCTGCTAGGTACTAACAAGGGGGCAGCGATCTGGGGTACCGGCATGGCGGCCTGGCAATACAGCCGAAGGGTTGATCTGCGGTGGGCGGTGCTGTTGCCGGCGGCAGCCTTGGGTTTTGCCGGATCGATGGGGGGCGCGTGGGCTGTCACGCTGATTGCCCCTGATTTTTTGCGCAAGGTGTTGCCCTTCATCCTGCTAGCGATGCTGCTCTACACACTGGCCAAAAAGCAGATGGGCCAGGTTCATGCCCCGCATTTTGCCGGTCGCCGCGAGGTGCTGGTAGCCAGCTTCATCGGCCTGACGCTAGGCTTTTACGACGGTTTTTTCGGGCCCGGCACCGGCAGCCTGTTTGTATTTTTGATGGTGCGTTGGCTGGGGTATGACTTTTTGAACGCCTCCGCGGCCTCCAAGGTACTCAACTGCGCCACCAACCTGGCTGCACTCATCCTGTTCACCGCCAAGGGCCACGTTTGGTGGCATTTTGTGGCCGCCATGGCCGTGGCAAATGTGGCCGGCAGCCTGTTGGGCACCTACATGGCACTGAAGCATGGCGCGGGGTTTATTCGCGCGGTGTTTGTTGTGGTGGTAGGAGCACTGATTCTGAAAACAGCGTACGACGCCTTCCTGCGCGCATAAACGCCACGCGACAACCTTCATCAGGGTCTCTCAGGGCCGCGGCGCGCTGGCGGGTTTGGCTGCGGACGCTGCAGCAGCAGCTGCGGTCACCGGAGCAGCAGCCATTGCGCCCGGGGGCCAAGGCACCTCAGACACGGCACGGGGTTTGCCAAGTGGCGCCGTGGCCTGCCCCAGCCTGACGGCGGCAATATCTGCTTCATTAGGGTATTGGTTCAACAGCCAGTAGTCGAACACACGTCGGGCAATCGGAGCGGCATTGGAGCCACCAAAACCTGAGTTTTCGACGATCACGGCGAGCGCGATTTTCGGGTCGTCTGCGGGTGCGAAGGCGACATACAGCGCGTGGTCACGCTGATGCTCCTCCATCTTTGCCGCGTTGTATTTTTCCTTCTGGCTCATGGTGACCGCTTGCGCCGTACCAGTCTTGCCACCGCTGATGTAACCCGCTCCCGCGAATGCGCGTGCCGAGGTGCCCACTTGCGTGACACCCACCATGCCCTTGCGGACAATTTCTACGTTCTCAAGCTTGTACCCCAGATCCTCCGGCGCAGCAAATGGCACCGGAATCCGGGTGCGTGTCGTGGCATCCTGCGTAGCGATCACCACTTGAGGTTTGTGCTTGATGCCGTTGTTGACCAGCGTAGCCGTCGCCTGGGCCAGTTGCAGCATGGTGAAACTGTTGTAACCCTGACCAATACCCAGCGAAATGGTTTCACCGGCGTACCATTTCTTCTGTTCGGGACGCTTGTAGTAGTTGCGCTTCCACTCCTGATTTGGGAGCACACCACGCACTTCTCCATTGATGTCAATGCCGGTGATCTGACCAAAGCCCAGCGGTTTCATGAAATCGTGCATGGCGTCTACGCCCATTTCATTGGCCAGAGAGTAAAAGTACGCGTTACTGGATTCAACAATGGCCCGGTTCATGTCCATTGCACCACCACGTTCGTTCTCCGGGCTGCCAAAACGGTGCCCGCCAAACATGTAAAAGCCGGGGTCGTTGATGATGGTGGTGGGCGCCCGGGTTCCAGTTTGCAACGCCGCCATGGCCATGAACGGTTTGTAGGTGGAGCCCGGCGGGTAGGTGCCGCGCAGGGCCCTGTTGAGCAGCGGTTTGTCGATGGATTCGTTCAGCGTTTTCCAGCTTTCAGTGTCAATTCCGTCTACAAACAGGTTGGGATCAAACGTCGGCTTGCTCACGAAAGCCAGCACCTCACCGGTTTTGGGGTCCAGCGCCACCAATGCACCACGGCGATCACCATAAAGCTCTTCGATCAGATGCTGCAGCTTGATGTCGATGGACAACATCACCGTATTGCCAGGGGTGGACGGGCTGCTGGCCAGTTTGCGCACCGCCCTGCCACCCGCTGACGTTTCCACAGAATCGACACCGGTAATGCCATGCAACTGGGCCTCAAAACTTTGCTCCACACCGAGCTTGCCCATGTATTCGGTGCCACGGTAGTTGTTGTCTTCGTCCGACTCTTCGATCTTTTCCTTCTCGGCCTGGTTGATGCGCCCGATATAGCCAATCACGTGGCTGGCCAGCTCGCCATAAGGGTAACTGCGGAATAGCCGGGCCTTGATGTCCACGCCCGGAAAACGAAACCGCTGCGCCGCAAATTTCGCCACTTCCTCATCAGTCAGCCGGGTGCGGATGGGCAGGGACTCAAAGCTCTTGGATTCTTCCATCAGCTTCTTGAACCGGCGCCGGTCACGCGGCGTGATGTCTACCAGCGCGGACAGGTCTTCAATCGTCTGCTCCAGCTCAGGTACCTTGGATGGGGTGATTTCCAGCGTGTAGGCAGAGTAGTTGCTGGCTAGCACAATGCCGTTACGGTCAAGAATCAGTCCGCGATTCGGCACCACCGGCACCACAGCGGTCCGGTTATTCTCTGCCTGCTCTTTCAGGTCTTCATGGCGCAAGACCTGCAAATACACCAGACGTGAGGCCAGCAACATGAAGCACACCAGCACCACGATGCTGACCACCAGCACCCGCGCCTTGAACCGGGACAGTTCCGCTTCGACGTTGCGAAGTTCGGTCATGACAGCGTGGGGGTTAACGAACGCAGCGCCGGGCCGCCCCAAGCAAGTTCAAACCCCATGGGGGGCAGCGCAGTACAGGCAGTGACAAGTGTGGGGGCCATATCTCACAAAGGTCTGTTGGCGTCGGGGTTGGGCGCGCGTCTCTGAGGCACCAGCAGCAGCACGCTGACCAAGGGCCACAATAAGGCTTCGATTACTGGCGCCAAAAACAACTGAAACCCGGGAAAACCGCCACCCCCTACCATACGAATAAACAGCTCAATGAGATGGGCGGCAACAAACAGTGGCAACACCTGAATTGCCTGCGATGGCACGCTGAACCACAAAAGGCGCCGATGAATGGCGATAGCAAGGAAGCTCAAAGCCGTGTAGGCCAAGGCGTGTTGGCCCAACAGGCTGGACTGGTGCACATCCATCATCAAGCCAAACGCAAACGCGATACCAATACCTACGCGAAGGGGCTGATGAACACTCCAGAATACGAGAACAATTGCCAGGATGTCTGGCACCCAAGCGGCACGCCCCCATAAACCCATGTTTTGCACCATATTCAGCAGCAACGCGATTAGAAGCGAGGTCCAGATGAACAGGGGGTTGGCTGGCAGCAACAATTGCTGACCGGGGCGCATGATCATTTTGATTTGCCCTTCTTCACCGGCACAACCGGAACTTCAGGGACGGGGCGGGCCACTGCGGGATCCGCAGCCACGGGTTTAAGCACCATGACATAACCGGTCCCGTCTACAAGGGCCAGCGGCGTGCAGTAAATCCGCGCAAATGCCGAGTCAACCCGCCGCTCAACCTTTTCCACTTTGGCAACCGGTAATCCCGGTGGATACACACCATCTACGCCACTGGTGGTGAGGAGGTCGCCCGCCTGCACATCAGCGTTGGCCGACATGAACCGCAGCTCCAGCGTGCCCGCACGGGCAGCCGATTCGCCAAAGGCGACACCGCGCGCGCCAGTACGCGCGTTGAGAACCGGAATGGCCTGATCGCGATCAATCACCAGTGTTACTTCGCTCACGGCTGGGTAAACCCGGGTAACCTGACCCAGCACACCAGCCTCGTCCAACACTGGTGACCCCGGCGCGATGTTATCGACCATCCCCTTGTCAATAATGACTTTACGTGTGTAGGGATCAGCAGCGTCATACAGCACGCGAGCCGCCTGGGCCGACGCGGATACGCGCTCGCGGAGTTCGAGCAACTTGCGAAGGCGAATGTTCTCAAGGGCAAGTTGGTCCACTTGGTTGGCGCGCTGGGACAAGGCTCCAAGCTTCTGGCGCGCACTTTCCTCAGCGGTCTGGGCTGTTTGCAGAGATTCGAAGTATTTCCCGCCGCTCTGAACCCAGGCAACCGGCTGCATGGCAAGCCATTGCAGGGGATAGAGCGCACTGGCCAACGCAACACGCAGCGGCTTGGCTACCTGAAAACGGGCGTCAGCCACCATCAGAAACAGCGCCATGGCGCTGAAAAGCATGAGTTTGGACAGGGCCGATGGACCCTGCCGAAAGAAGGGCGGTGGGGTTCTGTCTAGCGTACCAAGAGGCATGGACGGCTATTGTCCCGGACGCAGCCCCTATTCGCTGGTGAAAATGGAACCCAGTCGCTCCATCTGCTCCAGCGCAATACCGCAACCACGTACGACGCACGTCAATGGGTCTTCGGCCACCAGCACCGGCAGACCGGTCTCTTCCGCCAGCAGGCGATCCAGATCGCGCAATAGCGCGCCACCACCGGTGAGCATCATGCCTCGGTCGGCAATGTCTGCACCCAGCTCAGGCGGGGTTTGTTCCAGTGCGTTTTTCACGGCTGAGACTATGTTGTTCAGCGGGTCGGTCAGCGCTTCCAGAATTTCGTTAGAAGAGATGGTGAAGCTGCGCGGCACGCCTTCAGACAGGTTGCGCCCGCGCACTTCCATTTCCTTGACTTCTGAGCCAGGGAAGGCCGAGCCGATTTGCTTTTTGATGGCTTCTGCGGTGGGCTCACCGATCAACATGCCGTAATTGCGGCGAATGTAGTTGATGATGGCTTCGTCAAACTTGTCACCACCCACGCGGACCGAGCCCTTGTAGACCATGCCGCCCAGCGAAATGACACCGACTTCGGTAGTGCCACCGCCAATGTCAACGACCATGGAGCCAGAGGCTTCCGACACCGGCAAACCGGCGCCGATGGCCGCAGCCATGGGTTCTTCGATCAGGTACACATCGCTGGCACCGGCACCCAGCGCCGATTCACGAATGGCACGACGCTCCACCTGGGTGGAGCCGCAGGGCACACAGATGATGATGCGCGGGCTGGGCTTGAACACGCCACGCGGATGCACCATTTTGATGAACTGCTTGAGCATCTGCTCGGTCACGGTGAAATCGGCAATCACGCCGTCTTTCATCGGGCGAATGGCTTCAATGTTGCCGGGAACCTTACCCAGCATGGCCTTGGCTTCCTTGCCGACGGCTTGAATTGTCTTTTTGCCTTGCGGGCCGCCTTCGTGGCGAATGGCCACCACCGAGGGCTCGTCCAGCACAATGCCCTTGTCGCGTACAAAAATCAAAGTATTGGCGGTTCCCAGGTCAATCGCCAGATCGGTGGAAAAATACCGACGGAAAGCTCCAAACATCACAAATCCTCTCGGGCACGGACGGCGCTTCGGCGGCCCGTCGCCATGTTTTATCGTTGCAAAAATTGTAAGTTTGGCGTCAAAGTCAACGGTTTCGCTGCGTCTACACCAAAGCTAGGATAATAACCGATACCCTGTGAATAACCCACCCCGTCTGGGCCTGCATTGCCCGATTTACCATTGGTTTCAACTCTTTTTTCACCATGTCACTGACATCTTCCGATATCGCGCGCCTTGCCAATCTGGCCCGCCTAGAGCTGCAACCCGCTGAAAGCGAGCGCATCCTGGGCCAGATGAACGATTTTTTCAGCAT
>JAKQJK010000093.1 GCA_029561195.1 Pseudomonadota bacterium
GCCGCAAACAGCCCCAAATATGCGAATATGCAGCGAATATGCGCCGAAAACTGCATATTCATGCCGCATAATCCATAGCGACCAATAATCGCAGGCCATGCGTAAAACGTAAAACGCATCTACCTGCGATTATGCCGAGTAACGCCGCATAATAGCCATTATGTTAACTCTCCTAATTCCTGTTAAAAGCGCTGGGTTATTGACGTGGTGTGGTGCACCTCCAGCGCAAGTGCCCCAAGTATGATTCTGCCGCCAGAATCGCACCTGGAGCACTGTTTGCCGCCCGGCCATGGTGGCTAGTCTCGAAGCAACTCCTCCGAAATGCGCCACCGCACCTTCCCGGCCACCATGCCCCTCCACCACTCGGACACGAAGTCAGCGACTCCAGCAGGAAAACGTGTTGATTAGCGGCCATAGCTGCACACCTCCATAAAATGGGCCTTCTAGGATGCCCCAGGATGCGAGTTCTCGCCCCTGCCCATACGATAGGACCTGCGATTCTACTACGGGCCTCCTAGCGCCTGCTACAAACACGGCTTTACCTGGGTTTTTGTCAATGCGCCTCTGTCGGCACGCCTGCCATATCCTGCGCCACGCGCCCCGTAGACAGGCCTACCATGCCGGGTCTATCCATTCCACCACCGGCAGACCTCAAACTCGCGCCACGGGCACGCCAGGGCTACCAGCCGCCGCGTTTCGACACCCCCTCACGCGTAGCACCACCGCGGGCCTATGATAGCCCGGGTTCGGTTCGCTGGTTCGCGCCGCAGGCCTCAGCATGGGGGGAGTCCCCCCTCAATGCCCCTGGGGGGAATTTCTACGCACTGCGCCGGGCTCTCGGTGTGCCGGAACGTCGCCCGGGCTTTCATGTGGGCCCCCGTCACGACAAGGTTCTGCACCTGCTGTTTATCGGCCACATTCACCTGCACGAACGGCAGCTCCAGCTTCCTCACTTGGGCAAGCGCCCGGCAAGCGCTCAGGAAGTCTCTCTGTGCCCGGGCCAGGCGCTTGTGTTTGTGGTCATCAAGGTTCAACGTGTCCTTCCTCAACCCCATGACGCAAAGGCATTCATAG
>JAKQJK010000094.1 GCA_029561195.1 Pseudomonadota bacterium
TGCAGTCGCAAGCGCATCATCAAAAAGCTTCTTTCGCTGCTTCTGGCTTTCTGGCGGCTCTTGGCCGTCTTTGCCGCCTGATGCAAACCACTGGGTCCATGGAATTGCGTAACGCGAACCTTGAATGTGCTGAGCGTAATAGTCGCGCGGATCCAGCATGGGGTCCAACCCGCCGGGGCCAGGCCAAGTGGCTGCGTCATGGTCATTGCTGTCGCCACGGGTGTAGTACAGCGCCCGCTCAATCGTGTTCACTTTCATGTCCACACCAATTTCAGCCCAGTGGCGCTTGACCAATTCGAGTGTGTCCACCGCATCTGGATACAGCGTGGGAATGACGTCAATCGAAAGAAATACACGCTGTCCATCCGGACGCAGACGAAACTTCTGCGCATCGCGTTTGCTATAGCCAATCTTGTCCAGAATTTCATTGGCCTGTTTCGGGTCATGGCTTGTGAACTGACGAGCCAATTTCTCGTTGTACCAAGGGTGACCGGGGCGGGGTCCGGTCTGGTAGGGCTCAGATTGCCCCAGATACACCAGATCGATGATCTCCTTGCGATTGATGCCGAGGGACAGCGCTTGGCGGAACTGCTTGTTCGCAAACATTTCGCGCATCTTCGGGTCTTTATGCGTTTGATTCAGATAGATCTGAACCTGTTGTGCGCTTGTGGCAACGAGTTCGACCAGTCGGTACCCGCCCTTTTGCTGGTTTTGAGACAGGGTAGGCTTGTTTTGCAGCGAATCGATGTGACGTTCCTGAATGTCGAGCTTGCCCGACAGTGCGTCCAGCATCAGAGACTCCACGTCTTGCGCGATGCTGAAATTGAGTCGGTCAATGTAGGGAAGTTGCTGTCCGCTTTGGTCAACTTGCCAGAAGTAAGGGTTGCGTTCCATTACGACGCGTGTCACGCCACCCGAATAAGCCTCGGTGACGATCCATGGATCCAGCGTAGGTTTCTCCACATTGCCCCAACGGGATGGAATTTCAATGTCACCACACTTGTTGCGGAACAAGCCTGCCCAATCGGACTGGTTGGCAGCCTTGGCTTGCGCGGCTACGTTGGTGTTGTACTTGGGGTGAAATTGGCTGCAGTAGTGCTTGGGAAACAGTGTGGGGTATTGCCCCAGCGGCGTGGCCAGTTGCTCCAGGAACATCGCGTAGGGTGAGGCGAACGTGAACTTCACAGTGCTGTCGTTCACCTTGGTAACCTGCACGGGTTTGTTGGCGATGACCAGCGTGGAGGGAACTGATTTATACAGCTCGGAGTTCTTTGCACAATCTTCAATCGCGAACACCACGTCGTCTGCCGTAAAAGGTTTGCCATCAGACCACTTCATGCCCTTGCGCAAATGGAAAGTGAACTCGGTTGAAGTGGCGTTGACGTCCCACTTCTCTGCCACACCAGGCAACACCTCGGTGAAGGCCAGATTCCAACGCACCAGGCCCTGATTGCCCACCATCCGCAGAATGCCGTTGTGGTCCGCACTGCCGCGCAGGCCACGCCGCAGAGCGCCGCCATACACACCGACCTTTTCGGCCTGAACCACGAGTGGCGAGGCCGGCAGCCGTTGCGCCAACGCAGGCAGCTTGCCGTCAGAGACCAGCTTTGCCAGCGTGGGCGCCTCCTTGGACTGCTGGGCAAATGCGCCTGAACCGATGCCCGCCAGAGCCGCGGCACCTGCAAAACCCTTGAGTACTGTGCGCCGGCCGGCGTTTGAGGTACTCAACGTAGCTGTTTCTTTTTTCATAAATAGTCTCCAAAAATGGTTAACCCCAAGAAATACGCGTCACGGTCGCCTGTCCAACAGGCCATGCTGTGATGTGTCCCCTACTTGATCCGCTTTAACAGATCAGACAACAGACAACAGTCAACATTTTTGACTGTCTCGTGCAAGACAAACTACAGGGGAAACCCTTCATCTGCATCATATTTTGATGAAATCTGAGTCGAGAAAGTCAACCCTGGATCAATTTGCCTTACAACTTTTTATTTGTCATACAATTTTAGAATATTACAAAGAAAACCCGCCACAGTCAAACCATCAAGATCAATCATGAATACATCTCCTCTGCAAATTGACGAATTTTCAGCATCTGTCCTGGCAGTTCCCCCCCTGGCGCGACAACCCGACTTGACGCTGGATGTGGTTCAAAACCGCAAACTCATCCGCCATATCGAAGCAGGTGGTTTCCGCACGCTGCTTTATGGTGGAAATGCCAACCTGTATCACACCTCAACCCGGGAATATGGCCAGCTGCTGGATATGTTGGCTACCAGCGCGGCAGACACCACGCGTGTGATCCCGGCCATTGGCCCGGATTTCGGAAAAATGATGGACCAGGCGCTGCTTTTGCGTAATACCGGGTATCGCACCGCCATGGTGTTGCCGATGCAGGGCTTCACCACGCCAGAGGGCGTTGCCGAAGGTATTTCACGGTTCGTTGATGTTGCAGGCATACCTGTCACCCTCTACATCAAGAGTGAGCAGTACATTGACATCGACACCTTGGGTCGGTTGGTGGATGAGGGCCGCATTGCCGCTGTCAAATACGCCATCGTTCGCGATGACCCCGCCCAGGACCCCTTTCTGCAAGCCCTGGTGCAACGCATCACGGCTGCCAGGGTTGTCAGCGGCATGGGTGAACGACCGACGCTGGTTCACCTTGCGCAGTTCGGTCTTGCTTCCTTTACCACCGGCTCGGGCTGCATCGCACCCAAGGCGTGCATGGCCTTGCTGCGTGCCCTCAAGCAAAAAGACATGCCGCGAGCGCAGGCCATTTATGATCTCTTCATGCCGTTAGAAACACTGCGAGACTCCATTTCCCTAATCCGTGTCCTGCATGATGCGGTCACCTTCTCCGGTGTGGCTGACATGGGATCACATTTGCCCTTGCTCAGTGCGTCACCTGCCAACCGCCACGCTGACATTCAGGCTGTTGCACGCACACTGCTGGCGTGCGATCAAAATTTTTGAACCCAAACCCGGATTGCTGATGAATCGCAGTCAAGCTACAGGCCTTGTTGATCGGGTCTACCGCGAGATCCTGAGCAGCATCATGGAGGGTGACTTGACCGAGGGCGACCGATTGCCCACTGAACAGTCTTTGACGGAGCGGTTCTCTGCCTCCCGACCCACCATCCGCGAGGCCTTGTCCCGATTAAGGGCCGACGGCATCATTACCAGTCGGCAAGGCTCGGGAACTTTTGTTACCCGCCGGCCTGACCCGGACCTGCCACGTTTTACGCCGCTGGAAAGCATTTCGGATATCCAGCGCTGCTATGAATTTCGCATCGTTACGGAGTCTGGCGCAGCAGAACTGGCGGCAACCATGGCTGATGAAGCCGACCTGACCGACATCGAGCGCAGGTGCCTGCAACTCGATACGGTGATTGCCGAGCAGGCGCTGGGTGTGCAAGAAGACTTTGACTTTCACCTGGCCATCGCACGAGCCTCCAAAAACCAGTTCTTTGTATCTGTCATTGCGTCCATGCAGCAGCAGGTGCTGTTCAGCATGGACCTCATGCGCAATCTGTCGCTGGTCAAAAGCACTGAACGCCAGAAGTTGGTGCAGGCTGAGCATCAGGCTGTCGTCCAGGCGCTTCGACTCCGCGATGGCCGGGCAGCCGCGGCCGCGATGCGCAAGCATCTGGAAAACGCCCGTGACCGCATGTTTGGCAGGTGAGTCCGTCAGGTCGGCCGTGCTGTGATACATTGCGAATGTCGGGGTTTCAGCTCCCCGGCATCGGGTCCCAACAGGCCCCAAGACGGTGTCCCGTCCAATAGCTGGCAATGCTTTGGAGTATTCCGTGGACACCTCTATCAATTCCTCTTTTTCCATTTCTCCGCAACAACTTGCTGTCCGCCTGGGCCGGGCTGACGCACCGTTGTTGCTGGATGTTCGGCGCGATGCCAAATTCCGTGAAAGCCCGCGCCTACTGGCCGGCGCTCTGCGCTGTGCACCAGACGACGTGGCTCTTTTTGCAGCGGCCCAGTCACCGCGTGAAGTCGTCGTGTATTGCGTCTACGGGCACAACGTCAGCGCCGATGCCATGGCCACACTGCGTGCCGCAGGGTGGGACGCGCATGCTCTGGCAGGTAGTATCGAAGGAGGAGAAGACGGTGCAGACGCCGCAAATGACATTGCTCAGTGGCGCGCAAAACCTGCACCAGCCATCACCAAGCGGCATGATTGGGGCGTGACAGGCGAGCGCGCCTCGCGCTGGATCACCCGCGAGCGACCTAAGATTGACCGCATTGCCTGCCCGTGGCTGATTCGCCGCTTTATTGACCCGCGCGCTGAATTTTTCTATGTGCCGACCGCACAGGTGTTTGCCGAAGCGCAGCGCCTGGGGGCCGTTGCGTATGACATTCCCGGTGCACCGGTGTCACACGAAGGTGAGCGTTGCAGCTTTGATGCGGTCTTGATGGGGTTTAATCTGTCAGAACCAGCGCTGAACCTGTTGGCTACCATCGTGCGGGGCGCCGACACCGACCGCCACGATCTGGCACCGCAGTCGGCCGGCTTGCTGGCCCTGTCGCTCGGGCTCTCCCGACTGCATGCTGGCGATGATCTGG
>JAKQJK010000097.1 GCA_029561195.1 Pseudomonadota bacterium
GATGAGGGTGTGGCCGTCGGGCGCAGCTTTGGCCACGTCCTGCATAGCCACAACACCTGCGCCACCGGGCTTGTTTTCGACAAACACACTTTGGCCCAGCTGTTTGGTCATCTCCGCTGCAACGGAGCGCGCCACAATTTCGGACGTGCCGCCTGGTGCAAAAGGCACCACAAACCGGATCGCCTTGGACGGCCAGGCCGATTGGGAGAAAACAGATGGCGCGGCGATAGTTGACGCTGTGGCTCCGGCAACCTGCAGGACTTTGCGGCGGGAGAAAACGGATGTTTTAACTGTTGTGTTCATAAAGAAACTCCGGAATAGGTACGTTCACAGCGTATGCCGAAACACGAGAAATTGCTATCGGCGAAAACCCCCGTTTTGGGGGCTTGCCCGTACTGACCTGTGATCACGCAATGTGGCTGGGATAATCATCTACCTATGGGCAAACAAAGAATTGTGGTCGGCTTAAGTGGTGGGGTAGATTCTGCGGTCACGGCCTACCTGCTGAAACAACAGGGCCATGAGGTGGTCGGCATCTTCATGAAAAACTGGGAAGATGACGATGACAGCGAATACTGCTCGTCCAACATCGATTTTGTTGATGCCGCGGCCGTGGCCGACGTGATTGGCATCGACATCGAGCACGTCAATTTCGCGGCCGAATACAAAGAGCGTGTCTTCGCCGAGTTTTTGCGCGAATACCAAGCTGGCCGCACGCCCAACCCAGATATTCTGTGCAACGCCGAGATCAAGTTCAAGGCCTTCCTGGACCACGCCGTGCGTCTTGGGGCAGAAAAAATCGCTACCGGCCACTACGCTCGCGTCCGTCAAAACGGCACCACTGGCAAACACGAACTGCTCAAGGGACTGGATCCGTCCAAAGACCAAAGCTACTTTTTGCACCGGCTAAACCAGTCTCAGCTGGCGAAAACAATGTTTCCCGTGGGAGAGCTGCACAAAACGGAGGTGCGGCGCATTGCGTCGGAAATTGGCCTGCCCAACGCAAAAAAGAAAGACTCCACCGGTATCTGCTTCATCGGCGAGCGGCCGTTTCGGGAATTTTTGAACCGCTACATCGCCAAAGAACCGGGCCCGATCAAGGACGAGCGCGGTCGCGTGCTGGGCGAGCACCACGGCTTGAGCTTTCACACGCTGGGGCA
>JAKQJK010000107.1 GCA_029561195.1 Pseudomonadota bacterium
AACCCCGCCACTTTGGTGAGCCCGCTTGACGACGCCATCAACGTACCCCTCACCCAGACCCTGAACTGGAGCAGCGGCGGCGGCTATGTGGAAGGCTACAGGCTTTCCCTCGGTACCGTCGATCCCTATGCCGTGATCGTCGACGACGAGGACCTGGAAATGGCCACCACCTACGATCCTGTGCTGGCCTACAGCACCGAATACTGGTGGACCGTGACTCCTTACAACTACCTTGGCGATGCCACCCCTGTTACCCAGTGGACCTTCACCACCATGGCAGATCCCACCGTCATCATTCCTCCGGACTATCTGACGAACTTCGAGACCTGGCCTGCCACCAACTGGTCGCAGATGAACTACCTCTATGGCGGCACTCCCGTCACCGGCGGTAGCTGGGGGCAGGACGACTGGTTGAATGTAACCAGCCCTATTGACAAGGCAGCCAAGATCAACATCTACTATACACACAATTCCTGGCTGGTCACTCCTCCCATCCAGGTTCCCGGCGGAGATTACGTGCTGGAATTCGACCTGGCATTGATGCATTGGAGCACTCAATCCACTCCAGTGATAGCCGGAGAACAGGCCGACGACCGCCTGCTGCTGGTGATGAGCGACAACGCGGACATGAGCAGCCCCACCACCCTGATGGAGTGGAACAACACCGGCTCATCCAACGTGTTCGACAACATCTCCCCCACCGGTCAAAAGATCAGCTATCCCCTGGCCGGGATCACCGGCACCAAGCACTTCGCCTGGTACGCTGAATCGATCACTGACACCGCCGGTGACAACGACCTGATGGTCAACAACGTGATGATCCGCATTCCGCCCACCGCTCCCGAAGCGCCGCTCCTGGTTTATCCCGGTACTGACGCTACGGACCTGCCCAAGACCGGTTTCGACCTGTCCTGGCAGAACAATCCGCTGGGGCTGGAACCGGATTACTTCGTTGTCTATATGTGGACCGATGCTCAGGGCGAATTTGGCGGCCCCTTCTGGGAAACCGCCGACGCCAGCGTGACCACCCTGAACCCGACTGTGGTAATCCCGGAAGGTGAAACTGAACCCCTCACCTTCGCTTATGACGATCGCTGGAACTGGACCGTGTCCGCGGTTGCCGGCGCCACCGAGGTCATTGCCGATTCCCGCTGGTTTGTGATCCAAAGCGACCCCACTATCACCATCTCCCACACCCAGTCCTTCGGGACCGACGCCACCCCCGTCTGGCCTGCTGGCTGGACCCAAAGCTATCAGGACGGTGTGACCTCCAACCGCTGGACAGTAAGTGCCACTAACAACGCTGGAGGCACCGCCAATGAGATGAAGTGTACCTGGGAAGACGCAGTAGGCATTTCCCGCCTGATCACGCCTCCCATCAACACCGACGGCATTGCCAACTTCTCCGCCCAATTCAACCACTACTTCAACGACTTTGCCGCGGGCGCGACTGCCAAGGTGCAATACAGCCACGACCTGAACACCTGGTATGACACCAACTGGACGCTTGCCAGCGGCGGCGGCGATGACCTGGGGCTGCGCACAGCCCTGGTGCTGGGCATCAACCAGCCCATAACCTACGTGGCCTGGGTGGTGGACGGAGACCACTACCAGTTCGACTACTGGTATGTGGACGACGTGGTTCTCGACCTGCTGCCCACCCATGACGTAGCCCCCATCAGCATCTTCACCCCTGAAAGCGAAGTTGTTGACGCGCTCACTCCGCTTACCCCGAGTGTGCAGGTGGCGAATCTGGGCGCGAACGCTGAGACCTTCACGGTTACGGCCACCTGGGACACCTACACCAACACCCAGACCGTTACCAACCTGGGTATAGGTCAAACCGCCACGGTGACCTTTGCCACCTTCACCCCCAACACCTACGCCGCGCAGTACTTCACCGTGACCACCAACCTGGCCACCGACGTGAACACCGCCAATGACGTGCTGCAGACCCCGCTGATCACCCTGCCCCTGGACCGTCCGGCCCTGGCCAGCAACCTCTGGACCGACTACCTGGTCGGCTTTAACCTCAAGGATCCCGGCACCCTGACCGATCTGATCGACAAGAGCGCCTACCAGAGCCTCTACGCGGGTGACTGGATGAACGGCAAGTGGTACGCCTGCGAGGACTACGACGACGTAAATCTGGTTGGCGGCAACTTCTGGCAGATCGACCCTCCCGCCGGAACCATGACCGACCTCGGCGACGGAACCACCTCCATGCACGGACTGGCCTGGGATGATGTGAACGGAGTCCTCTACGGCCACGACGCAGCCAACCTCTACACCCTCAATCCCGCCACCGGCGCCATTCTCACCACGGTCGGCCCCCACGGGATCACCTATGAAGCGGATGGAACGGTCTATGACGGCCTGGTCATCAGCATCGCCTACGACAACTACACCCAGACCCTCTACGCCGTCGAACTTGGCAATGCCTCCCTCTACACCCTGAACGTCACCACCGGCGCCGCCACCAAGGTGGGCGCGGCTGAAGACTGGCTGGGAATTGACGTCAACTACGCCCAGGACATGGCCTTCGACCAGGATACCGGACTGCTCTATCTGGCCGGCTACACCAATTCCACCCAGGGAGCCCTGTACTGGATCGACACCACCTACGGCAACGCCTGGAAGGTGGGCCCGTTCCAGGGCAGCAGCGAAATGGACGCCTTCGCCATTCCTTACGGCGACGCCTTCGTGGGATCACCTGACGTGACCATCGCGGCCGACGGCACCCTCAGCTGGCCCGCAATCAATGGCGCGGCCGGTTACTACGTGTACGCGGCTGACGATCCCTACGGAACCTACACCAAGATCGCCACCGTCTATGACCTCAGCTGGCTTGACCCGAACTTCCCCGAAACCATGAAGTTCTACCATGTCGTCGCCTTCGGCGGACGCGCTGCCAGCAACAACCAGGCAGACGTGAACATCAACCCCACCCTGAGGAAAACCGGAACCCGCGCTGCCGGCGAAGTGACCGCCAGCCCCGCTGACCGGAACCAAAGACAGCTCAAGAAATAAGGACCAATAACCCGCTCCGGTACCATCCGGGGCAATGATATCGAACCCCCGCATCGCCGCGGGGGTTTGTGCTTGTCCCCAAATCACGCGTATTCACGCAGATTTGAAAAACAGAGGGACAAAGTAATGGAGGGTTTTGTTTCTTTGGCTATCTTTCCAACCAAGTGGGTACAGCCCGTGAGGGCGGCAGAATGATAGCGAGGTTGTGAAGAACCGGCTTAAGACGGTTCGGAACCCCTCGTTGAATGAACAGATCAATTGATTTATCAGGCCTCCACCCCTCCCCGAAAACGTGGCACGTTTACGGGGAGGGGTGGAGGAAATTCCATTATTGGTGGCACCCTTTCAAGTCGAGTGGGTGGAGGGGTCGGATGGATACAGACTTTCCAACGCCCCCTCCGCTCCGTCATTCCAGGCGGTGTAGCTGGAGTCGGGCGATGCTGGAGTCGATTCTCCTCGTCGCTCGACTCCAGCTTAAGTCCCTCTTTTTACGAATATGTGTTAATTTGTGTAATTTGTGGACAAAGACTGGATTCCGGGTCCGCTGGAATTGATGCTGGCAGGCTGGATCAGGCTATCACCGGGGCCATTCCCGCCTGGCCTGGATACGAGTCACCCCCACCCTGGCTGTCCATCAAGCCCGCAGCCACCAGGCCAACCGGCGCTGGAAGCGCCGGACATCGTCTGGGCCGCCTATGGTCATCCATCTCCCCGCACGGCGGCTGAAGCCACCGCCTTCCGTCTTTTACCCTGGGGGCAGAAAATCCGTACCCGGCTGTGAGCTTGCCCGGCTGTTGTTCCCCGATCGCAGGCCCCGGACGCGCCTCCCGCCTGATCACCGCGTTTTGGGCGGGGATCATCCGGGTGACTGGCGAGGCGGTTTGACGCGGGCGATCAGGGCTTGACCCGCGAGGGCAAATTCAGGCTCTCTTTCAAATCAAGTGGGTGAAGATATGCGACCAGTAGCCCGGAGGGCGATGTAACGATAGCGAGGGTGTGCAGTGAGCGCAGCGAGCGGAACCCCTCGTTTCAGGACCAGGGCGATGAATTGAGTCCCTCGCGGGCGACAGCACCGGCGCAATGATCTCTGTCGCCCACAAGGGGCTTTCATATTGATCGTATATGGGTTTCGAGGGGCTCCGTTCCCACCCCACGAACTCGCTGCGCTCCTTCGCGAGGACCCCGCTCGCTCCGCGCCCTCGCTATCGTTCTGTCGCCCTCCGGGCTTATCCTTCAGAGAAAACTCCGTATTACCCACTCAGTTTGAGAAAGAGCCCAAATTCACAAATTCACAAGTTCCCTTTCTCCGGACTTTTTACCCCGGTCCTGAAGGAGAATAGCTAACACACTGATATATATACTATATAACATAATATATACTAATATAGTAGGTATTAGTAGTTATATAG
>JAKQJK010000113.1 GCA_029561195.1 Pseudomonadota bacterium
AAGCGGGTTTGGTGTCCGAAATGGACGCCGGCTTCCAGCATTTCGCGCATGGTAACTGACATATTTAACTCCAAAGGTTGTGTCTAAAATCCAGTCCGCTATTGACGACACTTCTGGCAACTTCTGACACAATTTGTCAGAACTTTCAGAGGCCGCAACACCTTGATGAGACTGGTTTGCGATTTGTCTGCTGATTGAGGGGAAATCCCTTTCAGCGAAACCCAAAGAGTATAACACGGCCCGCCCATGCAAATCCAGCTCCCAGACCTCTCCACCACCCGTCGGGCGATTCGCGCCGGACTGACCAGCGCCCACGAAGAAATGGACCGCGCCATTGGTGCTTCAGCCAGTGATAGCTGTAGAAACGCATTTTTGAAGACATTTGAAGAATCTGCGCGAACCCAATCCCGGGATTCGAGCCTCGCCAATAGTTGCCTGGCCGGCCTGGCCGTATCGGTCAAGGACCTGTTCGACGTGCAGGGCCAGGTCACGACCGCAGGTTCCATCGTCCTTTCGGACGCTGCACCAGCCCGGCAAGACTGCCCTGCTGTAGCACGGCTGAAATCGGCTGGGGGCGTGCTTATCGGGCGCACCAACATGTCCGAATTCGCCTTTTCGGGGGTTGGGACCAACCCGCATTACGGAACACCCGCCAATGCCGCGGCCACTGACGTGCCGCGCATCCCGGGCGGGTCGTCTTCCGGCGCGGCCGTATCGGTCGCCACCGGCTCGGCTTTCATCGGCCTGGGTTCGGACACAGGGGGCTCCATCCGGATTCCTGCCGCGTTGAATGGCATTGTGGGTTTCAAAAGCACAGCCAGACTGGTGCCAACCGGGGGCGCGATCCCGCTCTCCACCACGCTGGACACGGTCTGCGCGCTCACTCGCTCGGTTTCAGACGCCATCATTGCCCATCAAGTTCTGGCTGCGCGAAGGGTGAACCGAAGCAATGCTCCGATGTCAACCTATCGATTGGCTGTCGCCAGAAGCCTCATGCAAGACGGGCTGGATTCAACGGTGGCTGCAGCGTTTCAACGCAGTCTGGACCGACTGCGCGCAGCGGGCGTTGTAATCGAGGACATCGATCTGCCCGAGTTGAATGAACTGGCCACCCTGCAGGCGACGGGCGGGTTTTCCGCTGCCGAAAGTTACGCCTGGCACCGGACGCTACTCAAGAACCACGCGGACCAATACGACCCCCGCGTTGCCTTGCGCATCCAGCGTGGCGCATCGATGGCAGCGAGTGACTACATCGAGCTGACTCACGCCCGGGCCGATTGGTTTACCCGCGTGAATGTGCAGCTGCAGCGGTTCGATGCCGTGCTGTCGCCAACCGTTCCCATCGTCGCGCCCCCCATTGCGCAAGTTGCCCCCGGCGCAGAGCGCGACGAGGCGTTTTTCAAAGTCAACGGGCAGTTGCTTCGCAACACCAACGTGGTGAACATGTTCGACGGGTGCGCCATCTCCATTCCGTGCCACAACCCGGATGAATCGCCCGTGGGGCTGATGATCTGGCACGGAGCACTGCGTGACGATGCGATACTCAACATGGCCCTGCAAGCAGAGAGAATGCTACAAAAATAATAGCTCCTCACGAATATCCCACGAGGGCTAAGGGCTGTTTTGATACCCAAAATACATGAAAATTGCAGTCATTGGCGCCGGCATCATCGGCGTGACCACCGCCTACGAACTGGCTTGTGACGGACACGAAGTAACGGTTTTTGAACGCAGGGGCGCAGCAGCCGAAGAAACCAGTTTTGCCAATGCAGGCATCGTCGCCCCCGGCTATGTAACACCATGGGCGGCGCCGGGCATGCCAGCCAAGGTGCTCACGCATTTGCTGAGCCGACACGCGCCAGTGAAGATTGGTCTGCCTTTGTCGACCTCCGACCTGGCCTGGATGTGGAAGTGGTATCGGTCCTGCCGCCTGGACACGTATCTGGCCAATCGTGCCCGGATGCAGCGGCTGGCCTTCTACAGCCGGGAACGATTGCACCAGATTACGTCTGATCTGCAGCTGGAATACGACCGCAGCGACGGCTACCTGGTGCTGCTGCGGTCGGAGCGGGACAGCCAGATGGTGCAGCCGGGCCTGCAGGTTTTGCGCCAGGCGGAGGTGACGTTCCGCGAACTGAACGCCGATGAAACGCGCAAGATTGAACCCGCGCTCAACCCGGACACCACGTTCTTTGGCGCCGTGCACCTGCCCCAGGACGAAGTGGGCAATTGCCGCCAGTTCGCCCTGATGCTGAAGAACGAAGCGCAGCGCATGGGGGTTACGTTTTTATTCAATACGATCATTCAGTCGGTTCAAAGGCAAGCGGGCATCGCCTTGCAGATCGGCAATGAGCCGAATCTCCGTTCATTTGACTCGGTTGTGATGTGTGCGGGCCTGGCATCGGCGCAGCTTTTGAAACCTTTGGGCATGAACATTCCCATGGCGGCTGTGTACGGTTACTCACTCAGCGCAGCCGTGCGTGAACCGCTCAACGCACCTCGCAGTGCGGTGATGGATGAGCGTTTCAAAGTAGCGGTGTCGCGCCTAGGGAATCGCATCAGAGTCGCAGGCAGCGCCGAAATCGGCGGGCACATCGACCGTAAGAGGGCCAGTTCGATTCAGACCCTGTACAAAGTGTTGCACGACTGGTTTCCTGGTGCGGCAAGCAAGGTCAACGGCGTTCAGGAGTGGAAAGGTGCCCGGCCCATGTTGCCCGACGGCCCACCCGTGATCGGCCCTAGCGGCATCCCGGGATTATGGTTGAACCTGGGCCACGGCTCCAGCGGCTGGGCATTGAGCTGCGGATCGGCGCGCGCGCTAGCTGATCTGGCAGGCGGAAAAGCGCCCGCACTGGATTTCGACGGGTTTGACGTAGGGCGCCTTCGCTGAATATAGCGCCGGAAAAGCACCCAAATCCCGTCTTCAAAACGGGGAGGCACTGGGAAAATCAGGTGAGGTCAAAAGCCATACCCATGACCCACGCCCATGACACCTGAACTCTCTCAAAAACTCGCCGCTGCGGTTGACAGCATGCCCGCGTTCCCCAAAAGCGTCCAGCGCATTCTGGAATTGACCCGCGATGTCAATTGCTCACCCAAAGACCTGGTGCAGGTCATTGACAAAGACCCGGTTGTCACGGTGAAGATTCTCAAGGTCATCAACTCGGCCTATTACAGCCTGCCCAAACAGGTGACTTCCATCAACCATGCCGTGGTTTATCTGGGCTTCAACACGATCAAGAACCTGGCCCTGAGTATTGCCGCCATTGGCATGCTGCCCAAAGACAATGCAGCCGGATTTGATGCGCAACAGTATTTGCTGCATTCTCTGGCAACTGCTGGCATCGCCAAGCATCTGGCCAGCCGCGTGGACGACGCTGACCCGATGGATTGTTTTATTGCCGGCTTGCTTCACGATTTTGGGAAAGTGGTGTTTGCCCAGTTTATGGCCGCAGAATTTCGTCAGGCGCTGGCGTTCAGCAAGATCAATGGCACATCGCTGCACCTGGCGCTGCGCGAAGTCATCGGTACGGACCATGCCGTCGTGGGTGCCATGCTGGTCGAGAAATGGCGCTTCGCGCAGCCACTGGTGGAGACAATCCGGCATCAGTACGGCCCCGAGCTGATCGACAACGATATGGTGGCCTGCGTGTTCGCAGCCAATCAAATCAGCAAGAAACTCGACTTTGGTTTTGGTGGAAACCCTTTGGTTGAGGAATTGCCAGCTGCAATTACCAAACGGCTGGGGGGATCGCTGGACGAGGTCATTGCAACCGCGGGCGATTTGACGTCCTTATTCGAAGAGGCCAAAATCTTTGCAAAGTTATAAGAAGCGCCGTTAAGGTTCATGGCATGAAAATCAGATTCTGGGGCGTACGTGGCTCCATCGCTTCCCCCGGGCCCAAAACCGCCCGTTATGGCGGCAACACGACCTGCATCGAAATCCGGACCGACAACAATGAGCTGATCATCATTGACGCTGGTACCGGCATCTTCCCGCTGTCACAGGCGTTACTCGCAGAACTGCCCGTCACCGCCAATGTGCTGATCACCCATTCCCACTGGGACCATATTCAAGGCCTGCCGTTTTTCATTCCCAATTTCATTCCGGGCAACCTGCTGCGTCTCCATGGCGCGTTCGATCCCGTGTCCGGCAAAGGGATTGAACAAGTCATGTCTGTGCAGTTGCAGTACAGCTATTTCCCTGTGCGGGAGGCAGAAATGAAGGCCCGCATTGAGTACGTCACGCTGATGCCGGAGGTCCCGGTTCAAATCGGGTCGGCCACGGTGACGCCTTATCTGCTCAATCACCCCGTGATCAATTTCGGGTATCGCATCGAATGCGCGGGCAAGTCGGTTTTTTTCACGGGCGATCACGAGCCTCCATACAACATCTACGAGCCCGGCGATGAAGAGTTCGCCGAATACCAGCGTTTCGTCGTTGATCGCGCAGATGGCATCCTTCGCGGCATGCAGGGTGTTGACGTGCTGATTGCCGATTGCTCCTACACCGACCAGGAATACGCAGCCAAAAAGGGCTGGGGGCATGGCACGTTCAATTCCAGCATTCAATACGCGCGGGATGCCAAGTCCCGCGTCCTGTTTTGCACCCACCACGAACCCACCCGCAGCGACGATGCGCTCGAGGAAGCGTTCAAACACGCGATGGCGGCCAATCCGCACAAACCGGGTGACCCTGACATCCGACTGGCCTGCGAAGGCGAGACCTTCGAGTTTTAGCCAGCACCGGGGCTAAAAAGCCCGCTATCCTAGTGGTCTTATGCACAAGATTGACTTCTGCTCGCGCAGGGCCTTGCACTCGGTTGACCTCACCCGGGCCATCGAGCAGGCAGCGCAAGCCAGCCTGCCGCGCCATACCCTGATGCAGCGGGCCGGGCTGGCCGTGGCCCGACTGGCCATGGCTGTTGCGCCGCACAGCCATCGCATCTGGATTGCCTGCGGCCCGGGCAATAACGGGGGTGATGGTCTGGAGGCTGCCATGCACTTGCAAAGCTGGGGCAAGGCACCGGTCGTTACCTGGCTGGGCAGTCCCGACACGGCACCGCCGGACGCCGCAGAGTCCTTTCAGCGTGCAGCCGAAGCCGGCGTCACCATTGCGGGAACGCCTCCAAAAGACTATGACTTGTGCATTGACGCATTGCTGGGTATTGGCGCCTCTAATCGCGCACCAGTAGGACTGATGGCCGACTGGATCAACCTCATGAATGCCACACCGGCTCCCCTGCTGGCCGTAGACATCCCAACCGGGCTGCAAGCCGATACGGGCCATGCCGCACAACCCATTGTCAAAGCGTATCACACCTTGAGTCTGCTCACACTCAAGCCGGGTTTGTTCACTGCTCAAGGGCGTGATGCAGCGGGAACCGTATGGATGGACGATCTGGGCATCCAAGCGCTTCTGGCTGATGGTATCAACCCGGCATTCTCCCCAAGCGCCTGGCTGGCTGGCCCCGCGGCCGCGACCACCCGGCTCCACGCTTCCCACAAGGGCAGCTTTGGAGACGTGGTCGTGGTGGGCGGTGCGCCCGGCATGACGGGCGCTGCCCTGCTGGCCGCCTCCGCAGCATTGCACGCAGGCGCTGGGCGGGTCTTTGTGGGGCTGCTGGATGGTGGCTGCATGACCGTTGATGCCAGCCAGCCCGAACTGATGTTCCGCGCCTTTGAAACGCTGGATTTTCGCCATATGACGGTGGTGTGTGGCTGCGGTGGGGGTGATGCCATCCGCAGGCTACTGGCGTCCATTTTATCGACCTCAGCCTTCATAGTTATTGATGCAGACGCCATTAATTCAATAGCCGCCGACACGCAGCTCCAGGCTTTGCTGATCGCACGAAGCAAGCGTTTTGCCGGCACAGTGCTCACGCCCCATCCGCTGGAAGCGGGGCGCCTGCTGGGCATCACCACCGGCAAGATTCAACAAGACCGCTTGGGCGCCGCCGATCAACTGGTAAAGCGTTTTGGCTGCACGGTGGTACTCAAGGGGTCAGGCACGGTGATCGCATCACCCGGGCAGACGCCGGTCGTCAACCCAACCGGCAATGCGCAACTGGCCACGGCAGGCACCGGTGACGTGTTGGCAGGCATGATGGGCGCAGCCTTGGCGTCGGGCAAACCGACCTTTGAAGCCGCCTGCGAAGCCGTCTTCCGGCACGGGCAGGTTGCTGATCAGTGGACCGGAAACCGGGCACTCACGGCAAGCACCCTTTCACAGTCACTATGAATATAGTAGCTACTCATGCAATTTCCATGAGGGCAAGAAGCCGATTTAACCTCTGAAATGCTTAACCCCGACCGGCAAAAGGCATCTTGGTCGCCATCACGGTATGGAACATCACGTTGGCCTCCAGTGGCAAGCTGGCCATATAAACAACCGATTGCCCCACGATGTTCACATCCATCAAAGGCTCGATCGCAATCTCGCCATTGGCCTGAATCACCCCAGTGGCCATGCGTTGAGCCATCTCGGTCGCGGCGTTGCCAATGTCGATCTGACCAACAGCGATATCGTACTTGCGTCCGTCGAGCGAGGCGGTTTTGGTCAGACCTTTTACAGCGTGTTTGGTCGATGTGTAGGCGATCGAATTGGGCCGCGGCGTTGTCGCCGAAATGGAGCCGTTGTTGATGATGCGTCCACCCCTTGGGGACTGCACCTTCATGACCCGAAACGCCTGCTGGATACACAGGAACATACCCGTCAGGTTGATGTCCACCACGTTCTTCCACTGCTCGATGGTCAGGTCTTCCAGCGGAATGCCTGGGGCGTTCACTCCCGCGTTGTTGAACAACAAGTCAACCCTTCCATAGGCTTTGACTGCCGCTTCGAAAAGCGCTTTGACCGAAATGGGATCAGATACGTCGGTAGGGACAGCTAGCGCCCGATCAAACGCGCCGCTCTCCGCTATGACTTCCGTCAAAGGCCCAGCCCGCCGCCCGGCTAGGACCACGCGATAACCGTCCTTGAGCAGAGCCAACGTAGCGGCTTTGCCAACGCCTGATCCAGCGCCAGTGACGATTGCAATTTTTGAATGAGTCGACATAACACTTTCCTCAACTAAATCTGTTACCCAAACATGCTGTTCAAGGCCTAGCGACGGGGCTTTCGCGCCTTGTTGTTTTTGGCAGCTGCTGTCTTCGCTCCGTGCTTGCGAGCAGCAGGCTTCGGTGCACGTGCCAGCGGTTCAGAAATTTTCCGGCTCGTAACTTTCACAATTCCCGATTCCGAATGATTGTCGTCCTTGCGACGGCCGTGGTCCTCGCGCTGTAAACCCTTGTCTTTCATTGCACGTGGAACGAGTTCTTCACCCTCCCGGATCAGTCGAAAATCGATCTTTCGACCATCCAGATCCACCCGGCTCACCTGCACGCGAACCCGTGAGCCAATCGAATACCGGATGCCAGTTCGTTCGCCCCGCAGTTCTTGCCTCAGCTCGTCAAAGCGGAAATACTCACCACCCAGCTCGGTGATGTGTACCAACCCTTCCACATACATGGCATCCAGTGTGACAAAGATGCCGAAGCTGGTCGTTGACGTGACGACACCTCCATATTCTTCTCCCAAATGCTCACGCATGTATTTGCACTTGAGCCAGGCTTCCACGTCCCGGCTGGCTTCGTCCTCACGCCGCTCGTTGGCGCTGCAATGCAAACCAGCCGCTTGCCAGGCCATGTTGTCCGCACTGACCTTCTTCGGCTTTTGACCCGGCTCCGCTACTCGGGAGGCCAGCCCTTTTTCCAGTCGGCGCGATAGCTTGGCGTGTGCCTCCCCCGGAGTAGGCAATGTGGGAAGCTGGTATTTGGTCTTGGCCAGAATCGCCTTGATGACCCGATGCACCAGCAAATCCGGGTATCGCCGGATCGGGCTGGTGAAGTGGGTGTAGGCATCAAACGCCAGTCCAAAGTGACCCGCGTTGATCGGCGTGTAAATGGCCTGCGACATGGACCGAAGCAGCATCGAATGAATCTGCTGGGCATCGGGCCGGTCTTTCGTAGCGGCAGCAATAGCCTGAAATTCTCCGGGCGACGGATCGTCACTGATGCTCAGACCAACACCGGTTGCCTTCAGGTAGTTCGAAAGGGTCTCCCGTTTCTCGGGGGTCGGGCCTTCATGCACGCGGTACAAGCCAGGGTGTTTGCTCTGCAAAATGAAGTCTGCGCTACAGACGTTGGCTGCCAACATCGCCTCTTCAATCAGCTTGTGGGCATCGTTGCGAGTTCTCGGGATGATTTTCTCGATGCGTCCACTGTCGTCACAGACAATTTGCGTTTCTGTCGTTTCAAAGTCCACCGCGCCCCGACGATTGCGCGATTTCAGCAACGCACGATAAACATCGTGCAAGTTGATCAGGTCTGATACGCGATCCTTTCGGCGCGACGCCTCAGGCCCTTTGGTATTGGCCAGAATGGCCGCTACTTCGGTATAGGTGAATCGGGCATGACTCCACATCACGGCGGGATAAAACTGGTAGGCGCTAACCTCGCCGTCCGACGTGACCAGCATGTCGCAAACCATGCACAGGCGCTCAACTTCCGGGTTCAGGGAACACAGACCATTGGACAGTTTCTCCGGCAGCATCGGGATAACCCGGCGCGGAAAATACACGCTGGTCGCACGGTCATAGGCATCTACATCAATGGCAGAGCCTGTTTCGACATAGTTGCTCACATCAGCAATGGCGACCAGCAACCGCCAGCCCTTGATGGCTAACTTGCCGCGGCCTTCTGAGACGGGTTCGCAATACACCGCGTCATCAAAGTCGCGTGCGTCTTCGCCATCAATAGTTACCAGCGGGATGTCGGTCAGGTCCACCCGATTCTTCTTGTCGTGTAGAAGCACCTTGTCGGGCAAAGTCCGCGCCAAGGCGATGCAGGCGTCCGAAAATTCATGCGGTACGCTGTATTTGCGCACCGCAATTTCGATTTCCATGCCGGGGTCGTCAATTTCGCCGAGCACTTCCTTCACACGACCAACAGGCTGCCCAAATAGCGCGGGAGGCTCGACCAGTTCGACCACAACAACCTGCCCGGGCTTAGCCGTTCCGGTCGCGCCCTTGGGGATCAGGACATCCTGCCCATAACGCTTGTCTTCGGGTGCTACCAGCCAGACACCACTTTCCTGCAGCAATCGGCCAATGATTGGCTGAGGCGGTCGCTCAATAATTTCAACTACCCTGCCCTCAGGCCGACCCTTTCGGTCACTGCGCACGATGCGCGCCTTGACACGATCCTTGTGCAGCACAGCACGCATTTCGTTGGGTGGCAAATAGATGTCGGGGCCACCGTCATCACGGGATACAAAACCGTGGCCATCGCGATGACCCTGCACGGTTCCTTCAACTTCGTCCAGCAGTCCGCTGGTTTGACTAATATTTTTGATACAATCTCTCTCTTTCCTGAGATGCCCAGGTGGCGGAATTGGTAGACGCACTAGTTTCAGGTACTAGCGAGTAACTTCGTGGGGGTTCGAGTCCCTTCCTGGGCACCAATAGTAGTATTAACTTCATTGTTTTTAGACTACTGGTTTTAATTAAAAGCCGCTGAAAAGATCAAAAGGTTTTTTCAGCGGCTTTTTCGTTGTCTGCATGAAATTCATCTCCCAAATTCATGCAACAGGTTTCAGAATGGGACCGCAACAAGGTCGTGACCCTGCGCGCCCACAATACGCGCCTTGGTGAACTCACCCACCTTTAGCGTTTTGCTGATTTTTTCGGGTGGCAAGAGTTTTACCGTACCGTCAATTTCCGGCGCATCGGCATAGGTTCTGCCCACCCCGCCCTTTTTACCCATGCCCGGCGCGGAATCCACCAGTACCTGCATCGTCGCTCCAATGCGCTGTTGCAACTTGGCAGCTGACACCGCTTCGGCTACAGCCATAAAACGCACCCGGCGCTCTTCACGTAACTCGGGGGGCAACATGCCTGCAAGCTCATTCGCGGCAGCGCCATCGACCGGGCTGTAGGCAAAACACCCAGCCCTGTCGATCTGAGCTTCTTTCATGAAGGCCAGCAAATGGGAAAACTCTTCCTCAGTCTCACCCGGAAACCCGGCAATGAACGTGCTACGAATCACGATCTCCGGGCAGGCTTCGCGCCAGCGCAGAATTCGTTCCATATTTTTCTCGCCACTGGCCGGACGTTTCATACGCTTGAGTACATCCGGGTGACTGTGCTGCAACGGCACGTCCAGATACGGCAACACCTTGCCGGTCGCCATCAAGGGGATGATTTCATCTACGCTGGGGTACGGATACACATAATGCAGGCGCACCCAGGCACCGTAAGGCTCGGCAATTTCGCCCAACGTCTGCGCCAATTCCAGCATGCGGGTTTTGACTGGTTTGCCATCCCAAAAGCCCGTTCGGTATTTCACATCGACACCATAAGCCGAGGTGTCCTGACTGATGACCAGTAACTCTTTCACTCCGCCTTCAAACAGCGCGCGGGCCTCGTTGAGCACGTCACCAATGGGTCGTGAGACCAGATCACCACGCATGGACGGGATGATGCAAAACGTGCAGCGGTGGTTACAGCCTTCGCTGATTTTCAGGTAAGCGTAATGCCGTGGCGTGAGCTTGACGCCCGCCACGCCAAAGGTATTGGGAACGAGATCAACGAACGGGTCATGCGGTTTGGGCAAATTCAAATGAACCGCATCCATCACCTCTTGCGTCGCGTGCGGACCGGTCACGGCCAGCACGCTGGGGTGCATTTGCCGCACCAGGTTGCCGCCATCCGAGCCCGACTTCGCGCCCAGGCACCCGGTGACTATCACCCGGCCATTTTCGGCCAGCGCTTCGCCAATGGTGTCCAAACTCTCTTTCACGGCATCATCAATGAAGCCGCAGGTGTTGACTATAACCAAGTCGGCACCCTGAAACGTCTTGGAGGTTTGGTATCCCTCCGCACTGAGTTGGGTCAGGATCAACTCGGAATCAGTCAGGGCCTTGGGACAGCCGAGGCTGACGAAACCGACTTTGGGAAATTGTTTTGGAGGGATTAGTACTTGGCTCATCTGCCCGTATTGTCAATGAACAAGGAATTCAGCGCTTGATGCCAAAAGTACCCAGCATCTGTTCCTGCATCTGGGCAAACAGGCTTTTTGATTGCTCCAGATTGTTGCCCATCAAACCTTGCATGATGGGGGCCTGCATACCCATGAACTGCGTCCACATCTCCGGGGTCCAGGCTTTGGATTGATCACCCAGCTTGGACTGCAATTCCACCAGGGTCAGCAGGTTCTTTTCCAGGTAGCCACCCATGAAACCCTGCATTGTGTGCCCGTAAAAACGGATGATGTTTGACAACACAGGCGCCGTAAACATGGGCGAACCGCTGGCTTCTTCTTCGAGGATGATCTGCAACAGGATGCTTCTCGTCAGGTCTTCACCAGTTTTGGCGTCACGGACCACAAAGGGCTCGCTGTCCATGACCAGTTGTTTGACTTCTGACAGCGTGATGTAGGTCGACGTATCGGTGTCGTACAGCCGTCGATTCGGGTACTTCTTGATGACTCGCTGCGCGCTTTTGGCGTCAGCCGATTTCTTGGCTTGCACTGCTCTACTCCTCCTGATCAGACTAATTCTGACTCAAATGTATTGCACCGCAACACATTTTAGGGAGAGGAATGCAATAAGCCTCAAGGATTACCCTGAGGGGTGACTGACTGTTCAACAGGAAATTGGTAGGCGCGATTGGACTCGAACCAACGACCCCCACCATGTCAAGGTGGTGCTCTAACCAGCTGAGCTACGCGCCTAAGGATGTCCGAGAGA
>JAKQJK010000123.1 GCA_029561195.1 Pseudomonadota bacterium
TCCAGCGCCATCGCACCCACAAAACCACCGGGAACGGTGGGCAGGTAAAGCGCAGGGGTGATCAGTTCAGGAGGCGTTTTGCCAGTGGTCAAATCCGCCACCACGTGCCAGGCCATCACGCCCTGCCCGGCCAGCACCAGCAACGCAATGGGCAGCAACACGCCACGCAGATCCGGCCATCGTCCCGCCACCAGAGCGACAGCCATCAGTGTGGCCACCGGCATCAGCGCCAGCAACGCGCCCTGCACCGGGTGCCGCCACTCCTGGCGCAAAACCTTGCCATGGCGCAGCAATTTGACCGCCCACAACAACAGCAGCACGGCCAACAGGCTCAGCGCCACCGACAACAATGCATTCGACACGGGAGCGGCAAGTTCAACGCCCGCGCCGTGCAAGCGATGCCAAGCCCCCGACAGACCCAGCAAACCCAGCGCCATGCCAAACAGCGCCGGATGCAACCGCGCCACCCAGGGACGTGACGGGATGCTGGGTGGCGATGCATGAGGGTGCACGGGGACCGCGTTTTTTGAATCGTTCTTCATGGCTGAGTCAGTTTAGAGCATGGTTCGGCGCACTATTCAATGCGTCGTCATCGGACCCACTATCATCACCGCCATGAGTTTCAAACCATTGACCCAAATCACCCTCTGCTACTTTCTGGCCGCCACAAGCCTGGTCAGCGCACAAACCGCCACGCCCACCGCACCGCCGGACAACAAAACACTCCCGCCGGAAATGATGCGCGGCAGCACCAGCCGGGCCAAGGATCTGACACTGCCCACGCAGACCACATCATTCGGCACGTCGCATGCGCCGCAAATGGCGCTGTACAAGCCTGAGGGTGAAGGCCCTTTCCCTGCGCTGGTGTTATTGCACCAGTGTGGCGGCCTTCGCAATGCCAGGGGTAACTGGCAAAACCAGTCCATGCTCTTCTGGGCTCAAAAGGCTGTTGAGCGCGGTTATGTCGTGCTGCAGCTCGACGCGCTGGACCAGCGCGGAGCGGACTCCGTGTGTCTCGGCCCCAAAGAAGGTGTGAACTTCTTTCGCGGCGCAAAAGATGCTTTTCAGGCCGCAGAGCATCTCTCCAAACTACCGTATGTGGACGCAAAACGGATTGGTCTGGCGGGCTATTCATGGGGCGCCATGGTGGCGCTAACGGTAGCCAGCAAAGGCTGGGCAGCCGCATTGGCTACCGGCCCGCGTTTTGCCGCGTCCGTATCGTTCTACCCCGGCTGCATGCGCATCGCACCCCCCATGGGCCCGGCGTATGACATTGCCCAGCTGGACATCGACCGACCGCAACTCACGCTCATGGGCGAACTGGACAACGAAACCCCGCCGTCGGACTGCATCCCCCGCTTGGAGGCTGCCAAAGCGCTGGGCGCGCCAGTGGAGTGGCACCTGTACCCCAGCATCACCCATTGCTGGGACTGCGCCAACCTGCACAATTTCAACAAGGTGGACGTGCGTGGCAACCGAGTCACCTACGTGTATGACAAGGCTATCACCAGTGACTCCGAAAAGCGCATGTTCGAGTTTCTGGCAAAGAGCATGCCCGCAGTGCCGCGCTAGTCGCCAACGTCGATTTGCTACAAGTTCAGTAGCTACTCACGCATATCCGGCGTGGTCTAGATGCCACTCTTTCACCTAAAAAGCCAGTTTTCGGCTCCGGCCGGGACGATCTCTACGCTGTGCTTTTAGCCGGTGTCACCTGCACGTGGGCACGGCCCAGGTTTCGGTAGATTCGGCCTCTTCGAACAATGGGCCACCACTCGTAAAGAAAAATCTGCATCGGGCGCCACATGGCGACCCAGCCACCAATGAGCAGACTCTCCTTCAACAACTTGAAAAAGGTGTTGTCCGCGAAAACCGCAAGCAAATCGGCTCCCAGCACAGACATCGCCAGAAACCCAAGCCCGATCAGCAGGCTGGTGCGACCCTCCAGCAATAGCAGGCGCAATTTTCGCCGGGCCAACTCAGACTTGTATTCAAAGTGGTTGTGGATAGCCTCGGTCACCAGCGCAGCCGAGTCTTCAGGCGGCATATGTTCAATATGGACGATGACGCGAAAGTGACTGGCCTGCGGAAATTCGAGAGCCCAGGTTTCCAGAAACCGCTCGGCATTGGTATCGAGGTCGCGGTGATGGAAAGGCGTCGGGTCCATCGAGTTGAACAGCTACGACAGCGTGGCGATGCGCATCTCGATCTGGTGGACGGGTGGATGCCCTTTTTTGTCATGTCAGGCAGCCGGTGCGGCTACTTCAGCGTGTTTGACAAGCCAGCACGAAGCTCGCCTGTAGTCCATCATGCTGAAGGTGCAATGCGTAGCGCACAGCGTTCAAAAGCAGCTCAGAGCCGTCAACGGGGAGAAGAATTTTCATGGGTCGGCTCCAGATCATGTTTTTACGCTACAAAATATATAGCTGATTACAAATATTTTATAAGGTCTAGAGGCCTATCTGGCATCTAAAACGCCAGTTTTCAGCGCCACACCTACCCCAGCGCCGGTTTGGCAAACCGGCCGTCCGGGTACATGATGGCGCATCATGATGATCAACACTACCAGACGCCACCTTCTTGCCGCCCGGCCACTTGCCTGGGTGTCTGCGCCTGCGGCAGCCGCCAGCGCCATACCGGTACTGGCGGTCGCACTGGGCAGCGGCTCACTGCACGGCCACGCGCACATCGGCGTAATCCGCGAGTTTGAGCGTCAGGGTGTGAAGCCCGACCTGATTGTGGGCACCAGCGTGGGCGCCATCGTGGGGGCGCTGTGGGCAGCGGGCCTGACCGGCCGCGAAATTGAGGAGGCATCAAAGCAATTCAAATTCATGCGCACGCTGGAGTTCACCTGGGCGCGACGCGGCCTGTTCAACAACGAGGGTTTGCAGGACATGATTCGAACGCTTACCAAAGGGCGCTCGATTGAGTCATGGCCCACGCGGTTTGCGGCGGTGGCATCTGATCTGGCCAACGGCGAGCGTGTGGTGATCAATAGCGGTGACGCGGGCGTGGCCGTGGCCGCGTCAGCCAGCCTGCCCGTGGTGTGTGTGCCGGTGCCATGGAGTGGCCGCATGCTGGTGGACGGCGCGCTGACCGAGCCCGTGCCATCGCGAGCCGCACGCGAATTGGGGGCCACCCGCGTGGTGGCCGTGGACATTTCTTACCGGCCAGACTCGGCGCCAGTCAGTAGCATGGTGGACAGCGTCTTTCAGACTATGCACATTCTGGTGAAGTCGCTGATCGAGGAGCAGGCCCGGTTTGCCGACGTAGCCATCCGCCTGGACCTGCACCAGTTGATGCACGGAGTGGAGCATTACGAACATGTGCTGCTGGAAGCAGGCCAGGCAGCTACCCGCCTGGCCTGGCCGCGGATTGTGGTCACCAGCAGATCGTCATGAGCTGGCGCCGCCAAAGCTGAACTGCCCCGGCGCGCGGATCGGGTCCACGTCTACGGCAATCACCGCTTTCGGTGGGAATTTGCCTTCGAGCAAAAGCTTGGAGAGTGGGTTCTCGATGCGCTGCTGGATGGCGCGCTTCAGAGGCCGCGCGCCAAACACCGGATCGAAGCCCACTTTGGCCAGCTCGGCCACGGCGGCGTCGCTCACTTGCAGCGCCAGGTCCATCTTGGCCAGGCGCGCGGTCAGCGTGGCCAGCTGAATCTTGGCAATGTTGGCGATGTGCGTCGCGTCCAGCGAATGGAACACCACGGTCTCATCTATACGGTTCAGGAATTCGGGACGGAAATGGTTTTTCAGCTCGTCTGTCACCGCGTCTTTCACGTCTTCGTAGTCCTGCCCCACCATGCTCTGGATCATCTGCGAGCCGATGTTGCTGGTCATCACAATCACGGTGTTCTTGAAGTCCACGGTCCGACCCTGGCCGTCGGTCAGACGACCGTCGTCCAGCACCTGCAGCAGCACGTTGAAGACATCGGGGTGGGCTTTCTCTACCTCATCAAGCAGCACCACGGCATACGGCTTGCGGCGCACGGCTTCTGTCAGGTAACCGCCCTCTTCGTAGCCCACGTAGCCGGGGGGCGCACCAATCAGCCGCGCCACCGAATGCTTCTCCATGAACTCGCTCATGTCAATTCGGATCAGGTGCTCTTCACTGTCAAACATAAAGCCCGCCAGCGCCTTGCACAACTCGGTTTTTCCCACGCCCGTGGGGCCGAGGAACAGGAACGAACCGGTTGGGCGGTTCGGGTCTGACAGGCCCGAACGCGAGCGACGGATGGCGTTGGCAACGGCACCAATGGCTTCGTCCTGACCGACCACGCGCTCGTGCAATTTACCTTCCATCAACAATAGCTTGTCACGTTCACCCTGCATCATTTTGCTGACAGGGATGCCCGTAGCACGGCTCACCACTTCAGCAATTTCCTCTGCGCCGACCATGGTTCGCAACAGCTGAGCACGACCGCCGTCCTTGGCCGATTGGGCCTTTCCGGTTTCTTGCGCCTGGGCGTCTTTCAACCGCTTTTCCAGTTCGGGCAGCTTTCCGTATTGCAGCTCTCCGGCCTTGTTGAAGTCACCTTTGTCGGTGAGTTCCTTGATCTGGAAGCGCACCTTCTCCACCTCTTGCATGATGGTTTTGGAGCCTTGGGCCTGGGCCTTCTCGCTCTTCCAGAGTTCGTCCAGATCGGCGATCTCTTTTTGCAGCGCAGTAATTTCTTCGTTGATCAGCTCCAAGCGTTTTTGTGATGCCTCATCTTTCTCGCGCTTCACGGCTTCGCGCTCGATCTGCAACTGGATCAGGCGGCGGTCTTTCTTGTCCATGACCTCTGGCTTCGAATCCAGCTCGATCTTGATTTTTGAAGCGGCCTCGTCAATGAGATCGATGGCTTTATCCGGCAGGAACCGGTCGGTGATGTAGCGGTGGCTCAGCTCGGCTGCAGCCACGATGGCCGGGTCGGTGATTTGCACGCCGTGGTGCACCTCGTAGCGCTCTTTCAGGCCGCGCAGGATGGCAATGGTGGCCTCTACGGTTGGCTCACCCACCAGAATCTTCTGGAAGCGGCGCTCCAGTGCCGCGTCCTTCTCGATGTACTTGCGGTATTCGTCCAGCGTGGTGGCGCCCACGCAATGCAGCTCGCCGCGTGCAAGTGCGGGCTTGAGCATGTTGCCGGCGTCCATTGCACCCTCGGCCTTGCCTGCACCCACCATCGTGTGCAGCTCGTCGATGAAAACAATGGTCTGACCTTCGTCCTTGGCCAGGTCTTTCAGCACATTCTTCAGGCGCTCTTCAAACTCGCCACGGAACTTTGCACCGGCCAGCAGCGCGGCCATATCCAGGCTCAGCACACGTTTGCCTTTGAGCGATTCCGGCACTTCCCCAGCCACAATTCGCTGTGCCAGACCTTCCACAATGGCAGTCTTACCCACACCCGGTTCGCCAATCAGCACTGGGTTGTTTTTGGTGCGGCGTTGCAGCACCTGAATGGCGCGGCGAATTTCATCGTCGCGGCCAATCACGGGGTCCAGCTTGCCAAGGCGGGCGCGCTCGGTCAGGTCGATGCAGTATTTTTTTAGCGACTCGCGCTGGTCTTCGGCGTCGGCGCTGTCCACGTTTTGCCCACCACGCACGGCGTCAATCGCGGTTTCGAGCGACTTGCGGGTCAGGCCGTTCTCCCTGGCGATTTTTCCAATGTCCTGCTTGCTATCAGCAACCGCCAGTAAAAACAGCTCTCCCGCAATGAACTGGTCACTGCGTTTGATGGATTCCTTTTCGGCCGCCTGCAACAATACTCCCATGTCGCGGTCCAGCGTGATCTGCTCCTGACCCTGTACCTGCGGCTGCTTCTTGACAGACGCTTCGCCCGCGGCCAACAAACCCGGCAGGTTCACGCCCGCGCGTTGCAGCAAAGCCTTGGGGCCGTCTTCCTGACGCAGCATGGCGACCAACACATGGGCCGGGGTGATGTAGGCGTGGTCGCTGCCCAAAGCGAGCGTCTGAGCTTCGCCCAGGGCTTCCTGAAATTTGGTGGTGAGTTTGTCGATTCGCATGTAATTTCTCCAGATTGCCCCACAGCTTGGGCTCAATCAGGAGTTTTCAAGCATTTCGCACCTGCTGGCGTTGATGTGGATCAAACGAGCGACCTTCAGCGCCTGCCTTGCCCCGGTTCTTGACCTCAAGTTTTGAGTGCTTCGAGCGAAAAACCGGCAACACGCTTGTAGCTGTCCGACATTTCCCGTAGCTCGGCCTGGCTGATCAGGTCGTCAATATGACGGAAAGGCTTGTCACCACTGAGTTCATCCACCCGAATGTTGATGAAGTCTGGCGGCATGCTGCGGTTGGTTTGCACAATGCGCGCGGTCACCTCGCGCCGTTTCCCCTCATAGGCCTGAAGTGCCATGACCGGGTCAGTCTGGCGGGCCAGCGCGGAAGCCAACTCATCGGCCAACGTGCGCCCGTCAACGAGCGCCTGCGCAGAACCGTTCGACCCCCGGGGGTACATGGGATGCGCGGCGTCGCCCATCAGGGTCACCCGCCCAAAGGTCCATTGCGCTATCGGGTCCTTATCCACCATGGGGTATTCCAGAATCTGGTCTGCGTTGCGGATCAGGGCCGGAACGTCCAGCCAGTCAAACTTCCAGTCGGCAAATAGGGAGATGAAATCATCCACCTTTCCGCCACGATTCCAGTCGTTCATGCTCACGCTGCTGCCCTCGATCTCGGCCATCCAGTTGATGAGCTGATTGCCGTCTGCATCGATGTTGTCAACAATCGGATAAATCACCATCTTGCCGGTTTTGATCGAGCCTACCCGCATATAGGTTTTGCCCGTGAGGATGGGACTGTGTCGCGTGACACCGCGCCAGGTGTTAATACCCGCAAATGCCACTTGCTCATCCGGGTAGAACTGCCGACGCACCGCAGAATGGATGCCGTCACACGCCACCACCACGTCAGCAGGCACGGATGGCAACGGCGCGCCATCTTTGCCCTGCACGAAATGCAATGTTGCACTGGCTGAGCCCTGTGTTACGCCGGTGCAGCGATGGTTGGTATGGATACGGTTGGCACCCAGACGCTGCACAGCCGCGTCAAACAGGATGCTGTGCAGCTTGCCCCGATGTATGCCGACTTCGGGCAGCGGATAACCCGCGTGCCGACCGCGCGGCTCCCGGTATATGAACTGGCCATAGCGGTTGAAGAACACGCTCTCAAGGTTTTCAATGCCAACGGCCTCCAGCTCACCTTGAAGACCCAGGCTTGCAAGCTCACGCATGGCGTGCGGCAACAGTGTGATGCCAACACCCAGCTCACGCACCTCGGGCACGCTCTCATAGACGTCGCAGGCCACGCCCCGCTGGTGCAGGGCCAGCGCGAAGCCCAGACCTGCTATGCCGCCGCCGACAACGGCAATCTGGGGCACTCGCGACATGAATAGCGTCATTCCGCGGTGATGCCGTTTCGCTGGATCACTTCGCCCCAGCGCGGATAGTCCTTGTTGACTAACGTGGTGAGTTCGTCGGGCGTGGAAGTAGCGGCGTCCATACCGGCGCGTCCCAGCAGGTCACGGATTTCCGGCTGCTTGAGGATGGCCGTGATTTCGGCGTTCAGCCGGTTCACCACTGGGGAAGGCGTCTTACCGGGTGCAAAAAAAGCGTACCAAAGGTCTACCTCAACTCCCTTCACGCCCAGTTCGTCGAAGGTCGCGACACTGGGTGCGACCGGGTGCCGTTTGGGGCTGCCAACCGCGAGGGCGGTCAGTTTGCCGGAGGTCACAAAACCCTGGGCAATATGCACCGGGAGAAAACCGACCATCAATTCACCCGATAACAGGTCCTGCGTGTAACCCGCAGTACCGCGATAAGGCACGTGCAGCATGAACAAGCCGGTTTTCGTTTTGAAAAGCTCCATGGCCATGTGGTGCGGCGTGCCCACGCCTGGCGAGCCGTAGTTAATGAAGCCGGGTCTGGCTTTGGCAGCAGCGACCAGCTCGGCCATGGATTTGATGCCAGTCTTCGGGTTGGCAACCAGCATCAGCGTACCCCAGGCCGCCAGGGACACGGACGAAAAATCCTTTACCGGGTTGAATGGTACGTTTTTGTAGAGCTGCGATGCCATCAACATGGTGTTGGCGCCCATCAGCACGGTGTAGCCGTCGGCGTTGGCTTTGGCTACGGCGTCAGCCCCGATGTTGCCGCTGGCGCCCGGCATGTTCTGCACGACCACCGGCTGGCCCAGCCGCTCGCTGAGTTTGGGGGACACGGCGCGGGCGATGGTATCCATACCAGTGCCCGGCGTGAACGGCACGATGATCTTAATGGACTGGCCTGGCCAAGTCTGCGCAGGCACTGCCATTGAAAAGGCCAGGGCCAGCAAGCCAGCAATGGATTTAAAGGGGGTGAATGTCATGGTTGTCTCCTGAAGGTTCTGCTTTTTGCAATTCAGCTTTTCTTGAGATCAGCTTTTTATCTTGAACACGGCTTCGGCATTGGACTGAAAAAACTTCTTCTTGTCTTGAGCACTCATCTGCATGTTATCCATGGCGACCACTTCCTCCACCGCGTACTGATAGGGATAGTCCATGGCGTACAACACACGGTCTACGCCGATGAGGGACTGGGTGAACTTGATGGCGGGTTCCCAAGCCACACCGCTATTGGTAATGTAGAAGTTTTCGCGCAGGTAGTCGCTGGGCTTCTTTTTCAATGGCTTAACGCTCTCATACCGGTTGGACGCCACCGTGGCACGGTGCATGTAGTCCAGCCGGTAGGCCCAGAACGGCAGGGCCTCACCCATGTGGCCGATGATCATCTGCAGCTTGGGGAATCGGTCAAACACCCCAGCGGTAATGATGCGCAGCGCGTGCAGGCCCGTTTCCACGCCAAAGCCGTAAATGGCGCCATCCAGCCCGCACTCCTGAAACGGCTGAATCATGTTGCGCGGCAGCGAGTTGGGATGCAGGTAGATGGGCACGTCGTGCGCTTCGGCGGCAGCGAAGATATCCCAGAACTTGCTGTCCGACAAGTACTCGCCCTGCGTATGCGAATTGATGATGACGGAATTCATAGCCAGCTTTGTGACACCGCGCTCGATCTCTTTGGCGGCTTCCCCAGGGTCTTGCGGAGCGACGGCGATCATGCCGGTAAATCGCGTTGGGTGGCGGCGCACGGCCTCGGCCAGTTGGTCGTTGGCAAGACGGCTGAACGACACGGCAGTGGCCTTGTCCATGACCTGAACACCTGGTGCTGTGAGCGCGATGACCTGGCGGTCAATACCCGCCTCGTCCATGTGCTGCAGGCGGATTTGGTCCAGGTCCTGCAAGCAACGCATGATGTGCTGGGCACGAGCGCTGGGGCTGCTCATGTAAAAACCCATCAAGCCCTTAAAGCCGGGATCAACATCGCTGTGCGCCAGCAGCTTGCGGTAAATATCCAGCATTTCCGGCGGCGCAAAGGCTTCTTCTGTGGCAATGCGTTGATAGCCCATCTGGTTAGACAAGCGGCTAGTCGGTGGCGTTGGTTCCACGATGTCTCCTTGTAATTTCAACCTATCTTAATTAAGACCAATATGGATAACAATACTAAAATTTACGGGATTACTTTTTCCAGATCGCGATAAATCATGGACACGCTTGCCAATCTCAAAGCCTTTGTCGTTACCGCAGATACAGGCAGCTTTTCTGAAGCGGCTCGCCAGTCAGACTTGGTGCCGTCAGTGGTTTCCAAGCGCATAGACCAGCTGGAATGGCGTATCCGGGCGCCGCTCTTTATCCGCACCACCCGCAAACTGACGCTTACTGACGTGGGCGAGCGGTATCTGCCCACGGTGCGCCAACTGGTGGGGCAGATGGAAGACATGCTGGCGGGCATGGCACAGGCCAGTGGTGATCTGGAAGGGCACATCCGCATCAAGATTCCCACCACACTGGGCACGCTGTACCTCAGCGAGATGCTTAACCAGTTTCTTCAGGAGCAGCCCCGTATCAGCATGGACGTGGTGCTGGCAGACCGCTCGGTCAACCCGGTAGAGGAAGGTTTTGATCTGGCCATCGGCGCCCTGCCGGAGCTGTATGGCCAAGTGAAGGATCACCCGCTCAGCCCCATCCGGCGGCGGCTGTGTGCGTCACCCGTCTATCTGGCCCGGCGCGGAACACCGCAACAGGCGGCAGAGTTGATCGACCATGACTGCCTGGTTTTCACCACTTCAGGCTCTCACTGGGAATTCCAGAGCACGCAGGGTCAGGTCGGTGTGGACGTACGACCAAAACTTAAAACCAATGATGGCGTGGCGCTATGTCAAGCCACGGTGTCAGGGCTGGGCATCACCGTGCTGGCCGACTATCTGGCGGCTCCCGCCATTCGATCGGGCGCGCTCGTGGAAATATTGCCCCAACTGAAACTGCCCGATATTTGGCTCAAGGCGCTGGTACCCAACAACCGCATTGACTTGCCCCGCGTGCGCATGTTGTTGCAATGGCTGGAACAGCGGCTCAAGGCGCCAGACACCCTCGGCACCTGAGGCATTGCCGCTTATACCGTCGGTAAATTGGAGAGGTTCAGCCCCCACTTGGCCAGCGCGGCATCGTCCGTCACCCGCGCATCCACCCAGCGAGCACCGGCAGGCGTCTGCTCTTTTTTCCAAAAGGGTGCCTGCGTCTTGAGATAGTCCATCAAAAACTCACATGCCTGGAAGCTGCTGCCCCGGTGGGAGGATGTCACGGCCACCATCACAACCTGATCCAGCGGCTGCAGCAAGCCGACACGGTGGATGACGCGCGCGCCCAGAATGTCAAAACGCTTGAATGCCTCGTCGATCATGGCTTCAATCGACTTCTCGGTCATACCGGGATAGTGCTCCAGTTCCATCGTGCTGACGGACTGTCCGTCGTTGCGATCACGCACAGTACCAATAAAGCTGCACACCGCGCCCACACCCTTGTTGTTGGCGCGAAGGGCTTCAATCTCGGTTGCGAGACTGAAATCAGCGGTTTGGATAACGACGCGTGCGGTGTTCATGATGGCGGGGTCCATTTCCGGATTGTGCCAGTGCTAAGATATACCCACCATGTTTGCTGCAACGTCATCCGACTCCCGTTTCGCACCCTCCGGTGTGAGCGGAGCGGGCGCGTGCGCCAGCAAATGCAAGAAACCCAGGCTCATCTGACCGGAGCCGTGGTTCCGTCCTCAGATGAGCGATGGAACTGCCAAATGTCTTCCTTGTAATTTTTGGTTCTCCGCGCTCAGCCCTGATGACGGTGATTTCATCGGTCATTTTTTAAAGGAACTGTCGCGTGTCTGCTCCAACCCACTCAACCCCCGTTTTTTCCGGCCTCTGGATTGCGTTGGTCACCCCGTTCAAGGACGGTCAGGTTGATCACCCTGCCCTTCGCCGACTGGTCAAAAAGCTGGGGGCCGACGGCGCCACCGGGTTTGTCGCCTGCGGCTCCACCGGCGAAGCAGCTGCGCTGGATGAAGCTGAGCAACTGGCGGTGCTAGAAACCGTGCTGGCCGTGTCAGGGGGCCTGCCCGTAGTAATGGGTGTATCGGGCTACCACCTGCCGCAGATGTTGGAATGGGTTCGCCTGTTGAGCCAGAAGCCACTCGCCGGCTTACTAGTGCCCGCTCCGATCTACATCCGGCCTTCACAGGCGGGTTTGCTGCACTGGTTTGAAGCCATCGCCAACGCCAGTACCTTACCTGTGCTCATCTACGACATTCCCTACCGTACCGGTGCGCGGATCGATTGCGAGACGCTACAGAAGCTGGCGCACCATCCCAACATTCAGGCGATCAAGGACTGCGGCGGTGACGCGCACAAAACGCTGACCTTGATTGCCGACAACCAACTGCAAGTGCTCGCTGGCGACGACCCGCAGATTTTCAGCACCGTAGCACTGGGCGGCGCAGGCGCGATCTCAGCTGCGGCCCATGTGCACACCGCCCGGTTTGCACGTGTCCTGCAGCTCCTGAAAGCCGGTGAATTGCGGGCCGCGCAACAACTCTGGTTGCCGCTGGTGCCATTGATTGAAGGACTTTTCGCTGAGCCCAATCCGGCGCTGATCAAGGCAGTGCTGACGCGTCAGGGCCTGATGTCCGGCGAGGTGCGTGCACCGATGATGGCAGCCACGCCTGAGGGCGCCGCAAACGTCTTGAAACTCCTTGAGAAAACCTGATCGGCGCCGGTCTGCGGAGCAGGTGCGTTTCAACCGCCGGTAACCGGCGGAAAAAAAGCCACCTCTGCGCCATCAACCAGAGCCGCCGACTCGTCGCTCATAACCTGATTCAACGCCAGGCGAACAGCCCGGTCGCGCGACAGCATTTCGGCATACGCACCACCCAAAGCAATCAGTTCGGTGCGCAGGTCTGCCAGCGAAGTGGCCGAGGTCATGCGCTGCTCGGTGCTGTGGCCAATGGCTTCGCGGATAGAGGCGAAGTATTTGACAGTGATCTTCATGACAACAACTCGCTGAACGCGATGAACTGCACCACGTCACCCGGAGCGATGGCCCGGCCCGGCGGGTTGTCCACCACGCCATCACCCCAAACGGCAGACGTCAACACGCCAGAGCTCTGATTGGGAAACAGATCCAGCCCACCGGCCGCATTGCGACGAACCCGTAAAAATTCACGGCGTTTGTCGGCCCTGGCCCACGTGAAATGTGCGGGAACAGCTATTGAATTTGTAGCAACCCGTGAGACACCCTGCAGCTTGAGCAGGAAAGGCCGCACCAGCAGCAGGAACGTGATGAAGCTCGAGACCGGGTTGCCCGGCAGGCCCATGAAGTGCGCTGCACCTATTTTTCCATACGCAAACGGCTTGCCTGGCTTGATGGCGATCTGCCAAAGGTCCAGTTGGCCCAGCGCCTCCACAGCCGGCTTGATGTGATCTTCCTCCCCCACCGACACACCACCACTGGTGAGGATCAAGTCATGGTGCTCAGCCGCTGCGCGCAGGGCGTCCAGCGTGGCATCGCGCTTGTCCGGCACGATGCCCAGATCCGTAACCTCACAACCCAGACGCTGCAACAAAGCCCGCAAGAAAAAACGGTTGGAGTTATAGATTGCCCCGGGCTTCATGTCTTGCGGCGCCACCGTGCCCGGCATCACCAGCTCGTCACCCGTGGAGAACAGGGCCACGCGCGGACGTGCCGCGACGGGCAACTGGTGCATGCCCACACTGGCAGCCAGCCCCAGTGAAGCGGGAGTGAGTCGCTCTCCTTTCGGTAGCACCACCGTGCCCCGCATGACATCTTCCCCGGCACGACGAATCCACTGTCCCACCGCCGGAACTGTGTTCACACGCACGCTACCTTCACCCACAGGCTCGCAATCCTCCTGCATCACCACGGCATCAGCGCCCGGCGGAATGGGCGCGCCCGTGAAGATGCGCGCTGCGCTGCCCGGGGTCATGGCTTCGCCGGTTGACCCAGCCGGGATACGCTGGGTCACCTGTAGCAACTCTCCTGCCTGCGGCACGTCGGCGCAACGCACCGCGTACCCGTCCATCGAGCTGTTGTCATTAGGCGGCACTTGCAGGCCGGAAGTGATGTCTTGCGCCAGCACGCGTCCGTCAGCTTCAAAGACAGAAACGGTCTCAACATGGCTCAAAGCAACAGCGTGCGCCAGAAGAGCAACCAGCGCGTCGTCCAGCGATTTCAGGGGGCTGCGTGAAGCATTCATGGTGGGGGTCAACGATAGGTTTCAGCGTGGTATTCGAACCGCGCCTGATTGTCCAGCAACCAGGTGGCAATTGCGCGGGGATCGTTCAAATCAAACACCGGACGCAAGGTTGCTTGTGGCAGTTCATCAGGAGAGTCTGTTGCAATTGCCACAATGAAGTCATCATCCACATACCGGGTAGGTTTTCCCGCAGCGGCGCGCCAGACTTCGATTTTCTGCAAGTCGCTATCTTTGAATCCTTCAATCAAAACCCAGTCCACGCCTTCATACAGCTCGGCAATGAGATGGTGCACGTTTTGCGTCGACTCGCGTTCGAATTCGCGGATCAGGGCGAGGCGCCGGTTCGAGGCCACCACCACTTCAAAAGCACCGGCCTCACGATGGCGAAACGTGTCCTTGCCCGCATGATCAATATCGAAACTGTGATGCGCATGCTTTACCACCGATACACGTTGCCCAAGGTGTTTGAGCGCCGGAATAAGGCGCTCCACTAGCGTGGTTTTTCCCGACCCGGAATATCCGGCAAAACCGATGACTTTCATGCGCACTGAGACGCGATATAACCCTTCACCTGCGCCACGTCGACGGGCATCACCAATACCTTCTTCGGCAGATTTTCAATGCCTTCGAACTGCGGCGGGCGATGCGGTGGTTGCCCCAGCGCCTCGACTATTGTTTCGGCAAATTTGATGGGCAGCGCTGTTTCCATAACGATCATTGGGATGCCCGGCGTCAGGTGCTCGCGCGCCACCTTCTCGCCGTCTGCCGTGTGCGTGTCGATCATCACTCCGAAACGCTTGAAAGTGTCGCGGATGGTGTCCAGCCGGTCGGCATGCGTGCTCTTACCGCTAACAAAACCGTAGATAGACGCGGCCTGTTTGAACGCAGCATCCGCACCCAGATCAAAACGGCCGGTCTGGTTCAACGCATCACCAAACAGCGCTTTCACCCGAGCGCCGTCGCGGCCCAGCAAATCAAACACAAAGCGTTCGAAGTTCGACGCCTTGGAAATGTCCATCGACGGGCTGGAAGTCTCGTGCGTATCCGCACTACCGCGCACGCGGTACACACCGGTACGGAAGAACTCGTCGAGCACGTCATTTTCGTTGGTAGCAACGACCAGTTTGTCGATTGGTAAACCCATCATGCGGGCCACGTGACCAGCACAGACGTTGCCGAAGTTTCCGGAAGGGACCGTGAAACTGACCTTCTCAGCGCTGGTCTTCGTCGCTTGAAAGTAGCCAGCGAAGTAGTACACCACCTGGGCCATCAGACGCGCCCAGTTGATGCTGTTCACAGTACCAATCTTGTACTTGCGCTTGAATTCCAGATCGTTACTCACCGCTTTCACGATATCCTGGCAATCATCAAACACGCCTTCAATCGCGATGTTGTGGATGTTGGCATCCATCAGGCTGAACATCTGCGCCTGCTGGAACGGGCTCATGCGCCCGGCCGGGCTGGTCATGAACACGCGCACGCCCTTCTTGCCGCGCATAGCGTATTCAGCCGCGCTGCCGGTGTCGCCACTGGTGGCACCCAGAATGTTGAGCTGCTCGCCACGGCGCGCCAGTTCGTATTCGAACAGGTTGCCCAGCAACTGCATCGCCATGTCCTTGAACGCCAGCGTGGGTCCGTTGGACAGGCCTTCGAGGTAAAGGTTGCTTTCGAGCCGCTTCAGAGGCACGATTTCCTTCGTGCCAAACACGTCTTGCGTATAGGTCTTGAGGCAGATTGCTTTAAGGTCCGCAGCGGGAATGTCGTCAATATAAAGCGACAAAACCTCGAAGGCAAGCGCGCCATAGCCCTGCTCAAGATAGACCTTGCGCCAGGCTTCGAGAGTCGTGGCAGTTACCTGCGGGTAACGCTCAGGCAAGTACAACCCGCCGTCTGGCGCCAGGCCTTCGAGCAGAATTTCACAGAAGTGTTTGACGTCAGGCGAGCCGGTTGGTGCAGCGCGGGTGGACAGATAAAGCATCAGGCCAGCTCTTCCTTGCGAATACGCGTGATGGGCTCCAGCACCGTGGGCAGCGCCTGCATGAGGGCGATAGCCTGGTTCATCGTGCCCTCGCGCGTGTCGTGCGTCAGGATGATCAGATCGGTTTGGGTGGAGCCTTCCCCGCCCACTTCGTCCGCTTCGCGCTGCAACACCGCGTCGATACTGATACCGGCGTCGGCCACAATGCCCGTCACCTTGGCCAGCACACCAGCCTGATCGGCCACGCGCAGGCGCAGGTAGTAACTCGTGACAACCTCGCTCATGGACAGGATGGGCAAGTCGCTCATCGACTCCGGATGGAACGCCAGGTGCGGCACGCGCTGCGCCGCGTCAGCCGTGTGCAGACGCGTGATATCCACCAGATCGGCAATGACCGCGCTGGCCGTGGGCTCGCTGCCAGCGCCCTTGCCGTAGTACAGCGTGTTGCCGACGGCGTCGCCATTGACCACCACAGCGTTCATCGCACCTTCCACATTGGCGATCAGGCGCTTGGCCGGAATCAGGCTTGGGTGTACGCGCAGTTCGATACCTTTGGAGGTGCGCTTCGTGATGCCGAGCAGCTTGATTCGGTAGCCCAACTGCTCTGCATACTTGATGTCGGCTGCACCGAGTTTGGTGATGCCTTCGATGTACGCCTTGTCAAATTGCACAGGAATGCCAAACGCAATGGCCGACATCAGCGTGACCTTGTGGGCTGCGTCCACGCCTTCAATATCAAACGTCGGGTCAGCCTCGGCGTAGCCCAGCTTCTGCGCCTCTTTCAGCACTGTGGCGAAGTCCAGCCCCTTGTCACGCATCTCGGACAGGATGAAATTGGTCGTGCCGTTGATGATGCCGGCAATCCATTGAATGCTGTTGGCCGTAAGGCCTTCACGTAGCGCTTTGATGATGGGTATGCCGCCGGCCACGGCAGCTTCAAACGCGACCATCACGCCCTTGGCGTGTGCTGCGGCAAAAATCTCCGTACCGTGCACGGCCAGCAAAGCCTTGTTGGCGGTCACAACATGCTTGCCAGCGGCGATGGCCTCCATCACTAGTTGCTTGGCAATGCCGTAGCCGCCGATGAGTTCGATGACGATATCGATCTCGGGGTTGGCGATGACGGCACGCGCGTCGTTGACAACTTTGACGTCGGGGCCGACAACCGCTTGGGCACGTGTCACGTCCAGATCAGCCACCATGGAGATCTCAATGCCACGCCCAGCGCGACGCTTGATTTCTGCCTGATTGCGCCGTAATACATTGAACGTGCCGCTGCCTACGGTGCCGATGCCCAGAAGGCCTACTTGAATGGATTTCATGAATTCTTTTATACTAAATTGGGCCTCAGCCCTCGTCAATTATGCGCGGGCAGCTACCAATTTAATAGCGGATGGCTGCAGAGTGGTCGGCTGCACGTTTTGCGTACCGTGGCTCTTGCGGTAGCCTTCCAGGAATTTGGCGATGCGGCCAACGGCCTCACGCAAGTCATCCTCGTGGGGCAAAAACACAATGCGGAAATGGTCCGGTTGCTGCCAGTTGAAGCCCGAGCCCTGCACCAGCATCACCCGTGTTTCCTTTAACAGCTCCAGGAAAAACTGCCGGTCATCCTCAATTGGATACACCTTGGGATCGAGCTTGGGAAACATGTACAGCGCAGCTTGCGGCTTGACGCAGCTCACGCCGGGAATAGCCGTAATCAACTCATAGGCTAGATCGCGCTGGCGACGCAGGCGACCACCCTCTTTCACCAGGTCCTGAATACTCTGGTAACCACCCAGCGCCGTCTGCACAGCGTACTGACCGGGCACGTTGGAACCCAATTTCAAATTGGCCAGCATGTTCAGGCCCTCGATGAAATCCTTGGCAATGTGCTTGGGGCCGGAAATGATCATCCAGCCGGCACGGTAGCCACAGGACCGGTAGGCCTTGGACAGTGAGTTAAAGGTCAGCGTCAGCACGTCGGTCGACAAACTGGCCATAGCCGTGTGGCGTGCGCCATCGTAGAGTACCTTGTCATAGACCTCGTCGGCCAGAATCAGCAACTCAAACTCGCGGGCAATAGCCACAATGCCTTGCAGCAATTCGTCGCTGTACAACGCGCCCGTCGGGTTGTTCGGGTTGATCACCACAATGCCTTTTGTCTTAGGCGTGATCCTGGCGCGGATGTCGGCAAGATTGGGCATCCAGCCGTTGTCCTCGTCACACATGTAGTGCACCGGCGTACCGCCCGAAAGGCTGGTGGCGGCTGTCCACAAGGGATAGTCGGGGGATGGCACCAGCAATTCATCGCCGTTATCGAGCAAGGCATTGGCAGCCATCACGATCAACTCACTGGCGCCATTGCCCAGATATATGTCGTCCAGTGTTACGCCTGCGATGCCTTGCTGCTGGGTGTAGTGCATCACCGCTTTTCGGGCGGCAAAAATACCCTTGCTGTCGCTGTAGCCGGCCGAGTTCGGCAGGTTTCGGATCATGTCCTGCTGGATTTCTTCAGGGGCATCAAAGCCAAACGGTGCGAGGTTGCCGATGTTGAGTTTGATGATCTTTTGACCCTCATCCTCCATCTTCTTCGCCGCGTCCACGATCGGCCCTCGCACGTCATACAGCACATTCGCCAGCTTGGCAGATTTTTGAATCGGTTTCAAAGCCCCTCCTAGGGTCAGCACCACAGGGTGAAACCTATAATTTGACCACAGTTCCGCACTGGATTAGTGCGGTGCAGCATCAGATACAACACCTATTCCAAACCCTGTCCCCCTCGCAAGCCCGTATGAAACTCCAGCCTGACAAATTTGACGTGCAATCTATCTCCGGTTACGGGCCTGGCTGGGTGCGGGTGGACGGTGAGCAAATCACACGCAGCGTGGTGATTTCGTCCGGCGGACAGCGGTTCGACTGGTCTTGCGCGCGGTTTGAGGATTTGACGGCGGGCCACTTCACTCAATTGGCCGAACTTGGCCCCGAACTGGTGATTTTCGGCAGCGGTGAACGCATCCGCTTCCCGCAACCGCAATGGCTGCAGGCATTGATGGCGAAGCGCATCGGGCTGGAGACCATGGACACGCAGGCAGCCTGCCGTACCTACAACATACTGGCTGGCGAGGGGCGTAGCGTTGTGTTGGCTCTTTTGCTCGGCGGTGACTCAACCCTTGCCGATACAGGCGCCTGAGGGCCTGTTTTCAGAGTAAAATTGCAGTTTGGTCGGGAGTGCGCAAGTGTCGAGCACAGACAGTTCTCCCGACTATGTCTGACACATCCTGCAAACGGGAACAAAGTTAAATATGGCGATCGTTGTCAACAAACCCCTCCCCGAATTCGAAGCAAACGCCACTGGTGGCGTCAAGGTTTCCAATACCAGCCACGTCGGCAAAACCATGGTTCTGTATTTCTACCCTAAGGACAACACCCCGGGATGCACCACAGAAGCCATGCAATTTCGCGACAAATACAAGGATTTCGTGAAAGCCGGTGCCGCCGTGTTCGGCGTGTCCCGTGACAACATGAAGTCGCACGACGAATTCAAGCTCAAACTAGAGCTGCCGTTTGAACTGATTGCCGATACCGAAGAAAAAATGTGCCACATGTTTGGTGTGGTCAAAAACAAGATCATGTACGGCAAAAAGGTCAAAGGTATTGAGCGCAGCACCTTTTTAGTTGGCGCCGATGGCCTTCTTAAGGAAGAATGGCGCGGCCTGAAGGTTCCCGGCCATGTGGACGACGTGCTCAAGGCTGTCAAAGCCCTGAAAAAGGCAGCTTGAGACGGCAGTCCTTGTCGTTTTGGTGTCTTGAAGGTCATGCATAATGACTTCATGCCGTTGAAACCTGCAACCGCGTTTGCACCAGCGTATCGTATTCAAGCCGCCTTGGCTCAAGGCGGCTTTTTTGTTTTCTGAACCCTGTTTTTTTGCGAGCCTCACCACCCATGCCATTGCCCCCCGCTCCCGCCAAGCGCGCAGCCTTGCTGTCGCACGATGCCTTTAACGTGACCGCGCGCAGCGTGCCCAAGCCAGCCAAAAAGACCAACCGCCCTTCTTCAGATGATCTGATTGAGTCCAAACCGCAAGCCCGTCAAATCAGCGACCGGTACGACAGCGGAACCGGTCATGCCCCCCCTCTTTCGGAAAAACTGGCGCGCGCAGCAACTTCGCAGCCGATTCAATTGAAAGCAAATGTTACGGCGCCCGTCCTGAGCACCCAGGAATTGACCGCTGCCAAGCGCAAGAAAAACAAGGCAACCGGGCCTACCAAGTTGTTTGTGCTGGACACCAATGTGTTGATGCATGACCCCATGTGCCTTTTTCGCTTCGAAGAACACGACATCTTCCTGCCGATGATCGTGCTGGAAGAACTGGATGGCCACAAGAAAGGCATGACTGAAGTCGCCCGCAATGCACGCCAGACCAGCCGCACACTGGATGCATTGGCGGGTGCCAATGGCGACGATATTGCCACTGGTCTGCTGCTCGACACCACTGGCCACCGGGAGGCCAAGGGTAAGCTGTTTTTCCAGACCCAGCCCCTGAACTACACCTTGCCCACCAGCTTGCCACAAGGCAAAGCAGACAACCAGATTCTGGGCGTCGTGGCCGCACTGCGTCAGCAGCATGCGGCATTGGCCAGTGAGTCCAAAGCCGACGCTCGGGAAGTGGTGCTGGTGTCCAAGGACATCAACATGCGCGTCAAGGCGCGTGCCCTGGGCCTGGCTACCGATGATTACCAGAACGACAAGACTCTGGAAGACGGCGATCTGCTGTACTCAGGCTCCATGGCGTTGCCTACTGACTTCTGGGCGACCCACGGCCAGACGGTGGAGAGCTGGCAAAGTGGCGCGCACACGTTCTACCGCATCTCGGGGCCGGTTGTTCCCAGCCTGCTGATCAACCAGTTTGTCTATTTTGAGGCACCCGGCGAGCCGTCTCTGTACGCGCGTGTGACCGAGATCCGCGGCAAAACTGCCGTCTTCAAAACTCTCAAGGATTTCAACCACCTGAAGAACGCCGTGTGGGGCGTCACCACCCGCAACCGCGAGCAGAACTTCGCGATGAACCTGCTGATGGACCCCGAGGTGGACTTTGTTACCCTCACCGGCACGGCGGGTAGTGGAAAGACATTGATGGCGCTGGCCGCAGGCTTGACGCAGGTGCTGGATGACCGACGTTACACAGAAATCATCGTCACCCGCGCCACGGTGAGCGTGGGTGAAGACATTGGTTTCCTGCCCGGCACGGAAGAGGAAAAAATGGGCCCGTGGATGGGCGCGCTGGACGACAACATGGAAGTCCTCAGCAAGACCGACACCAGCGCCGGAGAATGGGGCCGCGCCGCCACCAGCGAGCTGATTCGTAGCCGCATCAAGATCAAGAGCATGAACTTCATGCGCGGTCGTACCTTCCTGACCAAGTATGTCATCATCGACGAGGCTCAGAACTTGACGCCCAAGCAGATGAAGACGCTAATCACCCGCGCAGGCCCCGGAACCAAGATTGTCTGCATGGGCAACCTGGCACAGATCGACACTCCCTACCTCACCGAAGGCTCTTCGGGCCTGACGTTTGCGGTGGACAAGTTCAAGGGCTGGCCACATGGCGGACACATCACGCTGGCCCGTGGAGAGCGCTCACGGCTGGCAGATTTTGCCAGCGAAGTGCTATAATTTTAATAGCCACTCACGCATACCCAGCGAGGGCTTATGGGCTAGTTAGCCCTTAAAAATCGCCACTTCCACCGCTCGCCAGGCTTTCAAACTTGGTGATCGGTTTCAGGAAGGCCAGTTTGACCACGCCCGTAGGGCCGTTACGCTGCTTGGCGATGATGACTTCGGCCACACCGGGCTCCTTGCAGGCGTCCTTGGTGTAGTACTCGTCGCGG
>JAKQJK010000132.1 GCA_029561195.1 Pseudomonadota bacterium
CTGCCAGATTGCCTGCACATATTCAACAATAACGGGGTCGTCGATGTAATCCGGATCCCGGTACAGCTCGCGGGCAATCTTGTCGCCCAACCGCCGCTCGGCGCTGCTGGTCATCTCGCTACCATCGCCCAGGTGTGGGAGTTGGGAACCGGTGGTAGTGGCGGGGACGGCTGTGCCGCTACCGGCGACCGCAGCTGGTTGCGCTTGAGACAGCGGGCTGGACAAACCCCAAATTGCTATTAATGTAGTAGCTGCTCGCACATAGCTGGCGAGGGCTGGAGTTCTATTTGACTGGCTTTTTTTCTTCAAAATAAACCTAATGGCATGAAGCCCACGACCTCAATCCAGAAATCGTGGGTTGTGTTTATCATGATCGTATGATGCCCAGCGTACATAAACGTTTTGTAAAGTTAATTTACCGATGAGCGCACTCACCCATTTTGACGCCCACGGCCAAGCCCATATGGTGGACGTGGCCGGCAAAGACAGTACCCATCGCATCGCTGTGGCCGGCGGGCGCATAGAGATGTTGCCAGCCACGCTGGCGATTATCGAGGCTGGCACCGCCAAGAAAGGTGATGTGCTTGGCATAGCCCGCATTGCAGGTATCCAGGCCGCCAAGAAAGCAAGCGATCTGATTCCGTTGTGCCATCCACTAGCTTTGACGCATGTTGCTATGGATTTTGTAGCTATCAGCGCAGATTTGGCGAAGACTAGCCATATATTATGTACTGCAACGGTTGAGACTGTCGGCCCAACCGGGGTAGAGATGGAAGCTCTCACCGCTGTGCAGGTGGCGTTGCTCACAATTTATGACATGTGCAAGGCCGTGGACCGTGGCATGACCATCAACGACGTCAAGCTGCTCGAAAAACACGGTGGCAAGTCCGGAAGCTTTAAAGCCGCTTAAGGCCTTTTCAACGTTCAGCGGGGTGCACTGGCGTTCTCTGAAGCCCATCGGTCGTAGTCTTGCGGATAGGCAGCTTTGAAACGCTGCATGAAGTACAGCGCCTCGTCACTGCGCCCCAACATGACGGCGCTCTCAACCACTTTTTGCACCACGCGCGCCTCAGGGGAAAAGTGCATCACCTCCTTGGCCAGTGTGTTGATTTGCACGGCATTGTCTGGCGTCAGCTCAGCGGTGGTGAGTTCAGCGAAACGAACCTGGTCGCTGAACAGCCACGACGCCTTGAGTTTTTCGAGAGTGTTGTCCCGATAGGTTTCTGAGCGCTCCTCGGGAGCCAGATAGATTTCACTGATACGGTAATAGTCCCAGGCAGCATAGGATGTAGCCGCCATCAAGACCGACGCTGCCACCGCCGCGATGCGACGGGCTAAAGGTAAAAGCGCCGCCTTGGGCTTACGCCAAATCAGCCACACGCACAAAGCAAACGTCATCTGAAATGGCCCGTACCACAATGGGTACTCCAGCATGGAGTGCAACATGATGAGCGCCAGTACCGCCCATGCCATCTGGCGGGTCGCATCGATCGCCCTCCAGGGTTTGGCGCGGATAACCAGCCAGCCAACCACGCCACAAATCAGCGCGGCAACCGGCAACCCTAGCTCCACTGCCAGATGTAGGGGCAAGTTGTGGGCGTTATCCAGAATCTCGCAAAACCGGGGGCCGGGGTACAGGGTGACGAAGTGCGCGTAGTCCAGTTCGCCCCAGCCCCAGCCTGTCCAAGGTTTTTCCGCGATCAAATGTAGCACGTTGCGCCACAACGTCAAACGGCTGGCACAATTCATGCCGCCGTCCTGTAGCCGGGCTGCAATGCCATGACTGGCTGGGTCAAGGCCAATCAGACGAGGCAGAGCAAACGCTGCGACAGCGTAGGTAACAGCTGCAACAATGAGCACGAGACGAACGCGGGGGTTTCGCGCCTGACCCCAGCCCCAGGCAATCAGCCCTACCAAAACCAATTGCGCCAAGCCAGTGCGGGAAGAGGAGGCTGCATTGCCCGTAGCAAGTAAGGTGGCACTAGGGACAAACAAGGCCAACAACCATAAGTTGCCAATATTTTTACCGGCCGGGTCTGTTTGGACTTTCGATACATGAAACGGCTGGGCTAACCCAAACCGGATCAGGGCCACCAGGCCGATGTTCGTCAATGTCGCGAACTGGTTGCGCTGACGCAGGTTCGCGAAAGCTTCGCCTATCGAAGCGCCATTTATCCAAGGTTTTAGCGTGGTAACAAGGTCAAAATATTGAAGCAAGCCCATAGCGCAACTTGCCAGGCTGACGGCAAGCCAAGAACCAGCCGCCAGTACGTCCAAACGATTACCTTGTTGCGTCCACACAAACAACAAAATGGCCAAACACAAGCCGGACAGCAGACTCTGTACGGTCGAAGCAGACGGCCCCGTGGAAAACGGGTTTAGCCATGGAACTGATACCGCAATCAATAGTGCCAGCGATACCTTGATATGGGACAACTTCTTTGGATCCACGTGCTTGACCTACTCGTTTAAGGTAGGTTCAATTCCCCGAGTTGGGGGTACTTTTCGCGCGCAAGATTCAGCCAGTACTGCCTGATTGGTCCATAATTTGTTTCGCCATGCAGGATGCGCATAACGCGCAACTGACGAATAGCCTCGTTCGGCTGACCGTTCAGGGCGAGTGACAGCGCGTAGCGATTTTGTGTCGCAGGCCAAGGGTATCGCAATGCAACCTCTCTCGCCAACTGCAGTTCCTGCTCAAGCATTCCTGGTTTGGGTACGATTCGACCACCTGTTAATAAAGCGCCCAGCTGGGTAAGCAACAGAACGTTAGGACTCGTATAACTATCTGGGGTTTTTCCGACTTGAAGCGCCTCAAATCGGACCACTCTAAAGTCTTCTTCGATTGCAAAATACTCGACAATTGACCACATGACCAAAAAGGTTGCGACGAGCAGAATCCCTGCCATCGGTTTCGCCCCGAATTTCACCATTGGCCTGGGGCTCAGCTGCCCATCCAACATGCCCACCGCAAGCATGACGGGTACCAGGAAGTACGCATACGCAAATGGAAATTCCAGCATGGAATGGACCGCAACGGGCAGTATCAAGGCGACACAATACCAGGATGCCAATTGCTTGATCCGAAGTATTCGACGCCAGAGCCAAATCAAACTTACCAATAGTAGAAGGCCGGCAATGGGCAGCCCGACTCCCAAGGCAATATCCAGCAGAATATTGTGACAGTAGGTAAATGATTCGCTGCTGCTATATGCATGGACTGAAGCATTTTGGGCAGTTGCTACCTGCCCCAAACCCCACCCCCACCATGGGCGCTGAAGTATGGCCGCCACTAGTTGTGGCCATACCACCCAGCGCGTCCCTACAGCGGTATTTACCTCACCACCAACCCCACTCATTTGCTGAATTTCATTCAGCAGCAATGGAACTGTCCAGAACAGGCCCATAAATCCGATGACAGCCAATGCGACTGCCCACGACGATAGCCGTAGGTTCAGAGACTTCCGCTTGGCAAACCACCAGATCGTCAGCACGCCAAAAGTCAATAAACTGGTACGGGATTCACAAATGGCCAATCCGAGAATCAGCGGAATGATAATAAAAACGGAAAGCATTGATCCCACTTTCCTCGACTCAAACAAAAACAACAAACTGCCCAAGCCCATCAAAATCAGCGTGGCCAATTGGTTGGGCTGTCCGAGATTGGCGCCGGCTCTACGCAAAGTAAACATGCGATTGATCCACAGAGATGATTCCCACAGCTCGAACGTCTGGGCAAGCGCAACGATCGTCGATCCGAATGCCGCTAACAAAACCGTGATTGCAAGCACTGCGTAGGAACTTTGATCCCTACTTCCAGCGCGTCCTAAGGTCAAACATGCAACGCAAACTCCCAGGTATCCAGTAAGTACCATCGCATCGCCACGAAAGGCAAGCAGGCCAGTGGCAGCCTGAAACCAGGCCACCAAGGTCAGGGCAAGGAAGGGAAAGGCGCTGACAGGTAGAGCAATCGGTGTTGGGGAGGCTTGTTTCACAACGTTTAGCAGACCACTCCAACTCAGAAGCACTACCGCCAAAAAAGCCAGGATTTCACTGTGCCAGCTAACCCATGGCAAGGAATGAAAGGGCTGCAGCCATGCCAACAGCAAAAGAACTGCCGACAACAGAACGCTAACGGCAACGTTGAACCCAGAAAAAGAAAAACGCCCCGGATGGGGCGTTTTTAGAAAAGAAAGCCAATTTATCAAGATCAGACGCCGCGGCAAGAACCAGGCAAGAACTTGGAAGGGACGGTAGTCCTTGCCGTACCGCCGTTGATAACTGCTGCGTTACCACAAATCCACTGAGAGAGTGGCGCTGAACTCGTGATTGCAGCACCGCCAGCGGCCGTTGGCACCAAGCTAACTGTTAATCCATCGATCGCAGTATCGCCAAAACCTTGGGTCGTAACGATCACACCACCATTGGCATCAGTTGCAACCGTTGCAACATACTTAGATTGCGAAACCGAATTCTCGCAACCCCAATTACCAGCAGTAGGCAAGCTGGCAGCTGAATTGGTCTGGAAAACTTCAGTAATAGACGTGCGGCAGGCGGATGCAGCCAAAACCACTTCGGACATCTTCGCCCGCTTGGTGTAATCCTGATAGGCAGGCAAAGCCACCGCGGCCAGAATACCAATAATCGCCACAACGATCATCAACTCGATCAGGGTGAAACCCTTTTGAACAGAACGCTTCATAAAAATACTCCTTGGAAAAAACACGAAATGAAAACCTAGCAAGGA
>JAKQJK010000150.1 GCA_029561195.1 Pseudomonadota bacterium
TGGGGACGCCTTTTACGGCGAAGTGCGCAAGTACTGGCCCGCGCTGGCTGACGGCGCCCTGCAGGCGGGGTATGCCGGCATCCGTCCCAAAACCCAGGCACCGCATGAGGGTGCCAAAGATTTCGTGATTCAAGGCCCTGCCGACCATGGCCTGGCTGGCCTGGTGAACCTGTTTGGCATCGAGTCACCGGGTTTGACCAGTGCCCTGGCCATTGGCGCCCTGGTTGTTGAAATGGTCAAACCTCCAGTTTTTAAAGCCTAGAAATGATTGGAAGCAAAATGTCACGCAAGCGTTCCCGGATCCCCGATTTCATCCGCTCAATCGGTGTCAGCACCGCTGCAGTTTTTGCCGTTGCCTGTTCTTCGCTGCCTGAGGAGACGGAAGGAGCACCTGTCAGGGAAACCATTTTTGCGGTTACTGGCGGCATGAGCCTGATCAAGTTCAATGCTGGTCAACCGCGTCGCATCCTTGACGGGAAACCCGTCACTGGCCTGGCTGCGGGCGACAGGCTCATTGGTATCGATTTCAGGGTTGCGCGAGGTGTGTTGTATGCGCTTTCTGCCAGTGGGCGGCTTTATACGCTGAACACCGGCAGTGGCGCGCTCAAACCGGTTGGCGCTGCACCGGCAGCCTTGCCATTCACGGGCTCCATGTTTGGGGTTGATTTCAACCCGGCGGCGGATCGTATTCGTGTGGTCAGTGATAGCGGATTCAACCTGCGCCTGCATCCTGATACCGGTGCTGCGGTAGACGGCAACGCCGCGCTGGACGGTTTGCAGCCTGACGCGGCACTGACCTTCGCGGCCGGTGACGAACTGGCTGGCAAGCAGCCCGCACTGATTGCTGCGGCCTACACGTACAACAAGAAAGACGAAAAAATCACTACCAACTATGCGATTGAGCGGACCACTGGATCACTGGTGGTGCAAGGTTCCATCGAAGGCGCGAGCCCGGTGGTGTCACCCAACGCGGGTATCCTGCGCACGGTGGGCTCGCTGGGTGTGAGCGGAGTAACCGATGCCGGTTTTGACATCGCAGATGTGTCGGGCGCCGCCTACGCCGTTTTGCGCACTGCAAGTGATACGCGGTCCCGTCTTCACCTGATTGATTTGTCCACGGGCCGTGCCAGGGCTGTGGGGACGGTTGGCGACGGGGCGCCTTTGCTCGGAATGGCCATTGAGCCCTGAAAGAGCCCTTCACCATGAGCTTGAAACACCTGTTGTCGGGTTGGCTGCTTGTGGCGAATGTCGCCATGGCCGCTACCGTGCAGGTACAGGTGTCGGACAACGCCGGCAAGCCGTTACCAGATGCCATCGTGTTTCTGGAGTCACCGGCCGCACGTGCTGCATCCAGACCATTGCCCAAGGCCGAGATTGCGCAGGTTGCCAAGCGGTTTGAACCTCAGGTATCGGTGGTTCCGGTGGGCACCCCCGTTCATTTTCCGAACCGGGATACGGTACGCCATCACGTGTATTCGTTTTCACCGAACAAGACTTTCGAGTTGAAGCTTTATACCGGTACCGACGCCAATCCGGTGGTGTTTGACCGAAGTGGCATCGCGGTGCTGGGTTGCAACATTCATGACAACATGGCGGCCTGGGTGGTGGTCGTGGAAACCCCCTATTACGGACGAAGTGACGGCGCTGGCAAAGCGGCACTGACCAATGTGCCTGCTGGCAGTTACCGCCTGCGGGTATGGCATGCATCGCTCCCGCCTGGCGCGCCTGCAATGGATCAGGCTCTTGTAGTGGGTGCCACCGACGCCAATGCGTCGGTTCGCTTGTCGGGAGCTTCTCCGTGAAATGGACCTGGCGCTTCCAGCGGTTTGGTTTGTCCTTTCGCATTGCTGCGGTGTCGCTGGCGCTGCTGTTGCTGGTGCAGGCGGCCGTGTTCAGCGTGGTCCGGTTGAGCATTGAACAAAGCGCGCGCCGGCAAATTGGCCAGGAATTGATTGTGGGCGAGCGCGTCTGGCGCCGTTTGTTGGACCAGAACGCCCAGAAGCTCAGTCAAGGTGCCAGCCTGCTCGCCGCGGACTACGGTTTCCGTTCCAGCGTGTCCTCGGGTGATACCGAGACTATTCGCTCGGCGCTGGAGAACCATGGCGCGCGCATCGGCGCAACGGTCACGGCGCTATTGAATAACCAAATGGAGTTGTTGGCGGTGGGCGAAGGCCAGCAGGCTATGGCGCTAGCCCCGGTGTTGCACCAGATGGCTTCACCCCTGTCACGCAGCGCCCAGGGTAGCCAGATTGCGCTGGTAGGGCGCACACCGTATCAGTTTGTGATGGTGCCCATGAAAGCACCGTTGATCATTGGCTGGGTATTGATGGGGTTTCCCATCAACCAGTCGCTGGCCGACGAAATGCATGGCCTTTCGGACGTCCATCTGGCGGTGATCAGCCGACTTGCCGGGGAGCCGGACAAGATTGTGGTGAGCACACTGCCCCCCGAGGAGGTGATGCCCCTGCTGCAGGACACGGCTGAATTCAAGGAGGTTCTGGTTACGGGCCACCTGCTGATGGCCCGCAGCATCAAGCTGGATACAGGCGCTGGCGATGTGCAGACCCTGATGCTGCGCTCGGTGGACGAGGTGGTGGCGCCGTTCCGTCAGGTGCAGATTGCACTGGCCTGGATTACCGCTGCCGGCGTCGTGTTATTCGGGTTGGGCAGCGTGCTGTCTGCCCGGCGCGTTACCACGCCCTTGCGCTCGCTGGTCAGTGCAACCGAGCGGCTGGGCCGGGGTGATTACAACACTCCTATGCGGTATCTGAAGCGTCAGGACGAGATTGGTGGCCTGGCCAAAGCCTTTGACCATATGCGCGTCAGCATCGGAGCCAAGCAGGCCGAGATTCGCCAGCTGGCCTATTGGGACCGTTTGACCGGCCTGCCCAACCGGGCACAGTTTCGTGAAACGGTGCAACAGGCCATTGCGGAGCATGGCAGCCAGCCTCAAGACGCCTCAGGGCTGGCGTCCCTTGCGGTGGTGATGCTTGATCTGGACCGGTTCAAACACGTCAACGATGTGCTGGGTTATGCCTTTGGCGACCGGCTGCTCAAGGCCGTGGCCGAGCGGCTGACACGACAGATCAACGAACCCGGCACGATGATTGCCAGGCTGGGCGGCGATGAATTCACAATCCTGGTGAATCCGGCAGACGCCGCCGCCGCACTGGCGCTGGCTGCGCGCATTACACAGTCATTTGAAGTGCCGCTATCTTTTGAGGACCAGACGGTGGACCTGAGCGCCGGTATCGGCATCGCGCTGTGGCCGGCCGATGCACAGGACTCGGACGCGCTTCTCAGCCGTGCTGAAGTGGCGATGTACGCCGCCAAGCAAAAAACGACTGGCACGCAGTTGTATGAGCCGTCACTTGACTCCTCCAGCACGCAAACACTGTCCCTGCTGTCCGAGCTGCGTCAGGCGATTGAACAAAACGAGCTGCGCCTGTTCCTGCAACCCAAGCTGGCGCTGGGAACCTCCCGTGTGGTTGCGGCCGAGGCGCTGGTGCGCTGGCAGCACCCCGAGCGCGGCCTAGTGCCGCCCATGCTGTTCATACCTTTTGCCGAGCAGACCGGTTTTGTGCGGCAGCTCACGTTGTGGATGTTTGACGAGGCGGCCCGGCTGTGGCGCGGTCTGCAAAGCGACGATCAGGCCCTGCGCATCGCCATCAACCTGTCCACGCGCGATTTGCTGGACCCCGATTTCCCGGCCCGACTGGACGGCATTTTGGCCCGCCATCAGGTGCCGCCCGATGCGTTTTGCCTGGAAATCACCGAGAGCGCCATCATGGACGACCCGCAGCGCGCCGAGCATACTTTGAACCGGTTGTCCGAGCGTGGCTTCAAGTTGTCGATTGACGACTTTGGTACCGGTTACTCGTCGTTGGCCTACCTTAAGCGCCTGCCAGTGGACGAACTCAAAATCGACAAGTCATTCGTGATGGCAATGGAAAAAGACGAGGACGACGCCAAGATTGTGCGTTCCACTATCGATCTGGCGCACAACTTGGGCCTCACCGTGGTGGCCGAGGGTGTCGAAAACGCCACCATATGGGCCATGCTGAAGAACCAGGGTTGTGATGAGGCGCAGGGCTACTTCATGAGCAAACCACTGCCGGTGGCGGAGTTTGTCGTGTGGCGCGAAAAGTGGTTGCACAAACTAGCTGCAGTGGTTTGATTGCTTTTCAAATGCTATATTATTGATAGCTTCTTACTCATATCCGACGAGGGCTAGAGGCCATTTTTTATGCCTAAGGCAGCCTCTTTTACCAGTTCGGGGCCCTTGTAGATCAGACCCGTATAAATCTGCACAATGTCTGCGCCAGCCTTGATCTTGCTCACAGCATCGTGCGCGCTCAGGATGCCGCCCACCCCGATGATCGGAAAACCCTTGCCCAGGCGGCTGCGCAGCTGCTTGATGACCCCGTTGCTCATGGCCAGCACCGGCGCGCCCGACAGGCCACCAGTCTCGTTGTCATGGGGAAGGCCCTTGACTGCATCGCGGCTCAGCGTGGTGTTGGTGGCGATAACGCCCCATGCGTTGTTGGCTGTGCCGGTGGCATCCGTTCCGTAGCGTTTCAGGGTGTCGGCGATCACGTCAATCTGATCAGCTGTCAGGTCCGGCGCGATCTTGACGAAGACGGGTACCAGGCGGCCAAAGCGCTGGCTCAAAACCTCCCGCCGCTGTGTGACTGCGTTCAGCAACGCATCCAGCGCCTCATCGCTTTGCAGCGAGCGAAGGTTCTGCGTGTTCGGGCTTGAGATGTTGACGGTCACGTAATCGGCATAGGGATAGACGCCGTCCAGACAGGTCAGGTAGTCCTGCGTGGCATGCTCGATGGGGGTGGTGGCGTTCTTGCCGATGTTCAGGCCAAGCAGCATGGGGGCGGGGCGGTTGGACCCCGGTTGTGTGCCTTGCGCCTTCTGACGCTCTTTGTAGAGCGCCGAGCGCTGCACATTGGCAATGAACGCGTCCAGCCCGTCATTGTTGAAGCCCAGGCGGTTGATCAGGGCGTTCGCCTTGGGCAGGCGGAACATGCGCGGTTTCGGGTTGCCGCTCTGGGCGCGGGGCGTAACGGTGCCGACCTCCACAAAGCCGAAACCCATCGCGCCCAGCCCGTCGATGCAGCGCGCGTTTTTGTCCAGCCCGGCAGCCAGACCCACCCGGTTGGGAAAAGTCAGCCCGGCGAGTTGCACCGGATCATCAACCCGGCCATTGCAATACGCCCATTGCAGCGGCGTTCCCTGCAGGCGGGCGAGGGCGTGCAGCGTGATGTCGTGGGCGGTTTCGGGGTCCAGGCCAAACAAAAAAGGGCGGGCCAGGGCATAGGGCACAAGAGACATTGGATAATTCCTGAAGTTGCCTGATTTTCCCAGATGGCAAGCCACCCAACGAACATCCAACATGCTTTCACAAGACGAATTGAAAACCCTGGTCGGCCAGGCGGCCCTTGAATACGTGGTCCCCGGCGACATCGTGGGTGTGGGCACGGGCTCCACCGTCAACAAATTCATTGATGCGCTGGGCACGATGAAAAACCAGATCAAGGGCGCCGTTTCCAGCTCGGAAGCCAGCACCGAGCGCCTGAAAGCGCTGGGTATCCCGGTTTTTGAGGCCAGCGACGTGGGTGAGCTGTCGGTTTATATCGACGGTGCCGACGAGATCGATGGCCAAGGCAACATGATCAAGGGCGGTGGCGCAGCACTGACGCGCGAAAAAATCGTGGCCGCCCAGTCACGGCAGTTTGTCTGCATTGCTGACGAGTCCAAGCTGGTCCAGACGCTGGGCAAGTTTCCGCTGCCGGTTGAGGTGATTCCCATGGCCACGCAGCGGGTGATCCGCCAGTTTGCGGCGATGGGGGGTACGGGCGTGGTTCGTTTGAAGAACGGTGAGCCGCTGGTCACTGATAACGGTCAGCACATTGTGGACGTGACGGGCCTGAAGATTACGGATCCACTGGCCTTCGAGACACAAGTCAGCCAGTGGCCGGGTGTAGTGACGGTGGGTGTGTTTGCCCACCAGCGCGCGCAGGTCTGCCTGCTGGGTACTGCCAGCGGCGTGAAGAAACTGAGCTTTTAACCCGCGTTCGCGCGGATAGCGCCAGCCTGGCTCGCGCTAGAACGTGATGCCAGCCGGGTTGGACGGCGGAGGAGCAACGGGTGCCTGGGGCGCTGGCGCTGGGGCTCTGACCGCTTGGGTGCCTGTCGCCGGGGCTGCGGGTTTTTGCACAACGACCAGCGGCGCACTCAGCCCGTTGCGGTAGCCCGAAGGCAACGCCGATGACTTGGGGTAACCCGCAGCATCCAGAAACTGGCTCCACTCCGAGTCGGAAAATCCCTTGATCTTCTGGCCACCGATTATCAGTAGAGGCAGAGAGCTTTCGCCGCTCAGGCGTTGCAGGGCGTCGCCGTCTTCCGCCGTTGTTACCGTGCGTTCGCTAAACGGGATACCACGGCTGGTGAGCAGGGCGCGACCAGAACTGCAGGGAGCACAGTTGTCCGAGGTGTAGAGGGTCACCGGGTAACGATCAGCTACCTGGCGTAATTCATAGGGCAATACGGCGTTGCCGCCGCTCAACGGCAGTGATTGCCCCCTGGCATTGGTGGCGGACGCGTTCTCTCTGGCAGCGGGCGGCTTGTCTGAAAAAGAGACCTTACCGTCCGGGCCGACGATTCGGTACACCGTCTGGGCCTGCGCCGCAGATAAGCACAGTGCCATGAAGACACCCAATCCCAGCTTGTTCAGTTTCATCATGTCTACCCTTGCGCTAACGGAAGTGATTCAGGACGCGGCCATTCCCTGGTGCCGCAGCAAAGCATCCAGGGTAGGCTCACGCCCGCGAAAAGCCTTGAACGACTCCATCGCCGGACGGCTTCCACCAGCCTCCAGAATGGCTTCCCGGTATTTTCTACCGGTTTCGAGATTTGGCAACCCATCGTTACGGGCTGTTTCCTCAAATGCGGCGTAGGCGTCAGCGCTAAGTACCTCGGCCCATTTGTAGCTGTAATAACCTGCCGCGTAACCACCGGCAAATATGTGACTGAACGTGTGTGCGCTGCGGCTCCAGGCGGGTGGCTGCATGACGGCAACCTCCGTGCGAACTTGCTCCAGAAGGCCCATGATGCTCGTTGCGGGATCGTGGCTTGTATGCAACAACATGTCGAACAGCGAGAACTCGATCTGACGCAGGGTCTGCAGGCCGCTCTGGAAATTCTTCGCGGCCAGCATCTTGTCAAACAGTGTGCGCGGCATGGGTGCACCCGTGTCCACGTGAGATGTCATGTGCTTGAGCACGTCCCATTCCCAGCAGAAATTCTCCATGAACTGGCTGGGCAGCTCCACCGCGTCCCATTCCACGCCGCTGATGCCCGATACGTCGCGCTCGTTTACCTGCGTCAACATGTGGTGCAGGCCGTGGCCGAACTCGTGAAATAGCGTGGTGACGTCGTCATGGGTGAGCAATGGCGGCTTTTTCACCCCATCCACTTCCATGCCCTGGGCAAAATTGCACACCAGATGTGCCACCGGCGTCTGCAACTGGTTGTTGTCCGGGCGCAGCCAGCGGGCGCGCACGTCGTCCATCCAGGCGCCGCCGCGTTTGCCCGTGCGGGCAGCTGGGTCCAGATAAAACTGGCCGACCAGCGCGTTTTTTCCAGCACCATCACCGGTTTGGGCATTCTGGCGTTCAATACGGTAAAACTCCACCCCAGGGTTCCAGACCGGGGCGTCATCGCGACTGATCCGGACGTCAAACAGGGTTTCGGCGATCTTGAACAGCCCACCAAGAACCTTGGGTGCGGTGAAGTACTGTTTGACTTCCTGCTCGCTAAAGGAGTAGCGCGCTTCCTTGAATTTTTCACTGACATACGGCCAGTCCCATGGCTGTGGATCAGCCAGGCCCAGATGCTCGATTGCAAACTGGCGCATGTCGGCCAGATCTTTTTCTGCGAAAGGCCTTGCCTTGTTGGCCAGATCGCGCAAAAACGAGATGACGTGCGCGGGCGAATCGGCCATTTTAGGCACGAGAGACAGTTCACCGAAGTTGCTATAACCCAGCAGTTTTGACTCTTCCAGCCGAAGCGCCAGGATCTCCTGAATGATGCCGGAGTTGTCGAATTGACTTGCGTCCGCGTCGGCCTGATCCGATGCCCGGGTCACATAGGCCCGATACAGCTTTTCACGCAAGGCGCTGCTTTTTGCAAACTGCATCACGGGCAGATAACACGGCATTTTCAGGGTGAGTTTGTAGCCCTCTTTGCCCAGCGCTTGCGCCGCTTCACGGGCCGTCTGCTTCACATCATCGGGTACGCCATCCAGCTCAATGGCGGTGGCGAAGTGCGAGTAGGCATCGGTGGCGTCCAGCGCGTTTTCGCTGAATTTCTGACTGAGTTCGGCCTGGCGCTCCTGTATGGCGGCAAACCGTTCGCGCGCGGCACCCGTGAGTTCCGCGCCACCCAGCACAAAGTTGCGGATAGCGTTTTTATGTGCCTGGCGCTGCTCGGCGTTCAGGGTTGAAGGTTCAATGGCCTTGTATTTGGCATACAAACGCTCGTCGGCACCTAGACGTGTCCAGAACTCGGTTACCTTGGGCAGTGCCTCGTTGTAGGCCGCCCTCAACTCGGGGGTGTCGGCCACGCTGTTGAGGTGGCTCACGGTGCCCCATGCGCGACCCAACCGCTCGGTCGAAACATCCAGAACCCGGGAAATATCAACCCACACGGCGGGAAAACCCGGCGCCGTGACCGTTTCGAGCGCCGCACTGGCCTCGGTCAACAAGGCTTCGATGGCAGGGCCGACGTCTGCAGGTGTGACTTGATCGAAAAGCGGCAAACCTTCAAATTGGAGAAGTGGATTCATAAAGTGAAGATACCCGATGAGGAAAAACCGTGTCGATGACAGGGAGCCGGCTCAGACCGAGCCATCCTCCATTCTGCCCCCTAGTTGGAGGCATGGCTGGTCATTTCAAGCGCCGACCGCTACCCGTTCTGCCGCCTCCAGGGTGTTAACCAGCAGCATGGTGATAGTCATGGGGCCCACGCCGCCTGGCACAGGGGTGATGTGGCTGGCCACCTGGCTCACGCCGGCAAAGTCCACGTCACCGCACAATTTGCCTTCGGCGTTGCGGTTCATGCCCACGTCAATCACCACTGCACCGGGCTTGACCATGTCCGCGGTCAGCACGTTCACCTTACCCACCGCCGCCACAATCACATCGGCTTGCAGTGTCATGGCTTTTAGATCCTTGGTGCCACTGTGGCAAATGGTGACAGTGGCATTTTTCTGTAGCAGCATCAGGGCCATCGGTTTGCCGACGATGTTGCTGCGGCCAATAACAACCGCGTGTTTGCCCTTGAGCTCAAAACCGATGCTTTCCAGCATCTTCATGCAGCCATAGGGCGTGCAAGGCCAGAAACCGGGCTGCCCCACCATCAGGGCACCGGCGCTGTTCACATGAAAGCCGTCAACGTCTTTGGTGGGGGAAATGGACTCAATCACTTTCTGGGCATCGATGTGTGCTGGCAGCGGCAATTGCACGAGAATTCCGTGGATGGACGGATCGTTGTTCAGGGTGTCCACCAGGGCAAGCAGCGCGGACTCGGTCATGCTGGCCGGATGCTGCTCCAGAACGGAATGCAGGCCACTTTCCTGGCAGGCCTTGACCTTATTGCGTACATACACCTGAGAGGCGGGGTTTTCACCCACTAACACCACGGCCAGGCCGGGTGTGATGCCCTTTTGCTTGAGCACGGCTGTGCGACTGGCAACTTCCGAGCGCAGCTGGCGGGAGAGGGCGTTGCCATCGATCAGTGTGGCTGCGGATGTGATGGTCATGGTGTTTTACGCGTAAAAAAGCCCGTCTCCCCTTATGGGACGGGCGTGAGAAGCTATAAGAAGAGTAGCGAAAGCGGGGTTCCCAATGCGTTGTCAACCTTTGGGGGCATTTTGCCCAAGGGCAATTTTCAGCAGATCGGCCACGGTGTTGGCATTCAGTTTTTCCATGATGTTGGCACGGTGCGCTTCAACGGTCTTGATACTGATGCCCAGGTCATCAGCAATCTGCTTGTTCAACCTGCCGGCCACGATGCGCTCCAGTACCTGGGATTCACGCAAAGTCAGTTTCGAGAGCAGGGCGTCGCGGCTAGCAGCATGCTGATACTCTGAGAAGGTGCCCTTGGCGTGTTCGAGCATTTTCTCCACCAGACCGACCAGTTGATCTTCCTTGAAGGGCTTCTGGATGAAATCCATGGCGCCTTTTTTCATGGTATCCACGGCCATTGGCACGTCGCCATGGCCGGTGATGAACACGATGGGCAGTGGGGAGTGGCCTTCGATCAGGCGAGTCTGCAATTCCAGTCCTGTCATGCCACCCATGCGGATATCCACAATCAGGCAGGCTACCTCTCGTGAGTCGTAACGGCTGAGGAACGACTCGGCAGAATCGAAGCAGCGGACGCGGTAGTCCTTGCCTTCCAGCAGCCACTGAAGCGAGTCGCGAACTGCCTCGTCGTCGTCAACAACGTAAACAGTTCCCTTTTTCGGAATCAAACTCATGCAGTTACCCCAAGATGGTGTGTTGCGTGTCCGGAACGGTACCGGCCACTGGCGATGATTCGGCGACCGGAATCCAGAAGGAAAAGTGGCACCCCGTCACGTCGGCGCCATTGTAGATGTTCTCCGCCTTCATCCTGCCCTGGTGCGACTCGACGATGGAGCGACACAAACTCAGACCGATTCCCATGCCGTCAGCCTTGGTGGAGTAGAACGCTTCATACAACCTTTCCATGACTTCCGGGGCAATGCCTTTACCCGAGTCCACAACGGAAAATTCGATCACTGGTTTGCCCTCCACGATTTTGGGCGCCACGCGCAATTCGACGCTGCGTCTTGCCGTGGGCCGCTGGGCGGAGTCAATCGATTCAGCGGCGTTTTTCAGCAGGTTGACCAGCACCTGTTCGATCAAGATCGGATCCACCAGCAGTGCGGGAAGTCGCATGGCCACCTGGTGCATCAACCGGACATTGCGCCTGCGCAGCTCAATCTCGGCCAGCTCCACCGCTTCATCCACCATCGCCGCAACTTCAGACAGGGCGCGGTTGGGTTCGCTGCGCTTCACAAACGACCGGATGCGCTGGATGATCTGGCCGGCACGCTGGGCTTGCCGGGCGGTCTTTTCCAGCGCTCCCAAAAGGTCGGCGTCGGTAATCTGCCGTGACTTGATCCGCGAGACCATGCCGTTGCAGTAGTTGTTGATAGCGGTGAGCGGCTGGTTCAGTTCATGGGCTACGCTGGAAGCCATTTCACCCATAGTGATAAGGCGGCTAGCGTTTTGGGCACGCTCGGCCTGTGCGGCAGACTGGGCTTCTGCCAGCCGGCGCGAGGTGATGTCGGTAGCGATCACCATCTGGGCCAGGCGCCCGTCCACCCAGCTCAGGTAGCGGGTGCGAACCTCAAGCCATTTTTCGTGGTCTGGCAGGTAGATCTCAGCGCTTTCTGTCTCCGTCTCATGCAGCGAGGCAGTTGGTAGTCCGGCAAAAGAATCCACACTATCGCGCGACTCATCAATGGTGGGTCGCGCTGGCACACCGGCCTGCGCCACCAGCTGCAGGTGCCCTTGGGTCTGTACTCCGAACCAGAGGCGGTACAACTTGTTGGCAAACAGCAGTTCGTCGCTGCCCAGCGGCGCGACGGAGATCGATGCGTCCAGCGCTTCCAACACGGTAGTAAAACGCTCATAGGAGGCGGACAGCTGTTCCCGAATACGGTTGGGTTCCGTGATGTCCGTCATCGACGTCATCCAGCCAGTTTGTGCCCCGCGCGAGTCAATCAGTGGAGATACATACAAACGGGCATCGAACAGGCTGCTGTCCTTGCGTTTTACACGGACCTGAATACCGCCAGGTGTCGAGTGGCCCGCCAACTCTTCGTTCAATATGGAGGCGAGCGTTTCACGATCAGCCTCGGGCCAATAAGGAAATGGAGCTGTACGACCCACCAGATCCGATTCTGACCAGCCCGTCATCTGGCAAAACGCTGCGTTGACATAGGTGATACGCCCCTGCAAGTCCATCGCCCGCATGCCGGTGAGCATGGAGTTTTCCATGGCACGGCGGAAGTTAGTTTCTGATATCAGGGCCTGCTGTGCTTCAACCCGCCTGCGCGTATGCCGCCAGTTTCCAATCAGCATCCATGCGGTCATGGCACTCAAAGCGATCACCAGCCAGAAAAGGCCGCTACCCACTACGCCCAGTGACGTGCGGTAGGCTTGGGCACGAATCACGAGACCATTGCCGACTGGGGATACTGGCACTTCATACTCGTTGATCGGGCTGGACCAGGGCTGCAAGTCGCTCAGGGGTCTTCGCGCACCAATACTGGTACCGGCCAGCCGTTCACCTTTGGCGTCAAGGAAAGAGACGGCGTAACGAGCCGAAATTTCAGCTGGTACGCCATAGCGGTACAGCCCATCTATGGAGTATTCAGCCATCACTACGCCGGCGAATTTGGCCCGGTCCACCAGCGGAACATGCAGTTGCAGATGGGAGTCCTTGTCTTTTTCAGCGAGGCGCTGGGCATACACTGGCTGTTGCAAATCCTTGGCCAGCGTGAAGGTGCTTTCGGTCTCTCCTGGCTTCAGGATATCGCCGGTCAGCCGTCGCTGGCCCGCTGCCAGGCTGGCAGTGCCATAACTGGACTTAAAGCGTTTTTTATCGTCAATCCAGCTGATGGTTTCCAACTCGGGGTACTGGTTGATTAACGCTTCTGCACGGGTCTGGAAATCTTCTGCATCCACTTCGCGATTCGAAATATCCCGGGCAATCCGCATGATCTGCTCCTGCCTTTCCAGAAGGCGCAGACGAAGACGTTGCTGCGTATATTCCACGTCGCGCCGCACAGCTTCCTGCTCACGTTCGAGCTCCTCAAGGCGCAAGTAACCGAAAGCTGAGACGATGGCTGCCAGAAACAGAACTACGGCCGCGAGCGGTGCCAGCATGGCAAATCTGTCCTGCCGGTGTGCGGGCAGGCGCCGCCACCAGCGCTTGACCTGCACAGTCGCGGATACGTCAGTGGGGATGTCGAGCGGTAGCTGCGACGGTGTACTCATGGCTGGGAGTGTAGGTGAGTGCACCTCGGAGTAAGACCGAGTACGGGATTATTTAAGCTGAAATCATGCTTATTTCTGTTTTCATAATGCGGTATTGAAAAGCATAACTTGAAATTTCAAAAGATTTGTGAGAAACTAGACAGACCGTACTAAATTACGTCTGACCGACAGACCAGACAAATAACCAGGAGACAAATATGTCAGCAGTTCCACAGAATATGTCGGCTCCGGCCGCCAACGACGCGGAC
>JAKQJK010000154.1 GCA_029561195.1 Pseudomonadota bacterium
TACCAGTCGGCGCCGTTGGTGATGCCGTTGGGATTGATGTCGGTAAAGTATCCCGCCGGGCCGTCCGTCTGAACGTTGGAGGCATAGACCAGGCTGGAGGAGATAAACCAGGCGTCATCTGGATGCAGAGTGTAAGTATAATCCCAGGGGTAGTTTACTACTTCAGTGCCGCCGTGATAATTGGCCCCGAACACGAAGTTGTGGGCGTTGGCAAAGCTCATCATAGCCTGGGTTTCCACTTGAATGGCACCGGAATTGAGGCTACCGTCGTAGTTGGGATAGTTGCGGTTGAGGTCGATGCCGTTGTAGTTGGCGCGCCTGGCAGATGCCACGCTGGCGTTTCCGCCATAGTAGGTGCCGTCCGGATTGGTGTTGGGGCTTATCCAGAGCTCCATGGAGTTCACGATGTTGGTGAGGCGGGGATTGGTGCCATACTGGCCCAGAAGGGTGTCTATCAGCCTCAGCATCAGCATGTAGCCTGTGAGTTCGTCGCCGTGGATGGTGCTGGTGAGCAGCACTTCGGGTTCCTTTTCCTCGCTGGCCACGTTGTCCGAGATCTTGGCCACCAGGATGGCGCGGCCGTTCACGGTGGTGCCCACGTTGATGATCTGGCAGAGGTTGGGGTAGCTGCTGGCAAAGCCGTTCATCATCGCCACGTAGGCACTGTAGGTGGGGTAGGTGTCCCAGTCCTTGGCTTCGCTGGCGCTGGAGCTCATCACCACCGGGAATTCGCTGGACGGGGCTGGCAGAAGCTGGGTTTTGAGGCCCAGCTTGCCGAATTCCGCCCACTCAGAATCGTTCGCGTAGGCATAGACCCAGTTGCCTTTAACGTTGTCGATGGAGACGATCTTGGTGATGTCTGGCAACTGGGCTTTGTCGGTGAGTTCGAACCGGAAGTAATACTGGGTCCACTCTCCTGCCACGAGGGGCAGACAGAGCAAGAACAGCATGATCGCTATGAATGTGTTTTTCATCTTAGTTCTTTACCGCTTTAATGTAGTAGAAGGCCATGGGCAGTTCGGTCAGGTCGTCGAACAGCAGCGCGTTGACGTTGAAGCCTACCTGTTCGTAGGTCCCGTAGGGATCAGTGGCGCGCCAGACCTCGTAGATATCGGCGTTGTCCACCTCGTTCCAGACGATCCGGAAGCCGCCGCTAACCTTGGCGATGGCTGTGATCACGGGAGTGTCGAGCTCGGTGATCTCGCTCACGCTGACGGGAACGGGGGTTTCGGTGCTGCCGATCACGTCGTTGTAGCCGAGGCTGTAGGTTTCGAGGGCGTCGTAGGCCAGGTTGGCGCTATAGTCGTAGATCTTGAAGCTGATCTCCTCGCCGTCGGAAGCCAGGTTCACAACCAGGGTCACATAGGCGTTGGCGCCGTTCATCACCACATCGGCCACGCCGCGGCATTCGGTTCCCACAAAGGCTCCGACCACGTCGTTGAGTTCGCCGGCCACACCGTAGATGGTCACGATGCCGTGGAGGGTGGCGGAATTGGGATAGAGCACAGCTTCCCAGCCGGGTCCGGCCACTTCGTTGACGGTCACCAGGACGCTGTCGTAGGCGTAGGTGTAGCCGTCATAGACGGAGCAGGCTGCTGACAAAGGCCGTTTTTTCAGAACGGATTTGGACAAAACATTGAAGAATCCAGAAGATCAGCCAGGAAAGTACCGGAATTTCGGGATTATTTGCATAAATGACCGCAGATGGCAAAGAAAAGGCGTAAAGAG
>JAKQJK010000163.1 GCA_029561195.1 Pseudomonadota bacterium
GAGCGTTTTGTCTGGCGCAGGTCGTAGATACCGGTACCCACCAGACCCATGAAAATCAGCGTGGTACCAGCCCCAACGCCGAAAATCAGCAGGGTAAACAGGCTGAGCAGCAGGCCCAGCACGCACAGAAAGAAAACGGTATATCGGACAGGGAAAAAATTATTCAGGGTGTGCAACACGTTTAGGTCTCCTCGGCACAAACCATACCAGCGCCAGCCTTGCCAGCACAACCGGTAAACTTGGAAAGCATGTCTTTTCCCGTTTTCACCTCGCCATTGCCGTGGCGCAAATCATGAATTCAGCCCCATCCGTACCCGTGTTGAGTCCCGAAGCTTTTGACGAAGTGGACACCATCTTGGACGACTTGCGCACCCGCTACGACGAAACTCCGCAGTGGGAGTTTTGTGAGGGCTTCATGGCCGCATTGGTGTGCTGCCGCCGCGAAATCCCTCTTGCCGAGTATTTTGCAGAGCTGTTGGCCGTTGATTTGGCGGGAGAACTCGCCAGCACAGCGGAGGGGTCGTTCGCCGATGCCGCCCAGAAAGACCGCTTCATGCAGCTGTGGACCCAGCGCTGGCAGGAGGTCGTCACCGCGCTGAACACCAAGGTAGATGCGCTGGACGACGATGCGGCCTATCACCCCGAAGTGATGGATGTGCGTGGTGCCATTGCCGCGTTGCCCGAAGCCGAGCGTTCCGAGGTGGGGGACGAAGCCCTGCCTTCGTTTGGGCAGGTCTGGGCACTGGGTTTCATGTTTGCCGTTGAAACCTGGCCGGAAGAGTGGTTAGCCCCCAAAGACAAAGAGGCTGGCAAGTGGCTGGATGAAGGCCTGCAGGCCATCGTCGCGCTGACTGAAGACGACACGGGCGAGCCCACGCTGTCGGTCTTCAGCGATGACGGCCCGCCCTCAGTCAGCGAAGATCGGCTGGAAACCTTCGCCCAGGCTATCTGGGCGGTGTATGACCTGCGCGAGCTGTGGCGCAACGTGGGGCCGCGGGTGGAGACGGTTCGCAAAACAGCCGAGCCTGGCCGCAACGACCTGTGCCATTGCGGCAGCGGCAAGAAATACAAGAAGTGCCATGGTG
>JAKQJK010000204.1 GCA_029561195.1 Pseudomonadota bacterium
TTTGATGTCGCAAAGTTCGGAGAAGGGCGTTGCTACCCACTCACCGCCGCTCTGGAACTCAGGAAACCGCAGGCGCGGTTGGGTTTCGTCTTCGCGGGGGAAGAGTTGCTGCATCAGCCCTTTTTTGTGGGTCTTGAGCGCCTCCACCTTGCGCCCTTGTGCGGCGATCAGTTCGTCCAGGGAACTCAGGCAGTCGGCAATTTTTTGTTGTTCGGCAACCGATGTCTTGCCCGCCGGGACGGGAACAGGGAGGGCCATCAGGTCGCTGTCGTTGATGCTCAAGGAGCCATGCGCCCGAGCCCCCACCTGAATGAACTTGCGCAACCAGCGCCCGTGCAGGTTGTCTGAGAACTGGTGGTTCAGGAACCGAACATCGGGCGATTCACCGTTGATGCGGAAGCAGGTGAAGATGCTGTTTGGGACCGCAGCCAGTTCAGTGCCAGCGTACAGGGTAAGGAAGCCTTCCGGGTATTCCTTGGTCGCGCTCTTGTTGTAGGCAAAGTCGTTGGGCTTCAGGAGCAAGTAGTTCTTGTACGAGTCACCAGCGATCACGCGACCAAACTTGTCTTGTTGGCTCACAAGACCAACGCCCGAAGTGATGCTCATCGGCACGCAGACGTTGTTGCCGACTTTTTCTGTGCTGATCGTCGCCACCGTGCCGAGTTTCTCTGTGGTCCAGTCGCCAGCGCTTTCAAACGCTGGAAACCGCAGCTTCGGCACCAGCCCGGTCGTGGCTTGGTCCTTCGTGGCCTTGGTCTTCACGCCCCCGCCTCCTGGCTGATCTGGGTGATGAAGCGCTCCATCTCTTCCTTGCGCGGCAGCTCCACGGCATAGCGGGAGACGAAGACCTGGCTGTTCAGGTCGCCCAGGGCGAATTCGACCAGCGCGTCGTTCTTGCGGGTGCACAGCAGGATGCCGATGGGTGGCTGGTCGCCCGGGGTCATCTGGTGCTTCTTGTAATAGGCCACGTAGGTGTTGAGCTGGCCCAGGTGTTCGTGGCGGAAGGCGTCGGTCTTGAGTTCGACAAGCACGTGGCACTTGAGGATGCGGTGGTAGAAGACGAGGTCGATGAAGAAATGTTCGTCGCCGATGAGGATGCGCTTTTGCCGCGCTTCGAAGCAGAAGCCGTGGCCCAGTTCCAGCAGAAAGTCTTGCAGACGGTCGAGCAGAGCGTCTTCCAGGTCGGACTCGGCCATCACATCGCGTGAGCGCAGGCCGAGAAATTCAAAGACGTAGGGGTCGCGGATGACGTGGGCGGGCTGCAGCGTGTTGGCCGCCGCGTGGGCCAGGGCAGAGAGCTGGGCCTTGTCTTTGGAAAGGCCGCTGCGCTGGTAGTACAGGCTGTCGATCTGGCGGCGCAGCTCGCGCACCGACCAGTTGCCGCGCATGCATTCCACCTCGTAGAAGCGGCGCTGGGTGTCGTCGGGGAGCTGAATCAGCTCGGCGAGATGGGTGAAAGAGAGCCGGAAGATCAGTTCAGGGTGGGCCGTTGGTGATTGTGGAGTCACTGACTCCCGAATTGAACCGGGCGGGGCCGAGACCAGTGCCAGCAGCGGCCCCAGGTCTGGCAGCAACAAGGACTGTGGAGTCAGCGACTCCACAATCTGCGGATACGCGAGGTAGAGCTGGCGAAACCGATAGAGTTCGCGGCGGTCGCAGCGGGCCCAGCCCTGTTCCACCAGCCGCTTGGCCAGGGTGTCCATCAACTTGTCGCCGTAGGCCGCACGGTCCACGCCCTGGCGTTCATACACCTCAATCCGGTAGCCAATGAGCCAGTTGCGCAAGGTCAGCGCGACGTTGACGGCTTTGGCGGAAAACGCCTGCGTCTGCTGATGGATGTGGACGATGGACGTGACCAGCGCATCAAAGTCGCCTGGCGTGGCGGGCGGCGTTGATGGCTTGTTCACGTTTGTCGGTGCTCGCCTATTGCTCATACGCACTCAAACCTGAAATCTCGCGCCCTTGGGCGCGCTTGGTCAGCAGGGGCATCAGTTGGGCCATCAGCGCGGTCTCGGCTTGCGCCCGCGCCTTCCAGCCGAGTTGAAGCGGTTCCATGAGTGCACTCAAGCGCTCGCCGTCCAGGATCAGGCGTTGCAGTGTCTGGTCCACAAAGGCTTGCAGGGCGGGGGTGGCCAAGCCGTGCTGGTTGGCGATGGTGGCCAGCTCGGCGCTGTCGCGTTCTTTCTTGAAGCGGAGGTAGCCCTCGCGGATGGCGGTTTCGCTGAGGCCTTCGCCCGCCTTCAGGGTGTTGATGTAGGCGGCGATGTCGTCACGCTCGTTCATGAACTTGGCGTCGGCCGCGATGATGCCGATGAGCTGCTCGCGACTCATCTTGAGCTTGCTGCCTCCCGTGCCCTGCTGGGTGAAGCGAGACATCAGGCCCATGATGTAGTCGTAGTCGATGACGGCGCTGGCGAACAGCACGAACTCGAAGTCGAGCTGGTCCACTTCGTCGGCGCCGGTCTTGTCATCAGCGTCGGGCAGGGTCTTGCCCTGCTGGGCCTTGAGGCGCTGGGCGGTGTCGAGGTACACGCCACGGAAGGCCTGCAGGTCTTCGCGCGGCAGGATGGCTTCGATCGCGTCAGCGTTGTCGGTGGTCAGGTCGGTGTACTGGTCCAGCTGGGTCTTGAGGCGCTGCACTTCCTTGAAGGCCTTGATGAAGGCGGCGCGGGCGTCGTCACCCTTGAGCTGGGGCACGGCTTCGGGCGCGCAGGGCAGGCCCTGGGTTTGCATGAAGTCAGCCAACTTGTGCACGGCAGCGTCGAGCTTTTCAATGACCACGGGGGCCTTGTCCACCAGCCAGATCTTGCGTTCTTCCTCGGTGGCGTTTTCACCCGAGAACAGGGCGATGGCTTCGTCCACGTTGGCTTGCTGTTGGCGGAAATCGAGGATGTTGCCGTAGGGTTTGCTGCCGTTGAGCACGCGGTTGGTGCGCGAGAAGGCCTGGATGAGCCCGTGGTACTTGAGGTTCTTGTCCACGTACAGCGTGTTCAGGTACTTGCTGTCAAAGCCGGTGAGCAGCATGTCCACCACGATGG
>JAKQJK010000216.1 GCA_029561195.1 Pseudomonadota bacterium
TCTACAGATCGAGAGGCGGGACAATGTTGGAGAGTCTGAAAAGAGCCATTCTGGCTGGGCTAGTACTGCTAGGAATGAGCAGTTGCGGTGATGACAGCATGGTGGTGTGGCTGCACCTCAACAACGTAACGCCTGATGTTGTAGCGCTGCAAGTGGTGGTAACGCTGGACGGAAAAGCGGCGATTCAGCAGTACGAGTTTACGAAAGGATTAGGGGAAGTCGCGGTCAAGCTCAGGAAGTCGCAGCTGGGACAAGGGCAACTCATCGTAAACCTGTTTGGAATGAATGGGGATCGGTGCAAAGTCTCGACGGGGAAATACGGAGCCAAGGTTAGCGCCGACAAGCCGTATGAAGAGGTGTATGTCGCACTTGGGATGGTGTTGCCAGCGAAGTGTCCGTTGACAGTGGAAACCGATGGTCAAGGAATCGTGACCTCAAGTCCTGCCGGATTAAACTGTGGCGCAAACTGCACGATGGAAGTGCCGGTAGGAACGAAAGTGACGCTGACAGCAGTTGTAGTGACGCCGTTTTTGGGATCGTTTTGGGAAGGATGCAGCAGAGTAAACGACACCTGCGAAGTTACAGTGACGAAGAACCAGAAGGTGTCAGTGCTGTGGGAACCAGAAGTAAGGCCCAAGCTGGTGAAGGTGCCCAATGGGGGCTTTACGATGGGAAGCCCCACTGGGGAATTTGGGCGCAACTCCGACGAGACGCAGCACTCTGTGACACTGACAAGGGACTTCTGGATGGCCGAGAGCGAAGTAACGCAGAGGCAGTACAGAAACCTAATGGGAAGCAGTCCCTCAATCTTCAAGGGGGACGAGCTGCCGGTGGAGCAAGTGAGCTGGTTTGATGCAGTGGCATACTGCAACGTGCTGTCAGCCAAGGAAAAACTGACGCCATGCTATCAAATAAGCGGGACCACAGTCGGATGGGCGGAGGGATTGAATTGTACCGGCTACCGACTACCTACCGAAGCAGAGTGGGAATACGCAGCGAGGTTGCCAGCGTCGAAGGTATACGCTGGGTCGGACAGCGTGGACGGGGTTGC
>JAKQJK010000221.1 GCA_029561195.1 Pseudomonadota bacterium
TTTGGCGTAAACATGGGATCTTCGTTCACTTATTACTACAAACTAAACGATCCCGGAACCTACATGTACCATTGTCACCAGGAGGCCACAGAGCATATGCAGATGGGCATGCTGGGCAACCTGTATGTGAAGCCGACTCAAGACAATATTCTGCTTCCCGGCGCACCCGCCAGCACCATTCCCAAGACCCTCAATGGCAAGGCTTTGAAGGGTTACGTTTACAACGATGGCGACGCGACCACGGGATACCACGTGTCAAAACCGTTGCAACTGTTGTCTATGGACAGCACGTTCCACGATTCGAGCCTGGGCGTTCAGCCGCTGCCTTTCAAGAATATGCGCGACGACTACGCCATGATAAATGGTCGTGGCTACCCGGACACAGTGAATCCCGCTCCGCTGGATCCGCCCACGCAAAAAGTTGACGTACTGACCAGCGGCGGCGTAGCGCTTGGTGATGTTAAGTCGTCCCAACCTATGAACGCTTTGATTACAGCGGTTAAAGGCGAGCGCATCCTTCTGCGCCTGTCGAATCTGAACGTCACCAATTACTACACCGTCACCGCACAGGGCCTGCCAATGAAGGTGGTGGGAATAGGAGCCCGCCAGCTTAAGGGGCCAGACGGCAAACTTCTTTACTTCGACACCAGCTCAGTTACTTTGGGTGGTGGTGAATCCACTGAAGTAATGATTGACACAAGCCAGGTGGAGGCGGGGACCTACTTCCTTTACACCACTAATCTGAATTTCCTGAGCAATGGCGCGGAAGATAACGGCGGGATGATGACTGAAATAGTCATCAGTCTGTGACTCGGCCGCCAATCGATATTTGCTCAAGAACCTATCACATTGAAATTCATCAGGAGAGGCGCCATGACCGCTAACCAAATGCTCAATTCGCTGTCCAGGGTCGCCAAGACCGGGGCCGTGGCGCTGTTGTTGTGCCTAGGTGGCCACGCCTATGCGCTTGTTGAAGGCTGGGAGGGAGACAAGGTCGGCACAGTGCACAACTTTAGCTTGACCGCACGCGACGACTTTATCAGCACGTCAGATGGCAACAGCCACTACACCTGGGGTTATGCCCATGGCACCACATTCGCCATGCAGTACCCCGGCCCAACGCTGATAGTCAACCAGGGTGACACAGTGAACATCGTGCTCAATAACACTCTGCCGGTGCCGGTATCCATCGTCTTCCCAGGCCAGAAAGACGTCATCGCCACCGGCGGCGGAGCCGGTGTGTTGACTCGAGAGGCGCCTGCCGCGCCACCAGGCTCCACCACGCCGGTTCAGGGGCCGACTTATAGCTTCGTCGCCACAGAGCCAGGAACCTACCAGTACCACAGCGGCACGAACCCCGACCTGCAGGTCGAAATGGGCTTGGTTGGCGCCATCATCGTGCGCCCTACGGGGTTCGCGTATGGAGACGGCACGAGCCACACTGCTCGCAAGGCTTATCAGAATGACGCGACCAAATATGACCGCGAAGCCTTGTTCCTTCTGACCGAGATGGACCCCGCCGTGCACTGGGCGGTTTACGGCCAGGTTTACAGTGGACAGCCGGTGCAGATTGACACCACAACGATCAAGCCCAGCATGTGGTTCATCAACGGTCGCAACGCACCTGACACGCAGTTGGACAGCTACGTCTACTGGTTGCCTACCCAGCCCTACAACTCCTTGCCACGCATGCACCCTGGCGAAAAGCTGCTCATGCGCATGATCAATGCGGGCCGGGATTTGCATCCCTTCCATCACCACGGCAACCACGCCTTGGCCATCGCCAAAGATGGGCGAGTGCTCAATGCTGCGATGGACAACGCGGGTGTGCCCGACATCACAGCCCCGGACTTCACTGTGCGCGCCGTGCCCGGCCAGACCATGGACCTGATCTACGAATGGACTGGCAAAGGTATCGGCTGGGACATCTATGGCACCGTCGCGCAGAACCCGCACACGTGCGTGCCGGACGCCCAGGGCTACGATACGAACACCCGCGAATGGTGCGCAGATCACAACAAACCGATCCCTGTAGTCCTTCCGGGACAGCTCGATATTTCTGCTGGCGAACACTACGGTGGCAGCCCGTTTCTTGGTCGCTCCGGCTCTCTTCCCCAAGGCCATCCGGGCTTGAACACCACGGGCGGTTACTACCATATGTGGCACTCGCACAATGAGAAGGAAGTGACCACGGACGACATCTTCCCCGGCGGAATGATGACCATGCTGATAATTGAACCGTGGACTGTGGACCTGGATGCGGGCACCGGTACGGGTGGGTATCCTGGTGGTGTCACGCCTCCACCCACTCTGCCGACACTGGCACTTTTGGATAACTTTAACCGCACAAACGCAAATACTTTGGGCGCTAACTGGCAGCAATATACATTCAACTATGGCTTCCTAGGTGGTGTTCAGGCTGGAATCCGCGTCAATGGAAACCAAGCCTTTTGTACTAATAGTGGCATAGCATTTCTCAATTGTGCGCTGGGTGCTAATGCCTATCGAACCCCCGCATTAGGCGTATCTCAAGCCGCTGCATTGACCTTCTCAACTGTGAGCAACAACACGAGCTTGCTGCTTAAGGCTACAGGTACTTTAAGTGCTTTGGGTGTCTATCCAAATGTCATCCGCGTTCGATACAACGGAGGGCAAGTGTTCGTGGAGACCACGGCTAACGGCGCAACCTTTACTTCCGCTGGCACTTTGCCTGGTACTTTCGCGGTGAATGACATCCTCACTGCCATGGCAGATGCAACTGGCACGGTATACGTGTGGAAGACTTCCGGCCTGGTGAGCACATTGTTGGGCAGCGCTCCAACCTCATTCACCGGCTCAGGACAGATCGGTCTCTATTTGCCCCCCGGTGCACGTGTGGACAACTTCGCGGGAGGCACGCCATGAACCACGATATTCATGCACATAGACAGCACAGATTCGAGTCAGCCTTCAAAGCGGGGAGTGTAATCATGAACACTAAACCAAAAGTCCTCAACGCAGTAGCGCTGGCGGCAGCGTTGCTGCTGCCGACCCAGGCATTCGCAGTGGCGGAATATCATTTGCGTGCCGAGGCCGTCACCATCCCCGACCCTAACGGCGGAGCGGCGATTCCGATGTGGGGCTACGCCTTGTGTACCGCCAGTTGGGCCAGTTGTTCCCCAGCCACGGTGCCTGGACCGGCATTGACAGTACCGGTGGGTGAAACCGAGCTTACTGTGCGCCTGGCCAACAGCCTGCCAGCGCCGACGTCGTTGGTGATAAACGGACTGATCAAACCCATGACGCCGGTGTGGATCGATGGAACGACAGGTTCTCGCGGCGGTGACCTTACCAAGCGCGTGCGCTCGTTTGACACGGAAGCGGCACCGTTGACTGGGACTGCCGTCTACACTTGGTCAGCAAAGCCGGGTACCTACCTTTATCAGAGCGGCACACAACCTCAGGTGCAGGTTCAAATGGGTTTGTATGGTGCGGTGACCAAGGACGCATCTGCCACTGAAGCCTACGCAGGCGTTGCCTACAACAACCAGGCCACCCTCCTGTACAGTGAAATTGACCCGGTGCTGCATGAGGCAGTGGGTGGTGCCGTGCCAACCTACGGCACGACTGGCCCCACCAGCACTTTTGACTATCAACCCAAGTATTTCCTGATTAATGGCAAAGCCTACTCCAATGACCCGTTGTCTAACCCGGTAGTGGCGCTCACTGGCACCCCAGGCACCACCTTGTTGCGTTTTCTGAATGCGGGCCTGACGACCCATGTGCCCATGATAGAGGGCAACTACTGGACGATGGTGGCTGAAGACGGCAAAGCCTATCCCTACAAAACCAAACAGTACACCGCATTGCTGCCAGCCGCCAAAACAATGGATGTATTGCTGACACCAGATGCTGGCGGCGCCGTCTATCCGATTCTGGACCGGCGGCTCAGTCTATCCAACAACGGAGTTTCTGATGGCGGCATGCTGGTCTACTTGTCTTACCAGAGTTCGGGCGCGATCGGTGGTGGCAGCGGTAGCGGGAACGCGCCCCCCGTGGCTTTCAATGATACCTACGACTCAATTATTGGTGTCACGTTGAACGTGGGGGCTGCGGCTGGCGTCCTGGCAAATGACAACAATTCGGACGGTTTGCCTCAGCCCATCCGGGCCGCGGCAGGGACCGGGACGACCATCGGCGGCGGAAGCTATACCCTTAACGCCAATGGGTCGTTTACCTACACGCCAGCAATTGGATTCATAGGTGCTAACGACAGCTTTACTTACCAGGTGACCGACGGCCTGGCATTGTCCGCAGTGGCCGGCACTGTGACCATCAATTTGACCATGCCGACCGCGCCCGCCCTGGCCACCCTGGATAATTTCAACCGCGGTACAGTCACCAACCTGGGTGGCAACTGGACGCAAGCGGTGGCCAGCGCCGCCGCAGCACCCAATGTTCAGGTGATTGGCGATCAAGCCAAAGCCGTGACGGTTGGGCTGGGTGGCTTGGCAATTTGGAACGCGGGTCTGCTGGAAACTCAGGGCGCCGCATTCAATAGCGGGACACCCTTGAATGAATCGTCTGCCCTGGTGCTCAAGGCCACAGGCGGTAGCGCATCGGCCCCAGCCAACTACGTGCGGGTTCGGTGCGAAAGTGGCAATGTGGTTGTTGCGACCATGATGGGTGGTAGCAATGTCTCGATCTATGTAACGCAGGCAACTTTTCCAGCGCCGTTGTGTGGTGCTACAGGCACATTAAGCGCCGTGGTGAATGCCAAAGGCATTGTGACTACTTTCATTGGTAGCAACTACATAGGTGGCGTGCAATTGCCCGATGTGAGCGCCTGGAAGGGCCCCGGCAAGATTGGGATTCAGATTCAGACGCAAGATGCCATCGTTGACAATTTTTCCGGTGGAACACTTTAAGCACCGTTTCGATTGTTATGTCAATCTCTATTGTCCTCGGTCAATGCAAACCGCCTGATGTAATGGGTAGGCCTGATCGCCTTTGGGTATTGGCGTCACTGCTGTGTGCTTCAACATGGCTGGTTGGTTGCGCTGGACTGCCGCAGGAGGGCTCAGTACCCGCCGTCGCTTTGCCTGCAGTGCCTGAAGTGCAAACTGCGTACGGTATCCGGGTAGAGGGCCTGAGACTTTCCGCAGCGGGGTCGATGCTCGATTTTCGGTATCGGGTGTTGGATGCTACTAAAGCGGCCCCCTTGTTGAATGGAAAAATTCAGCCTTATCTGATCGATGAGGCACACGGTGCAAAACTGGGTGTGCCAGACACGCCGGTGTTGGGACGAATCCGCCAGACTTCACGCAATAACAATATCGTGGAAAACCGCACGTATTTCGTGATGTTCGGTAATCCGGGCAAGGCCGTGCGGAGCGGTGATCGGGTAAGCTTGTTGCTGGGCGACGTTAAGATCACCGATCTCACAGTACAGTAACTCGTCCGCAGACGAGGGTTTGTGCCTTGATGAAATTTAATGCAACCTCATCGCACCTAGCACTCGCTTCAACAGCATGCTGGGCGATGCTGGCCACCGTGCAGGTGCTTGCAGGTGAAGTCACACCAGCGCTCCAGCGTAGCATGGCCCACAAGGGCACGCATGCCGACACAGCTGTGATTGTGCGCTTCACCAACCCCGTGGACGTGCAGGCGCTGACCACTGGTGAACGTCTGGACCGTAGCGAACCGCTGCTTTTGGCACTCAAGGAACGCGCAGCGCGCCACCGCGCCGCCATTACGCCAACGCTGCAGGCGCAAGGGGCGGTCAAGGTGCGTGATTTGTGGTTGATTAACGCAGTCGCACTCACTGTTCCAGCAGTTGCTGTGAAGGCACTGGCCGCCCTGGACGGCGTGGCCACGGTCGACCTCGACGCATTTGTTCAAGGAGGCCGCTCGCAGCGCACACCTGCCCCGCGCAATGCCCCCGGAGAGGTCCGCGTTGCCGTGGTCCCCCCGGTAGCGTCTAAAGACATACCCACACCTGATTTCAAGCAGGCCAAACCGGGCTGGAACCTTGCGAGCATCCATGTCCCTGAACTTTGGGCAATGGGTCATACTGGCAAGGGCGTAGTGGTTGCCACTATGGATACAGGGGTGGATGACGAGCACCCCGACCTGCGCGGTAAGTGGCGTGGGGGAGCCAACAGCTGGTTCGACCCGCACGGCGAGGAGCCTTATCCATACGATGCATTGGGCCACGGTACTCAATCACTGGGCGTCGTACTCGGCAACCCGGATATTGGCGTAGCTCCCCAAGCCCGATGGATCGGCGTGCGCCTTTTTGATAACAACGGGCGCGCCAGCATGAGCGACATCCACAGGGGATTTCAGTGGTTGCTCGATCCGGATGGAGACCCTTCAACTATGGATGCACCCGTTGTGGTCAATGCTTCTTGGGCTCTGACAGGACGCGGCTCTGGAAGTTGTATTTTGGAGTTTGACGACGACGTCCGCATCCTCAAGCGTGCCGGCATTGTTGTGGTGTTCGCTGCCGGCAACGATGGACCGTTGCCCAAAACGAGCAATAGTCCAGGGAACAATCCTGGCGTGATGTCGGTCGGTGCGGTCGACCGAGACATGGAAATTGCTCGTCAGACAAGTCGAGGGCCTTCTTCATGCGACGGAAAGATCTTTCCCAAGCTACTGGCGCCGGGGGTCAATATCCGCACGTCTGATCTTTCATATGGCGGCGTAGCCTCGTACACCAACGTGTCTGGCAGCTCGCTCGCGGCCCCGCACGTTACAGGCGTTCTGGCACTGTTGTCTGGTGCATTTCCGCGTGCCTCAGTGGCACAGCTGGAGAACGCCTTGACACAGAGCGCAGTAATAGTGGGGGACGGTCCGTTGGTTCATCTGGATGCTCTGGCGGCATTTAACTTGCTGCGTGATAAGCAGGAATTGGTCAAGAACGGACCTGCGCCATTGGCCGTAGCGCAATAAACTGAATTAGGAGGTTGGGCATGATCAAACAAATCAGGATGTCTGGAAAGTTTGTGCTGATGTCACTATTCGCACTGGCTGGTGCATTGCATTTTCCGAATAGTGCATTTGGCCATAATGCGCAGGAACACGTAGCCAACTCAGTAGGCACTGGCTCTGCGACCTACAAGCGCTCAATTAGAAATTATCTGATACCCGATGTTCAGTTGACTGATTACGACGATCGACCTGTTCGACTGCGCGAGTTATTGACAAACGGCGACCCGGTGATGATGAACTTCGTATTTACCACATGTGCAACGATTTGCCCGGTGACGACCAAGGTGCTATCTGATGTTTCAGCAAAAATGGGTGGCGAGGGCAAACGCCTACGGCTCATATCCATATCAATTGACCCAGAAAACGACACGCCATTGCAACTCAAGGCCTACGCCAAAAGCTTTCAAGCTGGAGAGCGCTGGAAATTTTTGACTGGCAGCACTCAGGACGTCAAAGCGGTGCTTTTGGCATTGGATAGCTACCGGGGTAACAAGATGAATCATGAACCGGTCACCTTGATACGTCAGGCAGCTGCGAAGTCATGGGTCCGTATTGATGGATTTGCAACGCCCGATGAGCTAGTGCGTGAGTATCGAAGGGCGATTTCACAGTGAATTTGACCAGTGGTAAAGGCGTTAGCGCCCTAGTTACTCAAAAAAATACTTTCTACTTACTGGCTTTGGCCTGTACCTACTTAACGATCGGAGTAGTACGTGCCGAGATGGTGTCAGGCGGTGAGGGGAGTTCTGATCGCTCGAGATCCATACAGCAGGTTGAAAAGGGACAGCGAATCTATCGGGAAGGTAAAGACGGGGCCGGTCAGCCGCTCATGGCGTTTGCAGCAGCGCAAACGCCACTAAGTGGAAGTGCGGTGGCGTGTGCGGCCTGTCATCGACGTAGCGGCTACGGCACTAGCGAAGGACAGTTCAACATTCGTCCCATTACCGGTCCGGCGCTATTTCAGGAGCAGACGTTACCTGTACGCAGCCCGCGCATTAAGGCGCAACTCGGCACACGTTTGCGTCCACCCTATACGGAGGCGCTTCTGGCTCGTGCCATTCGGACTGGCATTGACTCGTCCGGCAAGCCGTTGGACCCCGTCATGCCACGTTACCCGATGAATGACGACGACGTCAAATCCGTATCGGCCTATCTCGCTACTCTTTCGGCAAACCCTTCACCCGGCGTTGATGATGAGGAAATTCATTTCGCAACCGTGATACAGCCGGGCGTTAGTACTGAAAAGCGCCGTGCGATGCTGGACATTATGGAAGCCCTATTTAGAGATAAGGGCGCCAACGTGAGATCTGACGAGCAACGTCGCGATGCTGGCAATATGCGAATGTATCGCGCCTACCGGAAGTGGATTTTGCATGTGTGGGATCTGAAGGGTTCAAGCGAAACTTGGAAATCCCAGCTAGAAAAATACTACGCCCAGCAGCCCGTCTTTGCGTTGGTAGGAGGCCTGGGCGAAACCAGCTGGAAGCCTATCCACGAATTCGCCGAAAGTGCGGAAATTCCAAGTTTGTTTCCCCAAGTAAATCTTCCTCTTCTGACCGGCGAGAACAACTACAACTTCTATTTCACAAGGGGAATCACCCTTGAGGCAGAAGTGGTGGCAAAGTTTCTTCGTGATCGCGGCGAATTGACAAATATTGTTCAGGTGTATCGTCCGGAATCGGCGGGCCAGGCGGCGGCCAATTCGTTCCAAAAGGCGTTGCCGTCTGGAACTGTCGCCAAGGAAGTGGTTCTAACTGGCCCGGCCGACGAAGTCTTCTGGAACACGGTCTCAAGTTTGAAACCAGAATCGCTGGTTCTATGGCTCGGGGCCAGCGATCTTGAGAAAGCAGCCTTACTGGGCAACCCCAACGCCAAGCCTGTCTACGTATCCTTCAGCCAAATGGGTGAGCGGTTGACACTAGGCGCAATTCCTTCAGGCACCAATGTTCGGATGATCTATCCATCAGACCTACCGCCTAAACATGCATCCCGGATGTTGCGCACAAAAATCTGGCTTCATGAAAAAAATATACCCATTGTTAACGAGACTATACAAATCAATACGCAATTTGCGTTGATCGTATTGAGCGATGCAATAGGGCACATGCAAGACAGTTTCTCGCGTGACTATTTGGTTGAGCGCGTTGAGCATGTCGTATCCCTGACGCCAACACCATCTATATTTCCGACGGTCAGTTTGGGCCCTGGGCAACGAATTGCCGCCAGGGGCGCTTCAATAGTTCAGTTTGGTGAAAACGACAGAACGCCTATCAAGGCAATCTCCGGGTGGATAGTGCCCTAAGGTATTTCGATGAAATGGTTTGAATGGCAATATGGAATGTTCCGCCCTATGCTGTATCTAGATTGCTGCTCCCCATAAGCCTGGAAAATGAACTGGGGCGTTCGATAAGCCCCATTTCCATGGCGACTAAAGTCATTTCAGTTACATTGCGCAAACCAAGCTTCTGCATCAAACTTGCGCGATGTTTTTCCACCGTCTTGGGGCTGACGCACAGAAACTCGGCCGCGCTGCGATTGGTTCTTCCTTCAGCTATGAGCTGGAGTATGCCGCGTTCACGATTGGTAAGAATATCGAGTTGCGAGGCTTTTCCTGATGATTGCTCTGGATGGAGAAAGCTTTCTACGACATGACCCGACACATCGGGGCTCAAATACTTCTTCCCACGCGCCACGCTTCGGATTGCTAGGAGCAGCTCCTCCAGACTGGCGTCTTTCAATATATACCCGTCAATGCCGAGGCGCAACGCAGCTCTGACGTATTCTTCATTTCTGGAGGAAGTCAACATCAATACCTTGACTTGGGGTTGACGTCGTTTGATCTGCGCGGCGATGTCCAGCCCGCTGCTTCCAGCTAACCGAATGTCCATGATGACAACGTCTGGTTCCAGATTGCTTGCAACCTGAGTTGCTTCCTTCCCGCTTCCCAGTGCGTCAACAACGGTTAAATCAGATTGTTGAGAGAGCAGTGCTGTCAGTCCTTTACGAAACAGAATGTTGTCGTCAACGAGAAGAAGTCGGATGCTCATTTAATTTTTCCTAATGGTGTAGGTACCGAAAAAGTGACTAATTCGTCGCTGGGCTTTCCCGTAAGACTTGACGTTGCTGTCGAATTCGCTGGGTTGTCTAAGCGCTGTGCTCCACCGAAAGCAAATACCCAATCCCGGTATTTGGAGCGGTCTTTGAAGTTCTCGTGAGCGGCCGGAAATCCTGCCTGCTTGATGGGCTGAGATTCTGAGAGGCTATACACGCCTGAGAGCCGCTCGCCAACTCGAACTTCACCCCATTCGGTCCTACCTGTAATAGGGTCGGGGTACAGTCGCCTGAGGTGCCTGACAGGAATGGGATAACGATCGTCTTCTAGCAAAGCCTCGAATCCGGGGGGCAATACGCGGGCTGTTCCTGTTGGCGCAGCGAAGTAGTAGCGTCTGATAGCCTGCTGATATTCATTGCCTACAAACAAAAGTTGCTCCTCCCGTTCTCTCTGCTTTTGGAGGGTCCAGACGTCGACCGCCGCCATCAACGAGAGTCCGCCCAAGGCAAGAACGATTAGCAAGCCCAGCAACATAAAGCCGTTGCCGACTTTTCGCAGGCGGCTGACAGAAAATTTGTGGAGTGGGCGCATCTAGTTGCTGCCCTGTGGTGTGCTATTGGCCGAGGGTGCCGGCTGGACGTCGTAAACGTTGCCTAGCGAAGGATCGGCGGGTCCTACGACTCTCCAATTTGCCGACTCGCTTACAGGATCAAGTGGAATTTGCCGGAGGTATTTTTTTACGACCAGTTCTTCAAGATCATCGGGATACCGTCCAATATCCGCATTGAACTTGTCGATCGCATCCCTCAATGTTGCCAGATTTTGCTGTTGCACCCGCATACGGCCGGTATCCAGAGCATTGAAATACCGTGGTACTGCCAAGGTAAGTAAAAGTGCTATCAAGGTCATCACCACGAGCATTTCTATCAGGGTGAACCCATAAGTTTTCCCCATTCCGGAAGGCATTTGACTTGTTGTCATGAATGTCACCAGTCGGAATACTTTGTTCCGTCCAAGGCTGACTTTGTGGACTGGGAAGTGATATCAAAGACGTCGTCACCGGGCTGCGGGTCGTCGGGGCGACTGGCATAGGCCCTGGTATTCCAGGTCAATTCTGCGGAAAGAGTTGGATCCGTGTTGAAAGGATCCCGCGGCAACTGCCGAAGAATTACTATGCGCTGGGAAGAAATCGAACCATTCAGATCACGTTTTCCGACTAATTCAAGGGGCTCGGTCAATTCTGAAAGAGTCGACGGATACCCTGACTGTCCAGCTTCACGCTTCAGAGTGCCTGCGTCCGTGGCGGCCTTGTAGGCATCAATACCGGCTCTTATGGTGCGCAGGGCGTGGCGCAGTTCAGACTCTTTGAGCCGTGTCGATGTCATTTCATAGAGTGGTAAGGTAAACATGGAAAGCAACCCAACCAGCGCAAGCGTGATTACTAGCTCGATGAATGTAAAACCGCGGGACGCTGCCCGGCGCGACGGGACTTTCATTGCGGCACCGCTTGATCCACCTGCATCTCCGAACCGTCTTGTGCAGAAGGCGGTGAAGTTGCGTTGGGGTCTCCAGTTTTGCCAATGTTCCGGGGCAACGGCAGGTACGTGACTGCTGCAGGGTTCGGAGCAGTCCGGGGTGCATTCTGAATCGAAGGTGCGGGTAGACTTGGTATTGAAGGTGCGGTTCGGCCGGGTAAACGGCCGGCTGGCGTCGTAGCAACTGGACCTGCCGGAAGCGCGCTCACAGCACCAATAGGGTCAAGTTGCATTGCCCGCTCACGGATATTGCCTTCAGTGCCAGAGTAGACGTTTCGAACGCCGGCTTCAAGCGATGCGGGGGCCCGCAGAATATGCGGGGTAATGGAGAGCACGATCTCAGTTTTACTGTCGGTGCCGCTGTTATTGCTGAACAGTCTGCCCAATACAGGAAGCTGACCAATACCCGGTACTTTGGACGCTGTATTGCGGTCTCCCGAAGATATCAATCCACCGAGAATCTGAGTTTCCCCGTCCTGAAGTCGAACAACCGTATTGGCGTTGCGGGTACCGATCTGATAAGCCAGCGAACCGCTGGGGCCAGAAATTTCTTTAACAATGGAGCTCACTTCCAAAGCAATTCGAATGCCTACTTCTTGGTCGTTATAGACCTGCGGTTCAAATTCGAGCTTGAGACCGACATCCTGGTATTGCACAGACCCAGTGACAACACCGGTTCCGCTTGCAGTAGGAGTAACAGAATTTGTAATGATTGGGACCCTGTCCCCAATCAGTATGCGTGCTTTCTCTTTGTTACGAGCCCGAATCCGCGGACTGGCCAATATATTGGCATCAGTGTCTTGCAGCTTGAGATTGATTCCCAGTGACAATGGTGTTACCAGCAGGTCATTTCCGGTTAACGCTCTGAGAGCGCCAACGGTCATGCCTGTTGAGCCAGGAGTTGAAAAGGTGATCGAATCAGGAAACTTGACTCCCAGATTCGTAAGGCGATCATGTGAAATTTCGAGTACTTCCACTTCAAGCATGATCTCTGGCTCAGGCACGTCATGGGCTGCAATAACTTTGGCTGCCACTGCAATTGCGTCAGGGGTGTCGCGCATTACCAAAGTGCTGCTTCTCTCGTCCACAGACACATCTTTCACTTTCAATACAGTCTTGAGCAAAGTCTGAAGATATTTCACATCGGCGTTTCCGATTTGAAATGTGCGCACTTGCAGATCCTGATACTCTTTTTGCTTAGCTGCTGTGGCTGGAAAAATGAACAGCGTATTGGCATTAATAGTTCTCTTTTCAAGCTGGTTCTGGAGCAATATCAGATCTACAGTGTCTTCAACTGCAGCGTCTTTCACAAAAATCGTCGTTTTAAGATCGGCTCTCACATCTCGATCCAGAATCACGTTTAGACCGGTCGTTCGCGACAGGGCTTCAAAAACCATGCGGAGATTTGCGTCCCGGAACTGTAGCGTTACAGGTTTGTTCATGATCGACTGGGCGGCAGACTTTTCCGCTTTCTCGTCCCGAATTTTGTTTTCTGTTTGGGAAATTAGCGCAAGCTGTCGTCGTGCGCCTTGATGGGAGGGGTTTTCCGACAAAGCGGCATTGGCTTTCATGCGGGCTGCGTCGATACGACCATCTGCAAGCAAGCGAGCGGAATCGGTGACGAGACGGGCGCTTCGATCATCGAGCTCAATTCCGTTTAAGCCTCGTCGCGCTGGAGCGTGGGTCGACTCCACTTTCAACGCCCTAATGAAAAGCTCACGAGCCGCCGCCGTGTTGTTCTCCCTCAGTGCTTCTTCCGCGCGCTTTGCCAATTCGTTTGCGTAGGCGGTGCTGGCCTTCAACATATCTAAACGGTATTCCCCGTTGGTAGGTTCCAGCTGATGAGCTTTTTGGAGGCTTGATAACCCTTCCTCCTGCTTGCCCTCGGATAGCAACTTCAGGCCGTCACTGTGGTATCGCATGCCAGCGCAGCCAGCCAGCAAGACACCAAGGAATGCGACCGAGCCGGCACGCCTCGCTGAGTTTAAGAGGCAGGTAGTCTTCATTTTGTAGTCCCCAAAATATTGAGCGTTTGTAGCGTGTTTAATGGCAAATAGGTAATGACGATTTGTTGTGGACCGAGTGTGTCGACGCGGTACGTGTTGTTGTCTAGCAAGTCACCCGCTGCGACGACAAGTAGCACGTCGCCCTTGGACAGGAAGGCCTGTGGTTTTGCGGAGCCTCTCTCTATCAGTCCCACAAAAGTGAAGGGCAGCGGAGGGGCTACAGGTATCACTGGAGCAGGTGGGGGCGGTGGCGGAGCAATGCGCGGTGGTGGTGGCGGTGGTAACCAACTTAATTTGGCAAACGCTTCGCCCTTCGAGTCCGGTGCAACACGGCTGCGCTGCGGCAACGCCAGATTGATATCCCGTGATTCGGCCGACTTTGGGTCCGACGCTTCTGGCGCGTTTTTGACGGGCCGCTCGCGAGTAATCGCCTCGACGACCGAGCCTGAATCACTAGCTGTCGATCGAACCCAGTGGGTCACAACGAAAAGGCCCGCCACGCTAGCCAGCGCGAGCATAAGTAGCTGAAATGGTTTCTTGACGGCAGTCATTTCATGGCCTCTGATACACAAAGCTGAATCGGACAACTGACTCGAGCACATTGCTACCCGCCGCGCTGCGTGCCATTCGCAGTTCGTCCATGGATGCATTGGGTACTGCCAGCAAAACGTCTGCAGTGAAATCCCGAATTGCAGCGTAGTCTGCGTTTAGTGGGTATGTGGCGGTGACAATTACGAGGGGAGCTGTTGCATCCTTTTTGACTTGATAGTCCCCCTTGGGAAGCTGAATGTTGAAGCGCTTTGCACTCGTGAACACCTGATTCAGGTTTTCTGAGTTCTGCGACAGAGGTGGAAATGCCGATACAAATTCACCGATTTGTTGGCCCACAGGAATGCGGCTAACAGCGACCCTTGATATCGCTGGAGATTTCGCACTTTCTCTCGTTTTGATCGCGGTTGTCAATGCTTCACCCTCGGCCGCGAGCCTTGGAAGCCAGGTCAATATCAGCAATGCACAGAAAGCTAGTGCCAGAGCCGCCATGCCATGCGTCCCTAAATGCCTATGTGCGCGGCGCCAAAAACCAAGCAATGCAAGGTTCATGGTGTCTCTCCCCAGGAAGCTCGTATTTGAAAACGCAACGGGTTTCCGGGGGCTTGCAACTGGACTTGATGCGAAACCAAAACGACGTTCGCTAGGTTGGGGTCGCTCTGCAATGCCTGCAAATACTTGATCATGTCCATCGGACCTGCGGCCTCGGCAGTCAACGAGATACTGCGCTTGACAGCAGAAGGCTCTACAGCCAACAGCGCCACGTTTGATGGCGCCTTCTCAAGAGATACCAACAAATCCGCCCACGGTGCCGCCAAATTGCGAGAAGTCATCCTGATAAAGCGTACGCGAGAAATTTCGGTAGGATCAACCTTCGGTGGTGGCGGTGCTGAGACACGAACGCCAGCCTTGCGGGCGCCGTCCATTGCGACAAGTTCTTGTTGCTTAGCTGAATTTTCAGATGCCGCTTTCGCGGCATAAATCGCTGCGAAAGAAAACAGTGTGAAGGCGGCGACCAAATAGACTGAGCCTGCAGCCGATCTTCTGTTGGCCTGTGGCGCAAACTCCAAGTTGAGCAGATTCTTGGTCATACCGAATTCTCAGTAGGGCGTACGACAGTCCAGCGTGACGCAACGGAAATTGGGGAATTGTCAGAGGCGACCAGCAGAAATGTTGAGTTGGCTTCTGCGTCGCATCCGATGCTGGCCAACAGACGGTCCACCCGTTCATCGATTGGAAAAGTCAGGTTTCCGGAGTTTGATTCATCTTCTACGTGGCTAATCGGCCCGAAAGTTAACGCGACGATGCTGCCACGCAGAACATAGACAGCCATGACGTGGCCTGCTGAAGCTGCTGAAAACACACCAGTTCCATCTGGCAAATCGCCAGCGTGAAGGTTCCACTGGGTGCAGAATTCGGTCTGCAGTGAATTCAATTGCAATTGAAGACGGGTCGCCGTTTGAACCAAGGTTTCGACGTCCTGTGTGCCAATCGACGAAATGAGCAGGTGGTGTCGGTCTGGCTGAAGCTGCCACCTAACGATCTGCGTCACCGCGCTTTCGCCGAGTACTTCCGTGACGCAAGACATGGCAATTGCCTGGAGCTGGCGATCGCTGGCATTCCTGTAGTCGCCTGTCGCAATATCGTAATGGACTCGCGAATCTGACAACACAACTTTGAGGTGTGCCATTCGAGTTGAAGCCTCAGCGTCCAATTCCGAGACCACTGCCTCAACCGCATCGCTGTAGGATTCTTCAGGCGCATCTTTGGCGATCGATAAGTCGAGGTCCAGTGTCGATGGTCCGAATACATGTCGTGATCTCGCGAGAACTTTGTTTCGTGACCATGCGGGTCGCAAAACCCCCCGAACCGTGCGCGTTCCAACGTGAAGGTGCAGAGACCTACTCAATAGGTGTGACACGGTTTATTTCCTCCAAGGTGGTTTCGCCTTTCAGGGCCAAGACAAGGGCTGCATCGCGCAGGCTGGTGAAGCCATTGGTTCGAGCAGATTGACGAATCTGCGACAAGGGCGCACGCTGTACCAGTTGCTCGCGGAGAATGTCGGTCATTGGAAGCGTCTCCGCAATTGCGCGACGCCCCTTGTAGCCAGTACCTCGACAGTGGGCGCAGCCCAGACCCCGTTTGAAATTTGCCTCTAGATTGCGCTCTGGTTTGATGCCGCTGTGACGGAGCATTTTGAGTGGTTCGTCCGTGGGAGTGGCGCAGTGCGGACAGTTCATCCGCAGCAATCGCTGTGCCACGATGCCATTTAGCGCGGCGACTAGGCTGTAACTATCGACGCCCATGTTGGCAAACCGCCCAATGACGTCGAAGACGTTGTTGGCGTGTACCGTGGTAAACACTTGATGCCCCGTCAGTGCGGCTTGTACGGCAATGTGAGCGGTTTCGGCATCGCGTATTTCGCCCACCATGATTTTGTCTGGGTCGTGACGCAATATGGATCTCAATCCTTTTACAAAAGTGAGTCCCTTCTTTTCGTTTACTGGAATTTGTAGGACGCCGGGCAATTGATATTCGATTGGGTCCTCAATCGTTATGATCTTGTCCAACCCGGTATTAATCTCAGACAGAGCGGCGTACAGCGTTGTTGTCTTTCCGCTACCAGTTGGTCCGGTCACCAGCAGTAAGCCATAGGGCATCTGCGACGCATCGCGAATAAAGTTTAGGACGCTTTTGTCGAAGCCCAAGGTGTCCAGAGTAAGGGCTTGAAACTGGCCTGTCAGGTGCTTTCGGTCGAGCACCCGCAGGACTGCATCTTCACCAAAAAGGTTTGGCATGATCGATACGCGAAAGTCGATCTCGCGCGAGTCGACAACCACTTGAAAGCGTCCATCCTGCGGAATCCTACGCTCTGCGATGTCGAGTTCAGACACGACTTTGATGCGCGAAATTGCCTGGTGCGCGAGGTCGATGTTGTCAATTTGCTTGATGACTTCAAGCACGCCGTCGATTCGATATTTGATAACCATGCCGCCAGGATGCGTTTCAAGGTGAATATCACTTGCGCCGCTTCTGAGGGCGTCGTACAGCGTTGAATCCACCAGTCTTACCACGGGACTCTCGGTGGCATCGATCCCCGATATTGAAATCGATGTCGTCGAACTTCCCGTTGGGAGGTTGACTTCTTGCTGCACCTTAACTGCATCCATTGCACGCACAGACTTTTCGGCGGAGACCAGATATGCATGAAGATCCGCGCTTGTTGCTAGAGCCAAGCGGGTGGATTGTTGTTGTAGTCGTACCTCCAACCAGTGACGAAGTCGGGTGTCCATTGGGTCGGTTACAACCACCGTTAGCTGGGTCTCTGAGTCCAGGCGCCCAATTAAGCAGTTACGCCGCTGGCATTCGGAAAACGAGACCTGGTTGAAATCGGGTTTTAATCTGCGAAGGCTCGCCATATCGAGATCTGCGAGTTTGAAGTATTTCGCTGCCAGAGGCAGCAAATCTCCCTCGCTCAATTTCATTTGATCTGCAATCCATGCCATTCGCGATCGTGAGCCTGAGTCTTGAAGTGCATCTCGAATCAGGGATGCGTCCAATTGGCGGGCGGGTTCCAGAATAGCGCTCATACGGAAGTTTCTTTCACGGGGTGACTATTGAAGGCTGGAAGCCAGATCAAAAATTGGCAAATACATCAACACGACAATCGCTCCGACCACGAGGCCAATGAAAATCATGAGTAGTGGCTCGAACAATCGACTGGTCATCTCAATTGAGCGCTGTAATCGTGACTCATGAAATTGCGCAATTCGTTCTAAAATTTCGGCCAGCGCCCCCGTGCGCTCGGCAACTGCCAACATGCTGGATGCAACCGGATCAGCCAGTTGCGCGCCTTCCAGCGAGTTGCTTAAGCTGCGCCCTTCATGAATGAACTGAATTGCTTGATTAAGGCGCTTGCGATCCACATCGCCCAGCAAGGTTGAGCTAAGTTGAAGCGCGCGGGGTGCCGCGATACCACCTCGCACCAGCATGCCGGTGGTCCGATACAACTGGGCGTGACGAAACTTCCGCATTGTTGGACCAATCAGTGGGATCGACTCGATCCAACCAGACTTGCCACCGAAGCGAAGCATGTAATTCCCAACGGCAAAAATCGCAATAAGCATTCCTAGCCCGAGCACGACAATTTCCCAAGCGTGCTTAGCAGCAAACCGTCCCCAGGACATCAAGAGTTGCGAAGTCCAAGGTAGCTCGTGCCGAGCGCTTTCAATTAGCACAGCAAATTTGGGTACGACGACGGTCATCAGGAATAGGATGACCAGGCAACCCACGGCCAGGAGCAATACTGGATATACGGCTGAGCCAACCACCTTATCTCTCAGCGCTTTGATGGTGAGTTGATGTTCTGCGTACCGGCGAAGGGCAGTGCCGAGATCACCCGTTTGCTCACTTGCACTTACGGTAGCGATCAATAGCGGTGGATAACGCCCAGGAATTCGCTGCAATGCGGTGGACAGCGGTAAGCCCTCTGAAACACCCTTGACGATGTCCAGTATGGCATTGCGAGACTGAATGACGCTTTCTTTAGTCGCCAAGGTCTTTAATGCTTCCATGACAGACAAACCAGCCGCCAATAATGAAGAGAGCTCAAACGAGAAATTGGCTATATCAAGGCGCATATGCTCCGACGCCTGCCAATTGCCAGTGAGGGAGTTCGGGCGGCTTTGCGGGTTGCAACTCAGGACCTGCATACCATCTCGAGCAGCACGGGTACACGCTGAGGCGGTGTCTTGCGCGTTGAGATTTATTACCTGCACATTGCCATTTGCCATGCGAACGATGAGTTCGAAGGGCGTGCTCACTTGAGATGAACCGATCGCTGCCATGGTCGATCCGCCTTAAGGTGTCCAAGACGCTACGTCTGACGCTTCGCCTGAACCGCCGGCTTGTCCATCAGAGCCCAAAGACGACAAATCGTAGTCCCCGTGGTCTCCCGGAGCCTTGTAGATATAGTTTGCGCCCCAAGGGTCTGGTGGGACAGCCTTCTTCAGATAGGGGCCTGCCCATTTCTCAAGGTTCTGCGGGCGGGAGTTCAAGGCCGCCAGCCCAGGATCGGTAGTAGGGTAACTACCCACGTCTAGACGGTACTGATCGAGCGCCTTCTCGAGTGAATCAATCTGTGCGCGGGCGATTTTTGTATTGGACTTGCTGACCTGATCAAAGTATCTTGGAGCTACTAAACCGGCAAGTAGACCAATGATAACAATGACGACCAGCAACTCCAGTAGCGTGAAGCCTCGGCCTCGAAGACGGCCGAATGTGTCACTTTTCCGGAAGCCCAATCTAGTGGCTGCATTGACGTCGTGCGACGCCTCCACACCTATCAAAATTTTCAAAATCGGAAAGTACACCTTGAGCCCCTATCTGTCATATGCCTGACCGAACACGTCTGATCGGATGTGTTCAATATAGGAGCTCACCTTAAGACAATCTTAAAATTCTGGGTAGTAGCCCTACCCGCGAGGGCGGGTTATGTCGAGCGTGAAATATTCCTCAGAAGCCGAGATTTGAAAGGCGTGAAAAATGACCGAATCTTCCTTGACAGGCTGGAAAATTTGTAGCCGAATGCCTTGGTTGAGTACAAATCTCTTGTAAAAGAAAAAACTGATTGTTGTGTCGAACATGCAGCTTTATGAAGCAACCCGATCCCTCTTGCCAGCAACGATGTGTTGCTTGTATTTGGCAGTCCCTCTGACAGGACACTGTCAAGTCTACGTAGGTTCGGCAGTGTCAGGCGGAGCCGTAACACTTTCCAATTTTCAGTCTATCGATGCACCAGAGCTATTGCTCCCGGCAATTGTGGAGTTTGCACCGGTGAAGCCTGGGGTTGTTAAAGCTGAGACGAGACAGATCGCATCTATCCCCGCAAAAGCCGAAAGACTACGGGGTTTGATCGAATCTGTTGCTGGCACAGTTAATGTGGCGCCGCGTTTGATCCACGCGGTGATATCGGCCGAATCAAACTACGAGCCGAAGGCGGTGTCTCCGCGCGGAGCAATAGGTTTGATGCAATTGATGCCCGCGACTGCAAGGCGGTTTGGTGTGAACGATCCCTTTGTTGAGAAAGACAACGTCTTCGCCGGGGCAAGCTATCTGAAATGGCTGATGGGATATTTTGAAGGGGACGTTGAACTGGTACTTGCTGCCTATAACGCCGGTGAACAGGCCGTTGTCAAGGCTGGGCGCAAGGTGCCTCAATACCCCGAGACTCAGGCCTATGTCCGCCGCATCATGGCGGATTTACGTTCAACAGGGGCCTTGCCGCTTTGATGGAGTTTTTCAACTTTTGTTGACATTCCAGCTTTGAACGTGCGCGAAGAAGTTATGTCAAGCGGCGAAAAATGACTTTTGCCCGCAACCCTCCAAGGGGCGAGTCCAATAGTTCTATTTTGGCCCGATGCAATTCCGCGACCTGTGCCGCGATAGACAGACCCAGACCAACACCGTCAGAGCCACTTTTCCCGAGACGATTGAATTTTTCAAAAGCGCTCTCGCGTGCCTGGACCGGAATGCCCGGGCCTGTGTCGTCAATTGTCAGGATTACATCTTCACCTTGTCCTTGAGTTCGTACATGGACACTGCCACCCTCCGGGCAGTAAAGGATTGCATTGGCAATCAGGTTTCGCATCAACATGTAAATGGCGAAATCCAGTCCTTGTATCTGATCCTCAGCAAACTCCACCGTCAACTTTACTTTCCTGGCGTGTGCTTTTGGAGCAAGTTCGTCCATCACCTGCTCATAGATGTTGGACAGGCTGACAGGCAAGTTGCTCCACTCAACATCCCCACCGGTGCTTTCCACTTTAGCCAGATCGATCAACTGCTCTATAACCCGTTTTGCCTTGTCCACACCTAGCAGCACAGAATTCAACGAATCTTGAAGTTCATACTGATCCCTGGCCTTGCTTGCGATTTGGGCTTGTGCACGTATGCCCGCCAAAGGTGTTCTCAGTTCATGAGCAGCGACAGAAGTAAACCGATGTTCTACCGACATGGCATGGCTGACGCGCCTGAAAAGAGAGTCAAGTGATTGCACGATCGGCAGAATTTCTCGCGGCGGATTTTCCACAATTGTTGTTGTGACATCCCCGGGGCCACGGGCCTGCAAGTTTGCCGCCAGCTGGTCGAGGGATTGAAAAGTGCGTTTCAACAGCAATTGAATGACAAACAGTACGATTCCCAGCGGAAGCAAAATGAACGTCAGATATTTAACAGCTACATAACCAATTTGAACCATGCGATCAGGTGAGCGCTCCGCCACCTGGACGACGATTTCCCGATCTGGTGTTGCCGCGACATACACCGTGAAGTCCTCGCCCTGAATTTTTATCCGATTGTGTCCGATAGTGTCAAATGGCACTATCGATTGCGACCCAGGCGCGTTAAAACTGCGGAGCAGTTTCGATCCGTTGTGCAGCCAGACCTGGTATTTGTTCGGACCAATTGCAGGGAAATCCCCAGTCAGTTGAGAGTCTGATTCCTGACTGGTCCAGGACGTTCCGGTGAGGTGCTGCTTTGCTGATTGAAGAATTTCCTGTGCCAGCAGTTCAACACGCTCTTCGGCAAGATGGTCGTCTTCAACGGCAGCAGCGCGATACATGCCAACGCTGCCAAATAGCAGCCCGGTGGCCATCGCGAAAGTCGATATCAACCCAACCCTGGCCTGCAACGACCAGTTTGACGAAATCTCAGGCATGCTGCGCGGCTGACAATGCCTTGTCCAGCGGCGCTACGTGGCGATTGGTTTGCGTGTGGAGTGACGGTGCCAACTGATGCAACGGAGCAATTTGGTAACCGGCTCCGCGAACTGTATGGATGAGATGTGCCCCAAATTTTCGCCGAAGCATGTGAACATAGACTTCGATCGCGTTGCTTTCGACTTCTTCACCCCACCCATACAGCGCCTCTTCTATCTGCGCACGTGTCAACACCTGATTTTTTCGTCGAACGAGAACCTCCAGCACCCAGAATTCCCGATGTGTCAACGAAATGGGTTCACCACCCCAAGTCGCTCCGAATCTCAAGGGGAACAGGGTTAATGGGCCGTGGACAGATGCACCCGCATCGGCATCTTCGGTGGGTAACCGGCGAAGCAAGGACCGAATCCTGGCGGACAACTCATCCAGATCAAAAGGTTTTACGAGGAAATCATCAGCACCCATATTCAACAAAGTGACCTTGTCTTGAATACTCCCCCGGGCGGTAACCACGATCACGGGTATATGCGGGCTCTTGGCCCGCAAACGCTGAAGGAGAAATTCACCGCTATCGTCGGGGAAGCCCAGATCCAGGATCACGAAATCATACTGGTGGTTAGCAACTGCACTATCAAAGTCGCGTCCAGTCTTAACCCAGTCAACGGCAAACCCGGAGCGACAGGTCGACTTATAGACCGCATCCCCCAGTACCGAATCGTCTTCAGCGAGCAGGATTCGCACAGCAATCCCTCATGGAAAAAGAAATATGTAAACAATTGTCTACTTGATCGCCTACTTCACAATAGTCCGTTCGGACTAATGCCGGGGATTTCCGTGACAAAATCCTCGAAAATCTGGACTGGGTTTTTTTACCCATATGGTTTCGGTGGGCAGGTGTTGAACGGCCCAGTTTCAGGTCGGTTTCGTGAAGGTGGAAAACGCAGATGTCGATGCTGAACGCGATCAAGTTGCGACCTTTCCTGCCGCGGGCGATGGCCACCGGATTTTTGCTGCTTTGGGCGCTGATCACCATGATGGTGTGGATCAATTGGCGCGTCGAGAGCACCCTGATTGAAGAAAAAGTACGTAACGATGCCGACGCCGCCTTACAGAGCAAGGCCATGGAAATCGAAGGTGCTCTCAAGCGGACCTATCACACCATACGGACTATTTCACTGCTCCCCGGGGTGCGGGTTAGTCCACAAATAAATCGTACATCAGCAGATCAGGATGTGGTGGCCTTGGGGCGTATGTCGTCCACTGACTTCGAGACGGTACAGCAACTCTATAACCATATAGCAGCATCGGTATCCGTATCGGAAGTCTACATCGTTCATGACGGATTTCGTCCGGAATTGGGACAAGTTCCCTTTGCGATGTTTGATCAGGTCATTGTTGATCGCATCAACCGCGCAGCGGCTTTGAACAACGTCAAGAATGGTTCTGCGGACAGCCCTGAGCAAGACGAGAGCGAGGAGTACCTTGATTACGTCCGGCAACTGGCCTACTTTCGCACCAGCAATCCCGTCATGCCGGTGGACGGTCTGGAAGGCATCCTTCCGGTGAATTCGGGGCTTTTACGTACCTGTGATAACTCGCAGTACACGTCAGTGCGGCATGGAGACGTAAGAAACACCTTTGGATTTTCGATGTCGGTGCCGATTTTTGATTTGTTCAGTCGTCGCTTCAAGGGCCTTGTGACCGCGGTACTCCGAAGCAATGTGCTCGAAGCAATATTGATTGGCCTGCCCGAGGTTCCCCTGACTGATGCCGAGCGCGCAGCGATGCTGGCGAACAAACCATCCTCTGCACAAGCCCATCCGACGAATTTTGTATTGCAGGATACTCGGTCGAGCATACGCATCCATGATCGTCGTAATTTGACCTTGGCCAATGGCAACCCTGATGCCGGATTGATTGCGCACCAAAGTACGGTGACGCTGGAGTTGGCGGGTGAACACAGCTGGGTGATGAGCAACTACGTGTCGGTCGCTACGCTTGATCGAGCGCTGGCGCCGGGGCGTGAGGCGGCTATTGGACAGGTGGCCGTTTTAAGCGTGATCCTCGGCCTGTTCTGGTGGTCGCTGCGCACAATGCTCAGACGCCAGCACCGTGCAACCCAGAAGATCCGCGTTCTGGCTGATGAACTGGATACATCGGCGCAAAATCTGGCGCGGGCGCGAACCGAATTTCAGGCAACGCTAGACGCCATTCCAGACCTTCTGTTTGAGCTTGGGCTGACTGGAAAAATATACGACTGCAACTCCCGCAGCGCTGATCCGTTGATACCCTCGGGCATGCCCTTTGTGGGGAAAACCGTTTCCGAGGCGATGCCGCCCGCACTGGCAACTGTGTTTCTGGCTGCGTTGATGGAGGCCAATGCCCATGGCTCGTCCACAGGTCGACAGTGTGAGCTGATTCTCGCGCAGGGTAACCGCTGGTTTGAATTGTCTTTGTCCCCCAAAACCAAATCCCAAGGTGATGAAGCCCGATTTGTTGCCCTTGTGCGGGACATCACCGAACGGCGAGCCGCTGAAGACCAGATTCAGAGTCTTGCTTTTTATGATGCGTTAACCCGTCTGCCCAATCGCCGCCTGTTGATGGACCGCTTGAAGCACGCCCTGGCTTCCGGGTCACGTCGCGTGAACAAAAGGGGACTACTGTTCGTTGATCTGGATAACTTCAAGTCTGTTAACGAAGCGTTGGGCCATGATGCCGGAGATTTGTTGCTGCAGCAGGTCGCAAAGCGGCTCACGGCCTGTATTCGCGAAGGTGACACGGTTGCCCATCTGGGTGGCGACGAGTTCGTGGTGATGCTGGAAGAGTTGAGTGAAGACGTCGCGGGCGCCGCCATGCAGACGGAGAGTGTGGGTGAAAAAATACTGTCTTCGCTTAGCAAGCCTTATCAGTTCTCTGGCTACACACACAATGGCTCGGCCAGTATCGGTGCGACGCTCTTCGGGGATTCTCAGGAAAGTTTTGAAGAGCCGTTGAAGCGGGCCGATTACGCGATGTGCCAAGCCAAGGCTGCCGGCCGCAACACGTTGCGCTTTTTCTACGGGTAGGCCGCGGCCTTCATTTGCCGAGCTTGAGCAAACCCGTCGACAGTGCGGTCCCGCAAACAATGATCACGCCGCAGACCAGCATCCACAAGGTGAGCTGTTCACCCAGAAACAGCCCGCCGTAGGTCAGCGCAAACACGGGTACGACGAACGTGACGGCCAATGCTCGGGCAGGGCCGGCGCGCTCAATCAGGCGAAAGTACAGGATGTAGGCCACGCCGGTGCATACCACCCCCAGCGCCCCCAGCGCCAGCCAGGGTTTCAGGCCGGGCATTTGGGCAGGCCAGAACCAGAAGGTGGGCAAGGCCAGCCCGATGCTCGCACCGAGCTGGCTTCCGGTGGCCGTGGCCAGCGGGTGTACGCCGGTCAGGTAGCGCTTGGTAAAACTGGCTGCAAAGGCGTAGCAAACGGTTGCCAATAAGCACGCCAGGATGGCCCAACCCGTGCCACCCGGTTTGAAACTGGCTTTTTCACCCGCCAATAAAATGACACCGCCAAAACCGATCAACAGCCCCAGAATGCGCGAATTGCTTGGTCTGTCCTTCAACCACAGCCAGGCAATGACGGCACCAAACAGCGGCACCGTGGCATTCAGGATGGACGTCATGCCGGTAGTGATCGATAGCACGGCATAGGAAAACAGCGCGAACGGAATGCCGGAGTTCAGCAAGCCAATGAACAGGATGGCACCTGCCTTGCGCTGGAGTTCACCCCAGTGTCCGCTGAACCACAGGATGGGTGTCAAAAATGCTGCGGCAATGGCTACCCGCAACCCGGCGGTGGCAAACACGCCAAACTCGGCGGCGCCCATACGCATGAACAGAAACGAAGCGCCCCACATCGCGGCCAAGGAAACAAAGTCGATCAGGATGGATTTTTTCATGCAGTTCTGCTGGTTGCGGGCACGGAACGCTCCAGGGAACGCTCCAATTTGAGCAAAGCGGTTTTCCGGTCCAGCCCACCCGCGTAACCGGTGAGTGAACCGTCGGCACCCAGCACACGGTGGCAGGGAACGATGATGCTCACCGGGTTGCGGCCCACCGCAGCCCCCACGGCGCGCACCGCCGCCGGGTTGCCAATCTGCCTGCCGATATTGCCGTAACTCGTGGTTTGACCCGGGGGAATTTTAAGCAGCGCACGCCAGACCGATTGTTGAAATAAAGTGCCGCCATTGATGTCCAGAGCCACATCAAAATGGTTTCGCCGACCAGCAAAGTAGTCGCTAAGCTGCTGTTTGATCAGCACCAGAGCCGGGTGCCGGTCATTGACGGGACAGTCGGTGAGATCAGGGTGGTGGCGCTGGCCTTCAAACCAGACACCGGCCAGGCCCGTATCGGTGGCGGCCAGTGTCATAGGCCCCATCGGGCTGGTGAACGTGCTCTTGACAAGGGAGGGATGAAATTTCATGAAAACATTCCAATTTAGTGGTCGTTTAAGGCTCTAGCGCCCACCGGATATGCGTGAGTAGCTACGTGTTTTGTAGCAACCGGCAAGGTGCTCCACGCACGGATGACCGCGTAGCTGCGCCAGGGCCGCCAGATTTGTGACGCTGCTTCAGCCACGCGTGCGGGGTTTTTGGCCTCCTGCACACCCAAAGCCTTGTGCAGCGCCACATCACCTGCCGGAAATGCGTCGGGCCAGCGCAGCGCCCGCATGGCGATGTATTGCGCGGTCCAGTCACCGATGCCGGGCAGCGCCTTGAGCCCTGCAACCGTGGCGGGCACATCGGCACCGGCATGTAATTGCAGGCGCTTTTCTGCAACGGCCTGCGCTATGGCGAGGATTGCAGCCTGGCGCTGTTTCACGATGCCCAGTGAGCCCAGCGCGTCGCCGCTGACTGCAGCAAGAACGGCGGGCGTGGGGAACAGCCGCGTCAGCTCGGGGTAGGGCGTGTTGATGGGTTCGCCAAAGGTGTTCACCAGGCGCTGGGCCAGCGTGCGTGCCGCGGCGACCGTGATTTGCTGGCCAAGCACCGCGCGCACGGCCAGCTCGTAGCCGTCCATCGTGCCCGGCACGCGCAGACCGTCGCCATCGGGGAAGCTGTCGTGCAGCGTGGGGTTGATGGCATGCGGGTCGGCGTCCAGATCAAACGCAGCGCGCACCCGGCGGATGACCAGTGGCAACACGTCGCGCAGCGAGTCGCTCACCTGAAGTACCAGCTGGCACCGTGCCGTGTCGAAGTCGGCAATCAGCCAGCCGGTGTGCATTTTGCCACCCGATTCAATACGAAATGTCCTTCCAGCCCTTTTGTAGTTTTCGTGAGTAGCTACGAATTCAATAGCGTTCATGGTGCGTTTGCCGATGAACGCTAGCATCGTATCCACGTCATACGGTGGCCGGTAGCCCAGCTTGACGGTGATGCCTTGCCCGCTCGCAGGCGTGCCCGCGCGTCGCAGCTGAGTGGGGTTGAGCTGGTAGTGCGCCACAAACGCCGCATTAAACCGGCGCACGCTGGCAAAGCCGCTGGTCAGCGCGATCTGGGTGATGGGCAGGTTGGTGTCGGCCAGCAACTGTTTGGCGGTGAGCAGGCGGCGTGTCTGCAGGTATTGCAGTGGCGATACGCCGAATTGCACCTCAAAAATCCGTCGCAAGTGGCGGTCACTTACACCGAGCCGGTCTGCCAACGTTTGCACCGATAACGCATCCGGACCCCACGACTCGGGCTCGTCCAGCAGGCGCGCGGCCTGGTGCGCCAGGATGTAAGACGCATCCTGAATCGACCACACCACCGAATGGGGTGCCAACTCAGGTCGACAACGCAGGCAGGGCCGGAATCCGGCGCCCTCGGCCTGCGCCGCATGGTCAAAGAAACGACAGTTCTCGCGCTTGGGTGTTTTGACGCTGCAAACCGGGCGGCAGTAGATGCCGGTGGAGGTGACGCCCGTGAAAAATCGCCCGTCGAATCGTGCATCGCGGGCCTTGAGGGCGAGGTAGCGGATGTCTTGGGCGGTAGTGTCCGGGGTGGCAGTCATGCGGTGAATGATACGCCGCAGGGTGGAGTTGACTAGCCGTTTTCGGACATGCGCCTCGGAAGGTTGGCGACAGCCTTTGACGGGCCACCGGTGGCTATTTCAGGCGTACTGGCGTCTGGCAGGCTCACGCTGATGGAGAAATTTGGTCAGCAGATCACGCGGTGGCGTGACGGCAATGCCCTTGAGCACCTGGCCCACATTGCCGCGGTGATAAGCCCCGTGGGTGAGCACGTGGTACAGCATTTCCTCGCGCGTCATGCGCCCGGCATCGCCATCGGTAAAGCGAAACGTCAGGCTTTCTGCCAGCGCGGCCGCGTCCAGCGCCGCCAGGTAAGACTCAAACCACAAGTCTGTCTCTGCCGCGGCAAAGTGCAACTCGGCCAGCGTGGGTGTTTCTACCGTGTTGCTCTGCGTGTAGTTGTGGGCCTCGCCGACCAAGTGAGCACGAAAGATGCGGTCCACCACGTAGATGTGGTTGAGCGTGCGGATGGCGGTGTGCAGCGGCTCGGCGTGATAGGCTGGGTCCACCTGGGCCATGCAGTCGTACAACTCGGCATTGGCCCAGGTCTTTTGGGCAAACAGGGTTTTCAACATCGTGAGGGACATAACAGGCTCCTGGGTGGGTGGTCTGTGAGGTGGTTGCCAATTATCGAGCGCATCAATGTCGTTGCCGACGTGGTGCTGGAATAAGACCCCATGGGCCTATCCATCAAAGTGGACGAATACAAGGCCACAAGCGTGCCCAACGTGTTTGCGTGTGGCGATGCTCCACGTGCGGCGGGGAATGTGACGTTGGCCTTGGCGTATGGGGCGATGGCGGGGTTGGGGCGCATCGGGCTTCGATATTTTGAGGCAATTGTTGTCCTTAAAGGATATATGGACTCGCTCCAAATTTGGCGGTTCGACAGCAGCCACATGCTGGCAAAGCCCGTGTCAAGTCGCAGAACATTGAACTAACCTTTAATCAATCGCAAAGCAAGGGCAGGGTAAAGACGGCAAATCCGGAACTGGTATTTCAAGTGCACGTAGAACTTTCTGGAATCTGGGGCCGCGAAGTTCAGGTGAGCATCCAATGAAGTTGCCATTTACGACGTCTGCGACCGAAGAACCGCAACTTGTTATGAAGGTGGAGCGCATTAGTAAAGTTTTTCCCGTCAACACAAAGCTTCAATTGAGCGCGGATGAGTTCGCGGGAGTAGCTTGGACACAACTATCCGCTTCTCAGTGGGCAGCGGAGCGACTTGAGAAAATTGGCCGCTCCAGCGGGCTCGCAATTCAATCTCCCAAATTGACCGAGACAAGTGTTACTGGCTAGCCGTAAGTTGTACTCATTTCGCCACCCACCAAAGCATTTCCAAGATTTCCCCTCCAGACTCCTTCAATCACCACCCGAGGAGTCACATGACCATCACCTGCTTCATTCGCTACGAAATCGACCCGTTCCAGAAAAACCAGTTCGCGGCCTACGCCAACAACTGGGCGCGCATCATCCCACGCCTGGGTGGGCATTTGCTGGGCTACTTCGCGCCGCACGAAGGCAGCAACTACGAGGCCTGGGGGCTTATCTCCTTCCCCAGCCTGGCAGCGTATGAGGCGTACCGCCAGCGCCTGCGCGCGGATGACGAGGCTCAGGCCAACTTTGCGTTTGCCCAGCGCGAGCGTTTTATCCTGAAAGAGGAGCGGACCTTTCCCCTAGTGGTGCACGACAGCTACCTGCAAGCGCCCACCGGTTATCTGGAGGCCGCATGATTGCCGTGCTGTTTGAGGTGAGGCCGCTGCCGGGGCAAGAGGCGCGCTACTTTGACATTGCCGCCACACTGCGAGAGCACTTGCAGGCGATCGACGGCTTTGTGTCGGTGGAGCGGTTTCAAAGCCTGACGCGGCCCGACACCTACTTGTCCTTAAGCTACTGGCGCGACGAAGCCGCCGTGCGTGCGTGGCGCAGTCAGACTGATCACCGCACAGGGCAGGCCGAGGGGCGCGCAGCGGTGTTTGCCGAGTACCGCATTCGCGTGGCGCAGGTGCTGCGCGACTACACTCAAACTCAGCGCGACGAGGCCCCGCACGATTCCAACTCGGCGCTGCTGGCGCTCCACACTCCACCCGCATGACTTCCACACCCCACGAGCCCAAGCTGGCCAGCGTTGCCGCCGTGATTGCCGACGCCACCCGCGCCCGCATGCTGTGCTACCTGCTGGCTGGCGAGTACGCCAGTGCGGGCGAGCTGGCGCGGGCCGCGTCCGTAACGCCCGCCACGGCCAGCGGGCATTTGGGCAAGCTGATGGCGGCTGAGCTGCTGGTGTGCGAGCAGCGCGGGCGGCACCGCTACTACCGATTAGCCGACGATGAGGTGGCCCACGCGCTGGAGGCCATGGCGCTGATTGCGGAGCGCCGCACCCACACAGCCACCTGGGCCAACCCCACCCGCCAGCGGCTGCGCTTTGCCCGCTGCTGCTACGGGCACTTGGCGGGACAACTTGGGGTGGAGATGTTTTCGCAGCTCTTGTCCAAAGAATGGCTGTACCCCGCTGGCGATGGCTACCTGCTCTCCGCCCAGGGCAAGGCCGGGCTGAATGCGCTGGGCTTTGCGGTGGACGGCATGGACCAAGCCAAACCGTCCGCTTCCAACCGCGTGGCCTACCGATGCCTGGACTGGTCCGAGCGCCGCGACCACATGGCAGGCAAACTGCCCAAAGCACTGCTGGCGCGCTGCCTTCAGCAGGGCTGGCTGCGCCGCCATGATGGCGAGCGAGCGCTGGAGGTGACTCCGGTGGGGCGCAAGCACTTGGCGGGCTTGCTGCCTTCGGTCAATGCGCTTTGATCCTCACCGGCGGTACAACGCAGCCAATCGCACCAGCCGCTGCGCATGCTCGGGTTTCACTTGTTCCCAGCTGAAGCGCCATTCCCAATACCCTTCGCCCACGCCAGGCAGATTCATGCGGCTTTGTCCACCCAGCCCTAGCACATCCTGCATCGGGTGAATGGCGGTGTCAGCTACGCAGGCGCAGGCCGCGCGGATCAGTTCCCAATGGATGGAGGGTTCGTCTTCTGGCCGCAGTGACAAATATTCGCGCACGTGCTGGCGCTCGGCATCAGATGCTTCCTGCCACCAGCCTCGACTGGTGTTGTTGTCGTGCGTGCCGGTGTACACCACGGTGTTGGCGTCGTAGTTGTGGGGGAGGTAGTTGTTGTCATTGCTGCCGCCAAACGCAAAGTGCAGGATGCGCATGCCGGGCAGGTCGAACTTGCGGCGCAGGGTGGTGACTTCGGGGGTAAGCAAGCCCAGGTCCTCTGCAATGATGGGTAAGTCGCCTAGCGCGGCACGGATGGCCTCAAACAGTGCCGCGCCTGGCCCAGCCAGCCAGCGGCCATGGATAGCGGTAGGTTCTTCAGCCGGGATCTCCCAATAGTCTGCAAAGCCGCGAAAGTGGTCGATGCGGACAATGTCCACCAGCTCGAACGTGCGGCGCACGCGTTGCACCCACCAGGCGTAGTTTTCGGCTGCGTGGGCGCGCCAGCGGTACAGCGGGTTGCCCCAGCGCTGGCCGGTGGGGCTGAAATAGTCCGGTGGCACACCGGCTACCACAAGCGCACGGCCTTGGGCATCCAGCTCAAACAGTTCCGGGTGTGCCCAGACTTCGGCGCTCTGGTAAGCGATGAAGATGGGGGCATCGCCCACGATCTTCACGCCGCGCTCGTTGGCATAGGCCTTGAGCCGCAGCCACTGCCGGAAAAAGCACCACTGACAAAAAGTCCAGAAAGCTACGCGGTGGGCGTATTGATCCTGCGCGGCTTTCAAAGCCGCGGGGTCGCGTTGGGCCAGTGGAGCGGGCCAGTCGCACCAGTCGCGCCAGCCGTGGGCGTCGGCCAGCGTCATGAACAGAGTGTAGTCGAGCAGCCAGTCACGTTGCGATGCTGTGAAGGCCGCCAGATCCGCGCGCTCCTGTACGGAGGCCTTCAGCTCAAATTGGTGTGCAGCCCGTTCCAGACGGGTCATTCGCCAGGGAACAACCGCGCTGAAATTCAGGCGTTCATCCTCGAACGTGGCATCGGGTTCCAGATCGGCTGCGGCTAGCCAGCCACGTTGTTGCAATTCGGCCAGATCAATCAGCAGCAGATTGCCGGCAAATGCGGAGCTGCTCATGTAAGGCGAGTTGCCTGGACCGATTCCGCCCAGCGGCAGGATTTGCCACAGCTTTTGCCCGGCACCCACCAGCCAGTCCACAAAATGATAGGCGGCGGGGCCGAGATCGCCAGAGCCGTGAGGACCTGGCAAACTGGTTGGATGCAGCAAGATGCCGCTGGCTCTGGGCAGTTTCATGTTTTTACAGTCCCTTGATCGATGCGCCCGCTGCAGCCAGCACCACCAGGCTGTGTGCCTGCAGGGCGAAAGGCACCTCACCCTGGCCATGCCAGGTTGCCAGTCCGCGTGGATGCGAGGTGTCAAGCACCGCTTGCCAGACACCGGCCGGCAACATAAAGGGGTGGTCAGAGTATTCAGGGTTCACGAGCAGCAACAGCGGCGCCTTGGCACCACCTGGCCGGCCAATCAGACAGCCCATCACATGCGAAGAGGGGTCTTGCCACGCCAGACCCTGCAACGGGCTACCGTCGGGTTGCAGCCAGGCGAGGTCATGCAGGCCCAGCGGATCCGTCAACCCGCTGTACCAGTGGTTGGCAAAAGGCATGGCTTCGCGGCGCAGTGCGATCACACGGGCTGTGAACGTGATGAGGTCTGCATCCGCATGCGCCCAGTTGATCCAGGTGGTCTCGTTGTCTTGGCAATAGGGGTTATTGTTGCCGCGCTGCGTATGGCTCAGTTCATCGCCCGCGCACAACATGGGTGTGCCCTGTGCCAGCAAGGTTGTTGCAATCAGCGCGCGTTGAAGCCGCCCACGCAGGGCATTGACGACGGGTTTTTTCGTGGGCCCTTCCACGCCGCAGTTGTAGCTGAGGTTGTGACCGTGCCCGTCACGGTTGTGTTCGCCGTTGGCCAGGTTATGACGGTTGTTGTAGCTGACCAGATCATGCAACGTGAAGCCGTCATGGGAAACCACATAGTTGACAGACTCGGCTGGCGCGCGCTGACGCGGCTGGTACAAATCTGATGAGCCACATAACCGCAAGGCGAAATCGCCACGCGTGCTGGCTGGCTGCTCGGGGTGAATCCAGAAGCGGCGCATGGCATCACGAAAATGATCATTCCACTCCAGCCAGCCGCGCGGGAATTCGCCGACCTGGTAGCCACCGGGCCCGATGTCCCAAGGCTCGGCAATCATCTTGACGCGTGAAAGAACAGGGTCTTGTGCGAGCGCGGTAAAGAAGGCGCCGTCGCGGCTGAAACCATGGTCGCCCCGGCCCAGAACGGGTGCCAGATCAAACCGGAAGCCGTCCACATGCATGTCGCTCACCCAGTAGCGCAGGCTGTCCAGAACCAGTTGCAACACACGTGGCTGCCGAATGTCCAGAGTATTGCCGCAGCCGGTGTGGTTTTCGTACTGTTCGCGAGAATCGGGTGGTAGCCGGTAGTAGCTGGCGTTGTCCAGTCCGCGAAAGCTCAAGGTCGGACCGTTTTCGTCTGACTCCGCCGTGTGGTTGTACACCACGTCCAGCAGGACCTCCATGCCCGCACTGTGCAAGGCCTTGACCATGGTGCGAAATTCGTCGCGTGCAGTGTGCCCTTGTCCCACGCTGGCCAAGCCAGGATTGGCGCAAAAGAAGCCTAGGGTGTTGTAACCCCAATAGTTTTTCAGACCTAGCTTGTGCAGGCGCTCCTCATCCAGACACAAATGGACGGGCAGGAGGCTGACGGCGGTGACGCCAAGTAGCTTCAGGTGCTGGATGGAAGCGTCGTGTGCGAGGCCGGCGTAGGTGCCACGCAGCGCGGGCGGGATGTGGCTGTTGAGGCGACTGAAGCCCCTGACGTGTACCTCATAGATGACTGTGCTTGCCAGCGGGGTACGTGGTGCGCGATCGTTCTCCCAGTCATAGGCTTCATCGACAACCCGTGCCTTAAGAGCCAGTGTCGCGTTGTCACGTGTATCAGGATGCAGCGGAAGCTTGCGGTCTCCGCCAAAGTGTTCATCGCGCCACTCGAACGAACCGACCACTTCGCGGGCATAGGGGTCCAGCAGTAACTTCGATGCGTTAAACCGATGCCCGCGATCTGGTCGCCAAGGCCCGTAGGCTCGCAATCCGTAGACCTGGCCCGGTCGCGCGTCGGGAAGGTAGCCGTGCCATACGTCACTCGTATGGGCGGGCAGGGTATGACGGGCGACTTCGTGTTCTCCAGTCTCGTCAAAGAGGCACAACTCCATCTTGTGGGCATGGGCCGAGAAGACAGCAAAGTTGATTCCGTTGCCGTCCCAATGTGCTCCCAAAGGCCACGGGTGGCCCGACTGCAGCTTCAGGCCTTCCATTCGAGCATCACGGTGGCAAGAGGCGGCAGGTCCAGCAGCACAGACCAGGCCTTCCCGTTCCAGGCGACCTGCTGCGCGGTTGCAATACCCAGTGGTGTTCCAACGTTGCTGCCACCGTAATGGGCAGAGTCGGTATTGAGTCGCTCGCGATAAGAGCCCGGCTGGGGCACACCCAATCGATAGCCTTTCTGAACCACAGGGGTGAAATTGCAGACCACCACCATGCAGGTGCGATCATCCAGTCCGCGGCGGATGAAGCTCAGCACGGATCGATCAGCGTCGTTGTGTTCAATCCATTCAAAACCACCGGACACAAAATCCAGACTGTGCAGCGCGGGGGTATCCTGGTACAGGTGATTGAGATCACGTACCAGACGCTGGGCGCCCTGATGCAAATGAGAGTCGGGCCCGTCATCGAGCAAATGCCAATCCAGACTCTGGTCATGGTTCCACTCGCGTTGCTGGCCGAATTCGCAACCCATAAAGAGCAGTTTTTTGCCCGGATGTCCAAACATGAAGCCGAAATAGGCGCGCAAATTGGCAAACTGCTGCCATCGGTCACCCGGCATTTTGTTCAATAGAGAGCCCTTGCCATGTACCACTTCGTCGTGGGAGATCGGTAAAACAAAATTTTCATTGAAGGCGTAGACCAACCCGAAAGTCATCTCGCCTTGGTGGTGCTTGCGGTGAACAGGATCCCGCGCCATGTAAGCGAGCGTGTCGTGCATCCAGCCCATATTCCATTTGTAGTGGAACCCCAGGCCGCCAACATACGTTGGACGTGAAACTGCCGGGAAAGCGGTGGACTCTTCTGCCACCGTGATGGCTTGGGGCCGCTGGTCTGCAACGACTTCATTGACGCGCTTGAGAAACGAAATGGCTTCCAGATTTTCCCTCCCACCATGTGCGTTGGGAATCCATTCGCCTGCCTTGCGGCTGTAGTCACGGTAGAGCATGGAGGCTACGGCGTCGACGCGCAGGCCATCCACCCCAAATCGCTCCAGCCAGTAAAGACCGTTGCCAACCAGAAAGTTGCGCACTTCTGTACGCCCCAGGTTGTAAATCAGGGTGTTCCAGTCGTTATGGAATCCCTCTCGCGGGTCGGCGTATTCGTAGAGGTGGGTTCCATCGAAGTTGCCCAGCCCATGCGCATCGGTTGGAAAATGCGCGGGCACCCAGTCCAGCAAAAGACCGATGCCTTCCACATGACAGCGTGCCACAAAACGGACAAACCCCGATGCTTCGCCATACCGTGAGGTTGGCGAATACAACCCAACCGGTTGATAGCCCCATGAGCCGTCAAACGGATGCTCACTGATGGGCAGCAGTTCCAGATGGGTGAAACCCATGTCCTTGGCATAGGGCACAAGTGAATCAGCGAGTTCGTCCCAATTGAGCCAACGGCCTGGGCCGCCAGCATTTTCATCGGCGATTCGGCGCCAGGAGCCCAAATGCACTTCATAGATGCTCATCGGGGCATCCAGTGCGTTGGCACGTTGCCGCTCAGCGGATGGCGGAATCATCGGTGGCATGGTGGCAACCACACTGGCTGTGGCAGGCCTCAATTCAGACCGCAAGGCGTAGGGGTCTGCTCGGGCCGGTAATACCTGACCATCGCGGGATCGAATTTCAAACTTGTAAAGTGCGCCTGTCATCACGCCAGGCAAAAACATTTCCCAGACACCACATTCGCGGCGCAAACGCATCGGATGGCGTCGTCCGTCCCAATGATTGAAGTTCCCGACGACGCTGACGCGAGAGGCGTTGGGCGCCCAGACCGCAAATCGGGTCCCGGACACACCGTCGAGTTCAGAAGGCGTAGCGCCCAGCACCTCATAGGGGCGCAGATGTGTGCCTTCACCCAGAAGCCACACATCCAAGTCGCTTAAAACGGGCGGAAACCGGTAAGGGTCTTCCATGACCATTTCGCTACCATCAGCCCAACGAACATGAAGCCGATAGGTCGAGTGAAGAGCTGCAGTGAGGACGCGCTCAAAAAAACCATCGTCATGCCGTTTGGCCAGCGTTGCCAGCACCCGACCCGAATCGGCATCGATCACCAGCACCTGTTGCGCGCCTGGCATGAAAGCCCGCACGGATACCCGGCCGTCAGGCATTCGATGCGGTCCCAGCACTGAGAAGGGATCGTCATGACTTGCGTCACAAACGCGTTCGATATCCTGTTGATTGAGCATTACTGTGGACCTCAGAGACGGCCGTGAAGACTAGATACTAGTGGGTATCCGGTTCAATATGCCAGATTTGCCGTGCATATTCACGAATGGTCCGGTCTGATGAAAAGACGCCCATGCCAGCCACGTTGGCGATGGCTTTCGCGCACCACTGTGCGGGTGAACGGTACAGTTCGTCAACACGTGATTGAGTCTCCACATAAGAGACGTAGTCGGCCAGCAGCATGTAGTGGTCTCCGCCCCATAGCAAGGAGTCAACCAGCTGACGATAGCGCCCCGGCTCGCCTGGTGAAAACTGACCTCCCGCCACGGCGTCCAGCACCGATCTCAAGGCGGGCGTATTTTCATAGTGCCGCATGGGTTGGTAACCGCTTTGGCGCAGCGTAAGGACTTCAGGAGTTTTGAGGCCGAAGATGAAAATGTTGTCATCACCGACGTTTTGCCGAATTTCAATGTTGGCACCGTCGTCGGTGCCAATCGTCAGCGCGCCGTTGAGGGCCAGCTTCATGTTGCCGGTGCCTGAAGCTTCGGTGCCCGCGGTTGAAATCTGCTCTGACAGGTTCGCGCCCGGCATGATGATCTCCGCCACTGAAACGCCGTAGTTCGGGATGAAAACGAGTTTGAGTTTGTCCCCCACTACAGGATCACTGTTGATGACAGAACCCACGTCATGAATCAGCCGGATGATCGATTTGGCGGTGTGGTAACTGGAGGCCGCCTTGCCAGCAAAGATGACGGTTCTCGGCACCCAGTTTGCCCCCGGGTTGGCCAGGATGGCCTGATAGCGCGTGATGACGTGTAATACGTTGAGAAGTTGACGCTTGTATTCGTGGATGCGCTTGACCTGCACGTCAAACAGGCTGTCCGGACTGACCTTGATGCCCGTTGTGCGCTCAATGTACGCGGCCAGGCGGACTTTGTTGTTGCGCTTGATGGTCATGAATTTGTCAGCGAATCCCGAGTCACCTTGATGGGCATTTAGGCGTTTAAGCTGATCGAGGTCAAGCCGCCATGAATTCCCTAAAGTCTGGTCTATCAGCGCAGCAAGTCCCGGATTGGCCTGCGATAGCCATCGACGCGGCGTGACGCCATTCGTCATGTTGGTGAACCGTTCTGGCCAGAGAAAAGCGAAGTCTGAAAAAATGGTCTGAACTAGCAACTCGGAATGCAGTGCTGATACGCCATTGACTTTGTGGCTGCCCACAATGGACAGGTGGGCCATCCGGACCCGCCGCTCACCGTTTTCATCAATCAGCGACAGACGTGCCAGAAATTCGTGGTCATTGGGACGTCGGCTGGCCGCAATGTCCAGAAATTCCTTGTTGATGCGGAAAATGATCTCCAAGTGACGTGGCAGCACGTGATGCATCAACCCAACGGGCCAGGTTTCCAACGCTTCGGGCATTAATGTGTGGTTGGTGTACGAGAATGTATTGCAGCACAGCGTCCACGCCTGGTCCCACGGCATGCCGTGGTCATCGCACAGGACACGCATCAACTCGGCTACCCCGATCGCGGGGTGAGTGTCGTTGAGGTGAATGGCCACTTTGTCGGCCAGATTGTCCAGCGATGGGTACTCAGCGAGATGACGTTGTACCAAGTCCTGGATGGATGCAGCGACAAAGAAATACTCTTGCTTCAACCGCAGTTCGCGTCCTGCGGGTGTGCTGTCGTTGGGATAAAGCACCCAGGAAATGTTTTCGTATTCGTTCTTTGCGCTGGCCGCGCGTGCGTAGTCGCCAGTGTTGAATGCCCCCAGATCAATATGCGCCGGTGCGACGGCCTTCCACAAACGCAGCGTGCTGACTTTCTCGGAACCGTGGCCCGGAATCACCATGTCGTAGGCTTTAGCGTCTACCTCCCCTGCGCTTTGCCAGATGGCTTTGCCATTCACATGCTCAACCCAGCCACCAAACCGGACCGGATACATGATGTCTGCGCGCGGAAATTCCCAGGGTGTGCCGTTCTGTAGCCAGGGATCGGGATACTCCGTCTGGCAGCCACTCTGGATATCTTGCGCGAACATGCCATATTCGTAGCGAATACCGTAGCCAAATGATGGCAGGCCCACGGTGGCCATGGAATCCAGGAAGCAGGCAGCGAGGCGGCCCAAACCGCCATTGCCTAAAGCAGCGTCTGGCTCCCGAGACTCCACGTCTTCCAGTGTTTGGGCGTGCTGGGTGAGGCCTTGGGCGGCGCTGCCGGTTAAGTTCAGGGCGGCCAGTGCATTGGACAGCGTACGACCCATCAGGAACTCCATCGACAAATAAACCACCCGACGCGCTTTGGCAGCTCGGTCGCGTGCCTGGGTCTCTACCCAGCGTCTGGAGAGGTGTTGCCGCGCTACCTGGGATACGGCCTGCATCAAGTCGGTGGCGGAAGCGTCTGCTGACGCAACCCCTACCGTGCTGAGCAGATGTTCTTCTATCTGGGCGGCCAGGGCGTGTTTCGCAATGGGAGAACTTGAGTTCACGAGGACATCCTTAGAAGAGCTGCTGAGTGGTAGCAGCAAAAAACGACGGCACCAAGTATCAGCAAGTATTGGGCCAACCGCCGGCTGACCTGATTTTCGCATGCTGTAACACCACCGTAACCATCCTGCTCGGCATGCCTCTAACGGTATTAAGATGATGAGGCGTCCAGGTATTTCTAAAAAATATGGAGACACTATGAAACCAGACGAATTGGCCCTGAGTTTTGACCTGCCCAAGCGAACCGTCGCTTTGGTTCTGGCTGGAGGTCGGGGTAGTCGCCTCATGAATTTGACCGATCGCAGGGCGAAACCCGCCGTTTATTTCGGGGGCAAATTCCGCATCATTGATTTTGCGTTGTCCAACTGCCTGAACTCCGGCATTCGCCGCATTGGCGTGATCACCCAGTACAAGTCGCATAGCCTGTTGCGTCACCTCCAGCGAGGCTGGGCTTTCCTCAAAAGCGAGATGAACGAGTTCGTCGACCTCCTGCCGGCGCAGCAGCGTACGGATGAAGAGAGTTGGTACCGTGGCACTGCTGATGCGGTTTATCAAAATCAGGACATCTTGGCGAGCTACCGATCAGTGGACTATGTGGTCGTACTGGCTGGTGACCATATTTACAAGATGAACTATGCGATCATGCTGGCCGATCATGTGGCCAAGGGGCGTGACTGTACCGTAGGCTGCATCGCGGTGCCGCGCAAGGAGGCCTCGGCTTTTGGCGTCATGGCTGTTGACGACAAATACATGATCACAGAGTTTGTTGAAAAGCCTGCTGATCCCCCGGCGATGCCGGGTCATGCAGATATGTCGCTGGCCAGCATGGGTATCTACGTCTTTAACGCGCGTTTCCTCTACAAAGAACTTGAACGCGACATGGCTGATCCTGATTCGAGCCACGACTTTGGAAAAGACATCATTCCCCGCGCGGTGCGCAATGGCAACGCGGCCGCGCACCCTTTCGAGCTGAGTGCCGTTGGCACCAAGCACAATGAAGTGCCCTATTGGCGTGATGTGGGAACCATTGACGCCTATTGGGACGCCAATATCGACCTCACCGCCACCGACCCGCTGCTCAACCTGTATGACACACGCTGGCCAATCTGGACCTATCAGGAGCAACTGCCGCCTGCCAAGTTTGTGCACAACGTGGACGACCGCCGTGGCACAGCTATTGAATCTACCGTGTCGGGTGGTTGCATCGTCTCGGGCAGTGTGTTTCGCTCTTTACTTTTTTCAAGCGTACGCGTTCACTCTTACTCTAGCGTGAACTGGTCAGTGCTATTGCCAGGCGTGCAGGTGGGGCGCAATGCGCGTCTCACACGAGTGGTGGTGGATCGAGGTTGCAGCATTCCTGACGGGATGGTGATTGGTGAAAATCCAGAGGAAGATGCTGCCCGCTTCCATCGCAGCCCCAACGGTATCACGTTGGTCACTGCTGAAATGCTTACCAAAATCACGGCATGAAGGTTCTCCATGCGGCTGCAGAGGTGTTTCCGCTAGTAAAAACAGGTGGACTGGCCGATGTATTGGGTGCTCTGCCCCAGGCGCTGATTGAAGAGGGGGCTGATGTTCGTCTGGTACTGCCGGGCTTACCTGCCATAAAAGAAGGGCTCCAGAATCGGGTGCTTGTTCGCGATGTTGGCGCTCTTTTTGGTGCGGGTACGGTGTCACTTTGGCTTGGCCGTTTAGGGGACTCCGGAATTTCTGCTTATATGGTTGATGCACCATTTCTTTATCAGCGACCCGGCAATCCCTACCTGTCTGCAGACGGCAGCGAATGGGTTGATAACGCCCAACGTTTCGCTTTGTTAGGCTGGGTATCGGCCCACTTGGCAACCGGGGAACTTGACGAAAACTGGTGTCCTGATGTTCTTCATGTTCATGACTGGCACGCTGCGATGGCGTGTGCCTACATCGCGGCCAACCCGGCGGCTAGTGTTGCCACAGTGTTCACCGTCCACAACCTGGCATATCAAGGACTGTTTGATTTGGCAGACTTTCGTCTGCTGGGGTTGCCTGCCCGGCTCATGACGCCGACAGGCCTGGAATTTCACGGCCAGTTTTCCTTCATGAAAGCTGGGCTGACCTATGCAGATCGCGTCACGACGGTAAGTCCGAGTTATGCGCGCGAAATGGCTACCGAGGAGTTTGGCTGCGGATTGGAGGGTGTGATTCGCGCCAGAGGAGCCGATGTATCGGGTATCCTAAATGGGGTCGATGGCGAAATATGGAACCCCGCGACCGATATGGGCTTAGCAAGTACGTATACGGCCTCGACAATTGACGGAAAAGCCAAATGCAAAGCTAGCTTGCAAAAAAGTCTCGGTTTACGGGGCGACCCCAAGGCGTTGCTGTTTTGTGTGGTGAGCCGACTGACGTCGCAAAAAGGTCTTGATCTGGTGCTCTCGGCGTTACCCATTTTGCTGGCAGAAGGTGCGCAATTGGCCGTGCAAGGTAATGGGGACGCCAAATTGGAGACCGCCTTCAAGGCCGCTGCCGTTGCCAATCCGGGTCGCATAGCCGTGCGCCTGGGTTATGACGAGGCATTTGCTCATCAGATGATTGCTGGGGCAGATGCCATGCTGGTCCCGTCTCGCTTTGAACCCTGCGGTCTGACCCAACTGTATGCCTTGCGCTATGGCACGGTACCGGTGGTCAGACGTGTGGGCGGACTGTCTGATACCGTCGTAGACACAAATGCCGAATCCTTGCGGAATGATCAAGCGACCGGATTTCATTTCGGGCCCGCAACATCCGAGGCCCTAGCGCACGCAATGAAAGAGGCGATACGGATATTTGCCCAGCCTATGGTCTGGCGGCAAATCATGATTCGAGGCATGACGCAGAGCTTTTCCTGGAAGGAAGCTGCGCGTCAGTATCTGGCGTTGTATGAAGAAGCCGCGAAAAGTGTGAAGATCGCCTTTAAGTAATTTCCTGTTGCCTCCTGGAACGGATGATTGCCATACACGAAGAATACAATCTTTGCACTCCAAAGAATGACTCCAATCAATTCCAAAAAAAGGACTGCAAATGCAAGTGGCACCCTCTATCTTCAAGGCATATGACATTCGCGGAATCGTGCCTTCAACTGTGACGGAGCAGGTTGCAGAGGGTATTGGAAAGGCATTTGGAACTGTTGCCCGGATGGAAGGCGAAACATCGGTCGCCGTGGGTCGCGACGGACGTTTGAGCGGTCCTTCGTTGAGTGCTGCGCTGGTCAGAGGCTTGGTTGCGGCCGGACTGGATGTTATTGACGTGGGTACAGTGACTACGCCTATGTTGTATTTTGCTGCAAATACGCTTTGTGCCAGCGGTATACAAGTTACAGGTAGCCATAACCCGAAAGATTACAACGGATTCAAAATGGTCATGCGCGGGCGGGCTATCCATGGAGAAGAAATTCAAAATCTCCGTCGCATGATGGAGGCAGAAAGTTGGTCCCTCAAGCCAGGGGGTGGTGTACGGAACATCAATGTTGAGGCTCCTTACATGGCGCGTATTGTGTCGGATATCCAGCTGGCACGCCCGATGAAAATCGTGGTCGATTGTGGCAACGGCATCGCTGGAGCCTCGGCGCCAGCTATTTTCCGGGCTATTGGATGCGAAGTCATTGAATTGTTCAGCGAGGTTGATGGCAATTTTCCCAATCACCACCCTGATCCCAGCAAGCCGGAAAACCTGATGGATTTGATGGCTGCGCTGAAGACTTCGGATGCTGAACTTGGCCTTGCTTTTGATGGAGATGGCGACCGGTTGGGAATCGTTACCAAGCAGGGCAACAACATCTATCCTGACCGGCAAATGATTCTTTTTGCTCGTGACGTGTTGTCGCGCGTTCCTGGCGGGACGATCATCTTCGATGTGAAATGCTCCCAACGACTGGCTCCTGCCATCGCTGACGCGGGCGGCATACCTTTGATGTATAAAACGGGGCACTCGTTGATCAAGGCAAGAATGAAAGAGGTGAATTCGCCTTTAGGCGGTGAAATGAGCGGTCATATTTTTTTCAAGGAACGTTGGTTCGGTTTCGATGACGGTACTTACGCTGGATGTCGGCTTTTGGAGATCGTTAGCAAGTCAGACGACGCGAATACCGTGCTTGATGCGCTACCTACCAGTTTTTCCACGCCGGAACTGAATGTTGCCTGTGCGGAAGGAGAGGCGCCACAATTGGTCCAGAAGGCGATAGCCTTGGCAAAATTTCCTAGCCCTGCCCAGATCAACACCATTGATGGTCTTCGTGTCGATTGGCCAGATGGGTTCGGTTTGATGCGGTCATCCAATACGACACCCGTACTGGTATTGCGCTTTGAAGGGCACACGTCCGAGGCACTGCAACGCATTGAAAAAGAGATGTTGGCACTTGTGCATCGTGTAAAGCCTGACGCGAAAATTGGTGCCAGCGCCCATTGAATGGCATCGCTGGTCACACCCATGCCATGAAGGTTTGTTGATGCCTGCGATGCACGCCGATCCGGAAGTTATTGTTTTCAATCTAAAGCACCGCTACACAGGTGTTTCCGCTACGGTTAATGCGCTTGTTCCCTTGCAGGCAAAACAGTGGCGATTGGGTTACTGCGGAAGTTTGATGTCCAATGGCGTCTCCGGCGCCACTTTGCTTCAGGCTATCAATTTGTCGCGAAAACCGGCAGCAGGTAGAGACTTCCGGATATGGCATGTTCGTCGCGACCATGAAATGGTTGCCGGAATTTTTGCGCGTGACGTACTGCGTTTGCCGATCCGGCTGGTTTTCACATCTGCTGCCCAGCATCTTCACGGCGTGTTTCCGAGGTGGCTTATTTCCCAAATGGATGCAGTCATTTCCACGACGGATCTGGCAGCATCTTTTGTGCCCAATACAACTGCTGTGGTTCCTCATGGGATAGACCTCGATCGTTTTTCCAAAGAATCGGACAAATTGACCGTCTGGAAAAGTAGTGGATTAGGTGGTCAATTTGGTATCGGGGTGTTTGGCCGCGTCAGGCCGGACAAAGGTACCGATGTCTTTGTGGATGCCATGCTTCAGGTCTTGCCACAGTTGCCGGAGGTAACGGCTGTGATTGCAGGTCTTGCCCAGCCACAACATCAGGCCTTTGAGAAAGCTCTACGCGACAAAATTGCTCTGGCGGGTATGTCTGATCGCATCGTCTTTCTTGGGGAAGTGCCGGCGAAGGACGTGCATACTTGGTACCAGCGTTGTTTGCTCTGCGTCGCTTGTCCGAGGTACGAACCCTTCGGACTGACGCCATTCGAGGCCGCTGCGACCGGTTGCGCTCTGGTTTGCTCCCGCACGGGCGCGTTTGAGCAACTCGTACAGCCAGGCGTCAATGGCGAGCTTGTTCCGACAGGCGACGCAAAATCGTTGGCAGATGCCATTGCGCGTGTCATGTCGGATGTCAATGCGGCAAAGCAGATGGGCGAACGGGCGCGCGAAACGGTTGTCCAGCAGTTTACTTTGCAGGCAGAGGCCGCTGGAATCGGTCGTGTCTATCAATCGTTATTTGATGGCAAAAAAACTTAGCGGAATTGAGTATTGGGCGCTCCGGCTCTATTCGGGTCTGGTATGGCTTCTTCAGCCGTGGCTGAGAAAAAAGCTATACCGCCGTGCTAAGCGGGAACACGAATATGGACTCCTCGTCGAAGAGCGGTTTGGTCACTATCGGGACGCATCCAGTTTTGGCTGGGTGTGGGTCCATGCAGTCTCACTTGGCGAAACTCGTGCTGCGGCACTATTGATTGATCAACTGCGTGCCCTGCGGCCCGGTATGACGTTGCTGCTGACGCATAGCACGGCTACTGGATGGGCCGCTGGCAAGAGCGTGGTACGTCCGGGTGACCGCCAAGTCTGGCTACCGTGGGATACCCGCCATGCGACCAAATATTTTCTGGAGCACTTTCGTCCCGTTGTCGGGATATTGCTTGAGACGGAGGTTTGGCCTAATCTCGTGCATTCTTGTGCCCAACAAAGAACGCCCCTTTTGCTGGTGAATGCCCGGCTCAACGCGTCTTCCTTTGAGTCGGCAAATCGACTTCGTTGGTTGTCTGGCCCAGCATATGCCAACTTGACGGCAGTGTTTGCCCAAAGTGCTGCGGATGCTGAACGGTTTGAGCAACTCGGAGCAACCGTTAAAGGTGTATTGGGAAATATCAAGTTTGATGCGCAGCCCGCCGTCGATCAGTTGCTGCAAGGGCGCGAGTGGCGCAGGTTGTTTGGCCGTCCGGTGTTAGCGCTCATTAGTTCCCGCGAGGGCGAAGAAGCGGCTTTTATCGCAGCTCTACTGGCGCACAAGACCAGTCGAAAGCATGCAGGATCTGATGGGGATCTCGTACAAATTCTGGTAGTTCCGCGACACCCCCAAAGGGTCGATGACGTTGCCCGTCTTTTTGATTCCGCAGGCTTTAGCGTGTCGAGGCGAACACACTGGAAAAGTCATCCAACCCGCGCTGATGTCTGGCTGGGCGACTCAATGGGTGAGTTGGCGCTTTATTATTCGATGTGTGACGTGGCAATGCTGGGTGGAAGTTTCGAGCGCTTTGGTGGGCAGAATCTGATTGAGGCGGCTGCCTGTGGTTGTCCTTTGGTCATGGGGCCACACACCTACAATTTTTCCGATGCTGCCGAGTGGGCCGAACGGTCAGGTGCGGCTCGCCGAGTCAGTGACATGACAAGTGGATTTGCAACCGCTTTGAAATGGATACATCAGCCAGATGCTTTGACTGAGGCTCAAGGAAAGTGTCTGAATTTTGCTCTAGCTCACCAAGGCGCGTCTCAAAAAACAGCTTCGGCAATTTTGTCTGTCCTGGCGGACGAACAGGACAGGTGACCGTGGTAAACGGCTATTTGATCAGCATGGCATTGATGCCCTGCAGGTCATCCGAGGTCAGTGTTCCGTTGGCTTGACGCAATTTCAAACTACCCACCAGCACGTCGTACCGAGCCTTGGCCAAATCACGCTTGGTTTGAAACAACTGGCTTTGTGCGTTCAGCACGTCAATATTGATGCGCACCCCCACTTGGTAGCCGAGTTTGTTGGCATCCAGAGCGCTCTGACTGGATGCCTCTGCGGCTTCCAGTGCTTTCACCTGACCCATGCCGGACAGCACACCGAAGAACGCCGTACGCGTTCCTTGAGCAACGGTTCTTTTGGCGGATTCCAGATCGGTTCTCGCTTTATCTTCCAGTGCCAGTGTTTCCTTGATGCGGTTCTGTGTTGCAAATCCTGCAAAAAGAGGCAAATTAAATGCGAGGCCAATCGTGGCAACGTTAGTCCGGCTGTTCAGTGAACTTGTTGAAGTGCCGTTGTTGTTGGCAATGGCATAGCTGCCAGTCAAATCCAGTGTGGGCTTGTGGCCAGCTTCTGCCTTCCGGGTCTCAAGCTGGGCAACATCAAGTGCCAACTGCGATTGCTTAACGCCAGGGTGTTCTTCCTCTGATTTGCCAACCCACGCACCAACGTCAGCTGGCGACAAAACGGGTAACGTAACAGGAGCAGCCAGAACTTTGGGCGCTGCGCCAGACTTGCCAACCAGTTGCTCCAGCGCAATTTTCTTGATGCGCAGATCATTTTCAGCGGCAATTTCCTGTGCAACTACCAGGTCAAATCGGGCTTGGGCCTCGCGCGAATCCGTGATGGTTGAGGTTCCTACTTCGAAATTTCGCTTCGCCGACGCCAGTTGCTCTGATACGGCAGCCTTTTGCGCTTTGACAAAGGTCAGGCTGTCCTGGGACCCCAAGACGTCAAAGTAAGCTTGGCTGACCCGAATCACCAGGTCCTGGTCAGCTGACTTCAGCTGAGCCTGTGCCACTTCTATCTGCTTTTTACCTTGTTCATAGCTCGCTACGTTAGCGGGGCGGTATAGGGGCTGCGCGGCACTTATCGTTGCCGTCTGGCCTCCAAAGGACCGGTTACTGGCCGCCAGGCTGCTGTCCAGATTGGAGCGGGAAATACCGGCCGACAAATTGGCTGTTGGGTAAATGCCTGCACGCGCCTGCTCAGCCCTCGCCAAAGTCGCCTCGTATTGAGATTGCGCTGATTTGAACGAAGCATCGTAACTCCGTGCAGATTCGTAAAGTTCGACCAGGCTCTGCGCCCGCACGGGCATCGCGAGGGCGACACCGACGGCGATGAACACAGGTGACAAACGGAATTGGGTCATGATCGTCTTTTCAGAACTGGGGTTAATCGGTGTAAATGGATTTCAATATTGCGCGATTGACGGGTCAACTTCGGTCGACCAGGCATGAATGCCGCCCGCAATGTTGGCCACCTTGGCGAAGCCCTGTCGTTGCAGAAAGGCCGCGACCTGCATGCTGCGCCCACCGTGATGACATAAGCAGGCAATGGGTCGTTCCGGGTCCAGTTCCGACAGCCGCAACGGTACTGAGCCCATAGGTATCGTAAGCAATTCAAAACCATCCGCCTTCACGCTGGCCGTGCGGAGTTCTGATGGTTCGCGTACGTCGAGTATCAACGGTTTACCTATGGCTGTCACAGACTGAAGCCACATCGGTAATTGACTGGGGCGTACTTGATCGATCATGGCTTGGAGGCGCTGCGGGTCAGAAACAATTGGTGCTTTAGAAGGTGAAGCGTGATGACTCTGGGAAGTTCACCAATCTCGGTGCTACTGTGTCCCAGGGTTGAGAGGTCTGAAAAGCCGCTTCTGCCGTACGAGTGATAAACGTTGCACGCATCATGGGTTCATCTCCCACAATCGCAGCCAGGCGGCCTCCAACCTTGAGGTTGGCCAGCAAAGACTGCGGTATCTCTGCCACTGATCCACTCAACACAATCACATCGAACGGGCCTTCCACAGGGATACCTTTGGAGCCATCCCCCAGTCGAGCCTCAGCGTTATGGATGCCGGCTTTCTGCAGATTGTTCCGTGCCATGGCAGCCAATTCAGGGATGATCTCCAGCGAAATGACGCGTTGTGCCTTGTGAGCCAACAGGGCTGCCATGTAGCCGGAACCTGCGCCAATTTCCAGTACCTTTTCATGCTTGCGCACCGCCAAATCCTGCAGCATGCGGGCTTCAACACGGGGCGTCAGCATGCACTGCCCGCCTGGCAGTGGAATCTCCATGTCTGCAAAGGCCAAGGCCCGGTGTGCTGCAGGCACGAAATCTTCCCGCTTGACGACGGCTAGCAACTGCAAAACCTGGCTATCCAGCACGTCCCACGGGCGAATTTGCTGCTCAATCATATTGAAGCGGGCTTGTTCCAAATTCATATAGATACTCCTACGGGTATATTAGCTGATATTGTTTAATTTTACCGGGGCGATGTCATTGCTTGGAGTCAAGGGTGTTTTGTATCCCAGCTTGCACTGCACCCACATAGCTAGATCATCCATATAGCAATAGACCACTGGTACCACCACCAAGGTCAACAATGACGATGTGATCACCCCGCCGATCACTGCCTGCCCCATCGGAGCGCGCTGCTCTGAACCCTCGCTCAGGGCAAAAGCCAGGGGAACCATGCCAAATATCATGGCCAACGTGGTCATCAGGATTGGACGTAACCGTACTTTGGCCGCCATCAGCAAGGCCTCATTGCGGGCCATGCCAGGAAAATGCGCGCCAGCGTCATCGATGGTGCTTTCCCTGGCACGAATTGCAAAGTCCACCAGCAAAATGGCGTTCTTGGTTACCAGCCCCATTAGCATCACCACGCCAATGATCGAGAACATCGACAGTGTGGAGCGAAACATCAGAAGCGCCAGGACCACACCAATAAGGGTCAGTGGCAGTGCAGTCATCAGCGCAAGTGGCTGCAAAAAGCTTTTGAATTGGCTGGCCAGAATCATGTAAATGAACACAATTGCCAACACAAGAGCTGAAATCGCGTACCCGAACGACTCAGCCATGTTTTTGGTGGAACCGCCAAACTGATACCGGTAGCCTGGCGGGAAGTTGATGCTTTCCAGTGCGGCCTTGATGTCTGCGGACACTTCACCCGCCGAACGGTTGTAAACGTTGGCGTTGATGGCCACTTCGCGTGTCAAGTCACGTCGGTTGATCTGGTTGGGGCCAGTGGATTCCTTAACCGTTGCCACCTGGTTCAGGCGAACAACGCGAGGGCTCCCGTCAGCAAGGCTACCCATTGCGAACGGAATACGTTCCAGGTCATCGGGGGTGTTTCGGGCCTCAGGTGCCAACCGCACGTTGACGTCGTAGGTCTGGTCGTCCGGGGCGCGCCAGGTGCCAACCGCTTGACCTGCAACCAATGTACGCAAGGCGCTGCCAATCTGCGCGATGCCCAAGCCCAGATCCGATGCGGCCTCACGACGAACTTCAACGTCCAGCGTTGGTTTGTTAGCTTTGACGCTGGAGTCCAGATCAACCAGGCCAGGGACTGGGCGTACCTTCTCCAGAACAATCTTTGTTAAGCGTTCGAGTTCCTGAATATCAGGGCCTTGCAGCGAAAATTCGACCTGCTTATTTCCGCCCACAGAATCCAGCAGACCCAGGTGCGTGACGGTGATACCAGGAACCTGTTTGAGGCGATCCCTTAACGCTGCCGACAATTCGTCCACGTTGCGTTTACGCTCTTTCCGGTCAACCAGCCGAACGTAAACACTGGCGTACATTTTCCCCTGTGCATTGCCGGTGTTGATTGTCGCCAGCGTGTACCGAACTTCCGGGAACTCACGGATGATGCCTTCCACCTGCCGCGCTTTGGCTTCGGTCACGTCCAGGGACGAACCTACCGGTGTATAGAAGTTGAGCGAGGTCTCAGAAAAATCAGCTTTGGGCACAAATTCCGTACCTAGAAGAGGCACCATGAAGATGCTGACGATAAAGATGACCAGTGCCAAAGCCAGTGTCTTCAGTTTGTGCGCCAGCGCCCAGCGCAAGATGCCTTGATAGGTGTCGGCGAGCCAATCGGTGGCATGGTCAAACCAGCCGGTTACCCGGCCAATTGTCTTGTCGTAGAGCGTCACCGGTTCGAGGTGGCGACCATGAGCTTCAATGCTGGGGTCGTGCCAGATGCTGGAGAGCATCGGATCCAGCGTGAAACTCACAAACATCGAGATCAGCACAGCCGCCACAATGGTGATGCCAAACTCGTGGAAAAATTTGCCGATAATGCCGCCCATGAAGCCAATCGGCATGAACACAGCCACGATGGACAGCGTGGTGGCCAGTACAGCCAAGCCGATTTCTTGCGTGCCATCCAGTGACGCCTTGTAAGGTGTTTTGCCCATCTGCACATGGCGCACGATGTTTTCGCGCACCACAATAGCGTCGTCAATCAGCAAGCCCACGCAAAGGGACAGCGCCATTAATGTGATCATGTTGATGGTGAAGCCAAACATGTTCATGAACAGAAACGTGCCAATCAATGCAATCGGCAGCGTGAGGCCCGTGATAACGGTGGACCGCCATGAGTTCAGGAACAGGAACACGATCAGGATAGTGAGCAGTGCGCCTTCAATCAGCGTGCGGCGCACGTTTTCAACCGCCACGCGGATTTGCCGCGAACCATCGGTAATTTGTTCCAGTCGCACGCCCGGTGGCAGTTGCTGCTGCATCTCGGCCAGGGTTTTTTGCAGGCCGTTGACTACGCCAATCGTGTTCTCGTCCTGTGATTTTTGAACCGTCAGCAGCAATGTTCGCTGTCCGTTGTAAAGTGCCAGATTCTCGGCCTCCTGTGCCCCGTCAACCACGCGTGCGACCTGGTCCACATACACGGGCGCGCCGTTTTTGCGGGTCACAATGATCTTGCCAAAGTCTTCGGGTCGCTTCATGCGCGCCTCAATCTGCACCACGCGCTCCTGCTCACGTGAGCGGATGGCGCCGACTGGCAGGTCCTGATTTTCATTGCGTACCGCAGCCACCACCTGGTCCGGTGTGATGCCAAAAGCTTCCAGTGCCTGAGGGTTGAGATAAACGTTGATTTCCCGCTTGGTGCCGCCGACCAGCGTGACTGAACCCACGCCGCGCACATTTTCCAGGCGTTTCTTCAGCGTTTGATCTGCCCAGTTGGTCAGCTCGACAGCTGTCATGCTGGCAGCCGGCGTGATGTTTGTTGTCTTGCCATGACCGCCATCCGGTAGCACCGCCACCGACCACACGGCCCGGCTGGATGGGTCAAACCGCAACACGCGGGGTTCCTTGACTTCCGTGCGAAAAGCCGCGCGAATGATGGCCACCTTCTCGCGCACGTCATCAGCCGCTTTGCGTCCATCCACATGCAGCTGGAATTCGATGATGACAACGGCCTGGCCTTCGTAGCTGCGCGAAGTCAGCGCATTGATACCGGCAATGGAGTTGACGCCTTCCTCCAGCTTCTTGGTGACTTCGCTTTCAACGATTTCTGGTGATGCGCCGGGGTATTCGGCCGTGATCACCACTACCGGGAAGTCAATATTTGGAAACTGGTCAACTTGCAGCCGCTGGTAAGAAAAAATGCCCAGCACCACCAAGGCCAACATGACCATGGTGGCAAATACCGGGTTATTGAGGCTGACTCGAGTGAACCACATAGGCTACTGAGCTGTCGGTTGAGTTTTGGCCAGCTTGACCGCCGTGCCAGCCCGCAGCGGGCCCACCGAGCCTGCAACCAGAACGGCGTTTTCGGGAATTCCCCGGATAACGACCATCATCTGTCCGTCCGATTCCCCGCGAGCGCCCAGTTCTACCGGTTGATGAACCACCAGGTTGTTATTCACCCACTGCACGTAGGGCGCCGGCTTGTCGGTGCGCACGGCGCTCAACGGAGCTGTCAGGGCCTGAGTGTGACCCGTGTTCAAAGTGCCCTGGCCAAACATGCCCTGGCGTAACCCCGTAGCTGATTCAATAGATAGATATACCAGCACAGCACGGCTGCCGGCTGTGGTGGTGGGGTTGATCCGCGCCACCCTGGCTGCGACTGGTTTGCTTGCGCCTTCAATCAACAGGCTTGCAATCTGTCCAACAGTGACCTGCATGGAGTCAGCTGCTCCCAAACTGGCCTCCAACTCAAACTTCCCCAAATCGACAATCTCCAGCACCTTGGTGTCCACACCCACGCGTTCGCCGGACTGTGCGAGCCGTTGGGCCACCACTCCAGAAATAGGCGCACGCAGAACGGTGTCATCCAGGGCTTTGGTTGCCACATCGGCACCAGCTTGTGCGGCCTGATAGTTAGCCTGCGCAGCCGCCAGACTGGCGCTGGAGGAATCCAGTGCCGTGGTAGAAATAAAACCCTGATTGACCAGGGATCGGTTGTTCTCGAATGTGCGTTTGGCAATGTCTACCTGAGCCCTGGCTGATTCTGCCTGCTGCTGTGCCTGTCGTACCCGCGCCTTGTATTCGGTTGATTCGACACGGGCCAACACTTGCCCGGCTTTGACGGAGTCGCCCTCACGCAGGACCAGCCCTTGCAATTCACCTGCCACCCGCACCTTGACGTAAGCAGAATTCACCGCCTTCAGCGACCCCGAGACAACAACCCCTTGCGCCAGGTCACGGGATTTGGCCTGCACCAGATCGAAAGAGGACAGCTCCACTACAGCTTCTGTTTTTTGCGTGCTCTGTAACGCCAGTGCATCTTGTTGCGCTTTGCGGGCCGATAGCGCGCGCGCAACGCCTGCGCCAATCAAAACGACCGCAAGGGCGGCGGCTCCCCATTTCATCCAGCTTTTCATTGTGGTTTTGCTTTCCTGTCTGGGGTAACGTTGTCGGCTTGGCGCAGGCTCAAACCATCCAAAAGGGTGTCAACCTGCGTTGCCAAAAACTCCTCCGGGACGAGCCTGGCACTCTCATCGGCAAAAGTTCCATAACAATGCTTGCACATAACGAGATAGAGCAGGGGAGCCATGATGATGTGAACGGCCTGGGTCATGTCAATCGGACGGATCTCCCCGCGGTCAATCCCGCGCTGCAAAATCCGCCTAATCAGTGCATGGCCGGGTTCGATGACCTCTTTTTGATAGAACGCCGCCAGTTCCGGGAAATTGCTCGCCTCGCTCATGATGAGCTTGGAGATGCCTGACGCTTTAGTGGCACCCACGCTGGTCCACCACGAGTTCATGGCGTAGCGCAACATGTCGGCTGTGCTGCCTTCAAACGCCTCAAATTCTGCGGCCCAGCCCGGGTATCGGCCCGATATGTTGTCCCGCACAACAGCCTTGAACAACTCTTCCTTGCTGGAAAAATAGAGAAACAGCGTCCCTTTGGACACGCCAGCACGTTTGGCAACCTCGTCTGCCCGGGTGGCTGCAAACCCCTTTTCAACAAACAATTCCAGGGCTGCGGCCAGTAGCTCACCGGGGCGTGCTTCCTTGCGGCGCTCCCGTTTGGCGGGAAGGCCTCTTGCGGTTTCACAGAAAAGTTTGGGGAAAGACATGAAATTACTGACTGGCGGGTTATTAGTTTAGCTTTTCGCCGGAATCCAGTCAATGGGCAGGTTAGCCGGTTTGGCGCATTCACCTTGCCTGACTGGGTAAATTTGCGTAAAGAAACAGCTTGTTAGGGTTCGCCGCGTAAGATGCCGCTGCGTCTTCAGGACGAACCACTTTAACCGGAGAACCCATGACTGATTCCCTGCAAACCATTACTCTGGGTGGCGGTTGCTTCTGGTGCACCGAAGCGGTTTTTGTTGATGTGCGCGGTATCACCGATGTCGAAAGTGGCTATTGCAACGGCAATGTGCCCAACGTGACCTACGAGCAGGTGTGTACCGGAGCCACTGGCCACAACGAGGTGGTCAAGCTGGTGTATGACCCAGCCCAGATCAGCCTGCGCGAAATTCTGGAGATCTTCTTTGTGATCCATGACCCCACCAGCCTGAACCGGCAGGGCGCAGACGCGGGCACGCAATATCGGAGCGGCATTTACTTTTCCAGTGCGGCGCAGCAGGACGTGGCCAACGATTTCATTGCCGACGTGACCAGCCAGGGCACGTTTGACCGCCCCATCGTCACGGAAGTGAAGCCTTTGCAAAACTACGTGATGGCCGAGGCCTACCACCAGGATTACTTTGCCAACAACCCGAACCAGGGCTATTGCGTGGCCGTGGCCGGCCCCAAGGTGGCCAAGTTCCGCAAAACGTTTGCGCGTCTGGCCAAGGCTTAGCTGACTGCGGGACGCGGGTTAATCCAGTTTGCGTGTGCTGACCTGTGCAAAGTAAAACCACTCATTCCCAACCACGGCCCCCGGGTTTGGAAACACGATGTGACCGTCCTGTGGTGCTTCTACCGGCGTCCCGTCGTGACGGGTGCCAATCAGTTCGCCCTTTGACACGCGGTCATAGCTGGCCCATGTTCGTGAAAACTGGTCGTCCGCGTGATACCGGTCAATGACCTCCGTGAGACGCAGAAACTCGATGTCTGCAGTGGGCAGCGGATCGGCTGAATCAACCAGTTGCAGGTGAGCCAGCGTGCGGCGAATTGCCTGATAGGCCACTTCTGGCGCAGCCGGGGCGTCGTGCTGGCCGCATTCCAGCGTGATGGCGTAGCCACCCTGGGTGCGCATGTATTCCGTGGTGCCCACACCGTAGCGCGGGTCGGTGCTGAGCAACTGGGCCCGGTCCCCAGGAGCGGTGCGTTCCATGCGGCGCTTTACCCCCGCCGCGTAGGTGTCGAGCCAGCCCTCCACAATGCGCCGCGGCCCCAGGCGCAAGGCCAGCGCCTGTTCCCGGGCGGCGTGCGCGAAAGGTTCCAGTTCGCCGGTGTTGTTTGCTGGGCCAAGCATGGCAAACGGTTCGCCTGCTGTATGAAAAGAATGCAGGTCCAGCAACACCTCGTGTGCGCTCAGCAGCGGGCACAACACGTTGGCGATGTGGTCCTCATAGTCCTTGGGCTCTGCGTTGGGGTAGAGATTACGGTTCAGGTTGCGGTCGCCCATACGCTGACCTTTTTGATAAGCCAGCGGGTTGGTCACGGGAACAAACGTGACGGTGCCCCGTTGAATGGTGAGTGCGCCCGAATCCAGCTCAGCCAGCACGCGCTCGATGCCGCGCGTGCCGCCTGTCTCGTTGCCATGGACGGCGCCCAGAACGATCAGGCGCGGGCCGTGTTGCAGCGCAGCAAACTGGTGGATGCGAAGCAGGGAAGTGGGGGGATTCATGGGCACCATGGTGGGGGATTGCGGGTTGGATGATTTACATTCTAAAGTTGGGTTCAGTGATTTGTTTCCTTTACCAAAGGCAATCGCAACCTAGAATAATTTAGATGAAACGCAACCGTCGAAACCTGTACCGAATCCTCCACGTTCAACCCGAAGCGCCTGTTGAAGTGATCCGGGCGAGCTACCAGACCCTGGTGGCCCTGTTGGTCATGCGGCCCAGCAAAGGCGGCGACGAGGAGACCGCGGCACTGATCAAAGAGGCTTATTCCGTGCTGGGCGACCCGGCCAGGCGAAGCGCTTACGACAAATCCCTGAGGCTCGCTTTGCGGCGCCAGGAGATCAAAGACCACCCACAGGGGCCGAATGCGGACCCGATGGAAGCCCTACGCAAAGCTGCCGCACCCGCGGCGCAGGCAAAAGGCGCTGCAAGCCAAAAAGCCGCCGCCGTGCCCACCGCCGCCGGTTGCCCGCTTTGCCACAGACCATTGCCTGTGCGGATCGCACGTGATACGCGTTGTGGCGGCTGCTCAAGCCCCCTTGCTCCAGCCTCGCAACCCAAGCGCGACAACAAAGACATGCTTGACCGGCGCGGTGTGTTGCGTACCGAGAGCGATCTGGCGATCACCGTTTACGCTACGGCCGAGGGCGGTCCACTGCCGGCACGGTTGAAAGACTTGTCGGCCAACGGAGCCAGCCTGGTTGTGTCCAACGCATTGCATGAAAAGCAGATCATTCGCATGATCACCCGCGATTTCGATGCACTGGCTCTGGTAGTGTCCGCGCGTCGAAAAGGTGAAGAGTGGACCGTAGGGCTGCGCCTGCTGACGTGGCTGGCAGTAACCCGCTGAAACTTGATGTTTGTTCTAGTCTTATTGATCCTTAGCCCTCGTGCAATATGCATGAGTAGCTATCAAATGTATAGCCAATTGTGTCAGCTAATTTGTTTGCATAAACGGATGTGCCTTGATCTCACGCATTGAGGCCGCCAGCAATCCCAGCCCAAGCGTACCCACGGCCACTGACGCTACCCGGTTAGCCGTCTTGCGCGTGCGCGAGTAGGCCGCGCGCACACGTTCACGCGAGAACAGATAGGCGAGCAGTGTGTGCCAACACAACGCATTGAGCACCACCATCACCACGGCCGACATCTGCAGCAGCGCGCTGGGCTGAGCCGGGAACGACGCGGCAAACACACTACCAAAAAACAGCGCCGACTTCGGGTTGGTGATGTTGGTGAGAAATCCCAGACGAAATGCTGCTGACGCAGAAACTGAAGTTGCCTGCCCGTTCAAATCTGCTCCGCCCGAGCGCCACAGGCGGCTGGCGACCAGCAGCAAATACAGACCGCCCGCTACCTGAAGTGCCAGTCGCAAGCCCGGAACGGCCTGAAAAACCGCGTTCACGCCGAGCACCGCGCAGGTGGACCAGATGGCGGCACCCGCCGTCACGCCCAGCGCTGCAAACCGGGCGCTGCGGGTCCGGTCACTGGCAGCCAGTTGCGACACCAGCAGCACGTTGGCGCCGGGGCTCATCATGGCGGCTAAGTGCAGGAACCATATGGTGAGAAGCGTTGTTGTCATGGCGTATTACAGACCTTTACGTTTGCTTCACATTTCACAACTGCATTGTCACAAACTACCTGCAAACTGGTTAACCGTTCAATGCACAAACTTGAAGGAGTGATCTTCCATGAATCCGCAAGCCCCAATTGAGCAACTGGTTGATGAAGTTTATGAGTCTGCAACCCCGGCCATGAAAAACCAGATGCTCGCCCAACTGGTGGGTCAGGTGTACGAGACTGCGCCGAACACGGAGCGAAAACGTCTGGTTGAACACCTGATGAAGCCACTGGGCATTCTCTCCCTGGCCGCCGTGGCCAACGGCATCTTCGTAAAAATACGTTTTAAGGGTGGGTGGTCGGACGTGCCTGCCCGCATGGACGACGCGCAAGGCGTGCCGGGCGTGCAGGTCAGCGACGTGATTGACCTGGCCAACTTTGCCCAGCAGGTAAGTTCGGACGCCATCGGCGGCCTGGCCCACATGCTGGCGTCGTCACCGGTGATGACCAGCTCGGTCGCGGCCGCGCTGCTGGTGAAGATCGTGCTGCGGCGCCGTTAGTAATGTTAGTTTTGGTTAAACGCCTTCAACAATGCACACGGTGCGCTTGGCGGACTGCTTGCTGATTTTCAGCACTTCCTGGTACTCGGCGCACGCGTAAAACTTTTCGGCCTGCTCGAAGGTAGGAAACCGCACTACCACCATGCGTACGGGCGACCACAGATCGGTCTCCTTCACCGATAACTTCCCGCCGCGCACCAGATACTCGCCGCCATACTGCTCGGCGATGGGCCGGGCTTTGAGTTTGTACTGCTCATACAGCTCCGGGTTGGTCAGATCGGTGTCAACAACGAGGTAGGCGGCCATGGTTTTGCTCCGGGGTTAATGGTGTGTGGAATGGGTGGGTGTGAAGCCACTGTATCACCCCACTCCGGCTAAATTTACACTCGGGTATGAGCAAACTTTCTCACACCCGCGACAAAATCTACAAGACCGTGGCCCGCCAGACGCATGGCGTGGTGCCCTGCTGGGTGTGCG
>JAKQJK010000232.1 GCA_029561195.1 Pseudomonadota bacterium
GGGCTTGCCGCAAATCATGGGCGGGAGGATACTGATCCATTGGCAGATTTTTCAATCTCGGGAGGACCCATGCGCACACTTCGTTTTGTCGTATTGGCACTGTTTGTAGGCGCGCCGGCACTACCCGCCTGGGCTCAGGACGTATTGACTTACACCGAGCTCAAGGCCAAGGCGCCGGTTGCGCTGACACGTGCCGATCTGGTGGCCCTGTTGCCCGGCGCGAAGATGAGCCGCATGAACGAAAAAGGCAGTCGCCACGGATGGACCAATGAGCCGAACGGCGACATGATCGTTTCTTCTGACAACCGGGGCGGCAATGGCCGCCCGTCTACCGCACCCGGCAAATGGACAATCGCGGATGATGGCCGGTTTTGCATGGTCGTTCAATGGAAAAAGGGCGAGTCCGAAGAGACTTGCCGGTTTATCGTGAAGGCCTCAGACGGCTATTACGCCGTGACCGAAATGGACTCCGAGGCTCACAAGGCGTTCAAGCTCGGCATCTCCCGTTAACCGTCCTTCACCGGAGCAAGCAACCATGATGACCATCACCTGCACGCTGCGCGCACTGGCCATATGCTCAACCTGGGCCTGCCTGGCCACCACCGCCAGCGCCCAGACCATCACGCCGCTGGCGGATTTCAAAAGCGGCCCGGGCAACGGGGTCTACAGCTACGCCTCCAGTACACCGGCCACCGTGGGCGACCTGATGCAGGCCAGCCGCCCGCGACCCGCGGCCACGGCGCGGGGTGAACTGGTGTTGCCGCCCAACGCGACACCGGACGCCAAACTGCCTGCCGTAATTCTGGTTCACGGCTCGGGCGGCATTTACCCCGAGCAGATCACCTATTGGGCCAAGCTGTTCAATGAGCAGGGCATTGCGGCGTTTGTGATTGATGCGTTTGGCCCGCGCGGTGTCAAGTCCACAGGGGAAGACCAGAGCCTGGTGCCGTTTGCCGCAGATACGGCCGATGCGTTTGCCGCATTGGGCATGCTGGTCAGCCACCCGCGCATCGACCCCAAACGCATCGCGGTGATGGGGTTCTCACGCGGGGGCATCACGGCCGTACGCAGCGCGGTGGTGCCCATTGCAAAAGGCTCGGCGCCGGCAGGCTTCCGTTTTGCGGCGCACCTGGCCATCTACAGCGGGGGCTGTGCGGGTGCGTTGTCGGTCACACCCAAGCCGGGCGTGTTCGGGCCAGCGCCCATCCTGTTTGTCCATGGCGACGCCGATGACTACGCGTATTTGAGCGACTGCAAAACCTACGCGCAGCGCATCAACGCAGCGGGCACACCCACCGAAGTGGTGGTGCTGCCCGGTGCGCGCCACAAGTTTGATGTGGACGACCCCCGCCGCGTGAACGCGCGCAACAACCCCAAAACGAAAGAAGGCTGCCCACTGGAATACGACGTGGTGGACGCGAAATTCAGAGACCGGCGCAGCGGTGAGGTGCTCTCGCCAGACGCCATGCAGACGCTGAACCGAGACCTCTGCGCGGACAAAGGCGCCACACTCGAAGGCAACACCAAGGCGCGCGAAGGAGCTGGCAAGGCAGTGATGGAGTTTTTGGGCAGGGTGCTGAAGTCGTAGGCCCAGCTATTCCAGTCGGGAGCCTTGTGCACCAAATTTCGCCTTTACTGCCAACGCATTCTCCCCGATGAAAATCACTTGATAACACCCTTGTATGCAGCCAAAGCTTGCGACAAGTCCACATACTCCTCACAAGTCCTGTTGCCACATATGCCCTCGATCTGGGCAAGATGTCGCTGTGCTTCAGCGGGCTTTTTGTCCATCAGGTAGGCCTCTCCTATGTATTCATGAGCGCCCAAGTGGCGAGGGTTCAGAGTGAGTGCCGTTTTGTAGTGCTCAAATGCCTTGGCGAGATCAGGTGTGGGCTGCCTGCGGTAGCTGTAGCCCAAAAGGTTGTGCACGTCTGCATTGCGCGGTTCGTTCCTGAGCACAGTCTGCAGTTCGGAAATAGCCTTGCGCCAGTCTTTTGCCTTGATGGCTCCACGCGCGCTACGCAGTTGTTCGGACAACACGACATTGGGTGCCTCATCGCCCACTGCATTGACGGGCGTATCAACCGCCTGTGCGGCGTTGTTGGCAAGCAAAGTCAAAACAACAATGACTGAACTGGAAAATGCTTTCACAACGGATAACTCCTTGTCTGAGTACACAACATAGTCAGGCAGTTGTGTGACAACTTTGTGTCGAAAGCGTAGCCGTGCCCCGGGGTGGGCTAGACACGCTCAAGGCGAACATGTGGTTTCGCCGGGAGTACGATAGAGATCAAATCGCCTGGCCGAACGACGCCACCCCGAATCACGATGCTCATCACACCTGCTTTTCGGACGAGTTCGCCGGCCGGGGTGCGGTCGAGCACGGCCGACATCAGGCCCGGCCGGAATTGATCAATCTGCACGCAGGGGTTGCGCAAGCCCGTGAGCCGCACGACTGCTCCATCATCGCCAAGGCTCAGCTCAGTGCCGACGGGCAACTCAAGCAGCGCAATGCCGAACGTAGCGATGTTTTCACC
>JAKQJK010000233.1 GCA_029561195.1 Pseudomonadota bacterium
GCGCAGGTGGAAAAGACCGTCGATCTGATCGAGACCTTCAACTGGTTGATCGGCCTGCACGTCGCCCAACTCGACCGGCCGCGCCGCTACGCCGCCGAGTTGGTGCAAACCGTCGATCCCGACCTGCCCAAGGATCAGGACACGCGCTGGACCTGCGCGCGCATCGACGAGCAGGACGAAGGCGAATTCTGGTTCCGCTGGGTGGAAGGCCATGTGCTGGCCGTGCCCGGCGACGAGACTTCGCGCCAGCGCGTGCTGGTGCTCTGGCGCAAGCTCACCAGCGACGCCGGCCGCGACCAGGCGGTGCTGGAAGCCTATCTGGCGAAGAAGAAGCTCAACCCGCTGGAAAGCGAGTTCGAGACCATCTACATCAACGGCAGCCACGCCCTGCCCAGCGACGGCAATGCCGCCACCCGCGTGCGCCTGATCGAAGAAACCTTCGCCCAACGGATGTGGGAGGACGCGTAATGAGCACTTTGGGTCGTTTGCAGCACATCAAGCTCAAGGGCTTCCGCTCGATCCGCGAACTGGACCTGGACCTGGCCCCGCTCAACGTGCTGATCGGCGCCAACGGCGCCGGCAAGTCCAATTTCATCAGCTTCTTCAAGTTCATGAACAAGCTGTTGGATAAGGATTTGCAGCTCTACGTGGCGGAACAGGGGGGGGCAAATCGGTTGCTGCATTTTGGCCGTGCGGTAACGGACAAACTGGAGATCAATCTTCATTTTTCACCCAACACCTACCGCGCTACGCTTGTGCCGACGGTTGAAGACAGTCTTGTGTTTTCTCGTGAATCCACGCTGTTCCATGGCAACGAGTATGGCTATCAGGGTGGTACCCAGATGAATTTACTGGGCAACTCTGGCGGCGCGGAATCCTTGCTGCCAGACCTCGGCACATGGGTGGCAAAGCCGCCTTATTACGTGGCCCGCTACCTTTCCGACTGGAAGGTCTATCACTTCCACGACACCAGCGAATCCGCCAAGGTCAAACTGGCTTCAAACATTCACGACAACACCCGGCTGCGCCCGCAAGGAGAAAACCTGGCCGCCTTCCTTTACGGCATTCGGAACAGGAACACCAAGGCCTACGCCGATATCATCGGCATGATCCAGCGCGTTGCGCCCTTCTTTCAGGATTTCGTCTTTCAACCCGAGCCCAAGGGGCAGATTCGCCTGCGCTGGAAGAACAAGGGCAGCGACGAGTATTTTGATGCCCATATGCTTTCCGACGGCACCTTGCGTTTCATCTGCCTGACGACCTTGCTGCTGCAACCCAATCTGCCCACCATCCTCCTGCTCGACGAGCCTGAACTCGGCCTGCACCCCTTCGCCATCCAGTTGCTGGCGGCCATGATGTGCTCGGCCAGCGCCAAGACGCAGATCATCGCCTCCACCCAATCAGTGACGCTGGCCAATGAGTTTGGCTGGCAGGACATCGTTGTCGTAGACCAAGTCGAAAACGCCTCGCGCTTCCGCCGCCTGGACGAAGCGGAAGTCACCCAGTGGCTTGACGATTTCCGCATGGGCGAGCTTTGGGAAATGAATCTTCTGGGAGGAACTCCGGAATGATTCGCCTGGGAATCAGTGTCGAAGGCTCGACCGAACGGGAGTTCGTTCATCACGTCCTGAACCCGCATTTGCTGGCTTTCAACGTTTTTGCACGCGCCGTGGACTTGGGCGGAAATGTCAGTATCGACCGTATCCGCAGCCGCCTGCCAGCGATGTTTGGTAATTTCGAGCAGGTCAGCACCCTTTACGATTTCTATGGATTCAAGCGTCGCGGCAATCATGATCTTGCCAGCTTGACGACGGCTATCACGGAAACCGTACCGGAACAGTCTCGCCGCCGGCTGACGCCCTACGTCCAGCTTCATGAATTCGAAGCGTTGCTGTTTGCCGTACCGAAGATCACCGTCGAACAACTCGGCGGCTCCACCGGGCACTTGCACGAAATGCAGCAGGCGGTTGCCGCAGCCGGTAACCCCGAAGCCGTCAACGACAGCCCGCAAACCAGCCCCTCTCACCGTTTGCACCATCTGTTCGGCACTACATTCCAGAAGAAGATGCATGGCCCCAAGATCATTGCCGCTGCCGGCCTGCCCGCCATCCGCGAACAATGCCCGCGCTTCGATGCCTGGATCACCCGCCTGGAAGCTCTGGGAGAACGCTAAGTGACCCTATTGAACACCACATCCACCCAGCCCCCTCCCCCCTTAAACCCGGCCAAGGGGCAGATCGCTCGTGTTGAAATTTCAGGTTTCCGCAGCTTCGGCCCGACGCAAAGCCTGGACTTACCGGCGTTGACACTGCTCGTGGGCGGCAACGGAACGGGAAAATCCAACTTCCTGCGTTTCTTTGACATGCTGGCCTGGATGCTGAAAGCCCAGAAGCTGCAGGAATTCGTACTGCACCAAGGCGGTGGCGCCGATCTGTTTTTTGCCGAAGAGGCAGGCGCCCCACAAATTCGTGCCGAGCTGACACTGCGCACGGCAACCGGGCAGTTAGCCTATCGTTTTGCCCTGGCACCGGTGCCGGCCGGCAATACGGTCACTGTTGTCGATGAGGCCTATTGCTGCGACCGCAGCGCCGACGCACCGATCTGGCAGGCCTTGCCAGGCAATGGGCGGGAGGCCGAACTGGTCATGGCCGCCAGCCCACCCGAAAACCAGGAATGCGCGCGTGCGCTGGTTCGAGGGCTACGCGAAAGCCGCCTTTACCAGTTTCACGATACATCGCCGACGGCGGCACTGCGCCGGGGATGGGACGAAACCGATAACGCCCGGCTGCGCAGCGACGGCGCCAACCTCGCTCCAGTGCTGCTGAATCTGCTCAACAACGATTTTCGTTGCTACAAGGAGATCTTGGAACGGATTCGCCGGGTCTTGCCGAGCTTTGACGATTTTGTGCTGGAGCCTCAATTCGGATCGGTGAACCTGCGCTGGCAGAGCCGCCATAGCGACAAGACCTTCGTGCCGCATTTGACCTCCGATGGCTCCCTGCGTCTGTTCTGTCTGGTGACTTTGTTGTCGATGCCGCCCGAATTATTGCCAGATCTGTTATTGATCGACGAGCCTGAACTGGGGCTGCATCCTTACGCCATCGAACTTGTCGGCGGCTTGATGACGGCCGCCAGCAACCATACCCAGATCATTGCGGCGACCCAATCGCCAACATTGGCAAGTCAGGTCGGCTGGGAAAATCTGGTGGTCGTCGATCAGATGAACGGGGCCACCCAGCTACGCCGCTTGCAAGAAGCCGACGTTGCCCATTGGCTTGAGAAATTCCGGCTGGGCGAATTGTGGGAGATGAATCTGCTGGGAGGCAATCCGTGAAGCGCCGCCTGGGTATTTGCGTCGAAGGCATGACCGAGCGAATCTTCGTTCGCGATGTCCTGACACCACATTTGGCAGGTTTCGGGCTCTGGACCAACACGCTGGATTTGCGCGGAAACGTCAGCCTTGACCGACTGGCTGACATTTTGCCCGGCGCAGTCGGCAACTTCGATTACCTGAGCACCCTGGTCGATTTTTATGGCTTCAAGCGGCGCGGCAAGCACACGGTCGACTCGCTGGAAACAGCAATGGTGCAGTTGGTATCCGAACATCTCCGTCATCGTATGTTGCCTTATGTGCAGCGCTACGAATTCGAGGCCCTGTTGTTCGCAGTACCAGAAAACACCGTGGCGGCAATTCACGGCTCAGACCGGGAGCTTCGTGCCATGTTTGAAGTGCTGAGATCTTGTGGTGATCCTGAATCGATCAATGACGGCCTGCAAACCAGCCCTTCACATCGCTTGCTCGAGATATTCAGTGGCCGCTTCAACAAACCAACCCATGGCCCGGCCATTGTCGCCGCCGCCGGGCTGACCGCCATCCGAGCCCGGTGCCCGCGCTTCGATGCCTGGATCGCCCGACTGGAAGCCCTGGGAGGTCAGGCATGAGCCGCGCACCGCGTAGCAGCAAGGCGCAGCCGCCGCTGGTCGTCAGCCATTTTCAGGAGGCACTGGTGCTCAACCAGTTCCTGGTTGGGCTGTTCGGTATCGACCCCCTGCATCCGCACACGGACAGCGGGCGCCAGGTACGGCCGCTGGAAATGCTCGCCAAGACCCTGCGCACGGTCGAGCCGGGTATCGCGCCCAATGGCAAGCACCGCTTTCTAGAAGCCCTGATCTCCCATCTGCCGACCAGCGCAGTGCTGACGCCCGCCGAGCTGACGCGTTACGACGCCAACCTGGTGGCACATACCCAAGCGATCAATGGCAAGCGCAAGCAAAAGGGCGAGATCGTCTGGAAGTACTTTCAGTGGTTGACGCTGCTGTTTGTGGAAATCTACCTGGATCGCTATTTCAGCGACCGCCAGGGCTTGTGCGCGGCGCTGAATGATTTTGTCGAACGCTTCAACCGTTTTCACGAACAGCTAAAGCGCAGCACCGGCATTAGCCTTTATGCGGCCGACGACCTGAACAAACTGTGTCTGCAAAACGCCACCGGCAGTGGCAAGACGTTGCTGATGCACGTCAACCTGCGCCAGTTTGCCCACTACGCCCGCTGCACCGGCCAGGCCGATGCCTATAGCCGGGTGATCGTGCTTTCCCCCAACGAGCGTCTTTCCGAACAGCACGAACGGGAGCTGCGGGATAACGGCTTCTACCCGGAACCACTACGCCAGGAAAGCGACCTCGCTTCACGCGGGCAAAGCGCGCTGGACATTCCGCTGCTCACCGAAATCACCAAGCTGGCCGATGAGCAGAAGGTGAAGCAGATGGCGGTGGACAGCTTTGGCGACGCCAACCTGCTGCTGGTGGACGAAGGCCACCGGGGCATGAGCGGCAGCGACTGGAAGGCCAAGCGCGACAAGCTGGCGGCACGAGGTTTTACCTTCGAGTATTCGGCGACCTTCAAGCAGGCGGTGAAGGCGGCCAACGACAAGGTGCTGGCCGAGAGCTACGCCAAGGCGGTGCTGTTCGATTACAGCTATCGCTATTTCTATGCCGACGGGTATGGCAAGGATTACCGTATTTTCAATCTGCCCAAGGACGAACTGGCCCATAAGGACACCTACCTGACGGCGGCATTGCTGGCTTTCTACCAGCAGTTGCGGATGTTTGCCGAGGCGGGCAAGCGCTACGCCGGCTACAACCTGGAAAAGCCACTGTGGGTCTTTGTGGGCGCCAGCGTGACCGGGCGCAAGGTGGATGAGGACAGCGTTTCGCCTTCCGACGTGGCGCAGATTCTCGATTTCCTCGCCCGCTTTCTGGCCCACCGAGAGGAGTTCACCCGCCTGATCGGCCTGGTGCTCTCAGGCAACGGTCAGCAAACCGGGCTGATGGACGCTCAGGGGCGCGATGTGTTCGTCAATTCCTTCCCCTATTTGCGGGATTTGAAGCTGGACGGCGCTGCCATTTACGCAGACATCTGCCAGCGCCTTTTCCATGCGCCGGGTGGCGGCCATCTGGTGGTGGAACGGGTCAAGGGAGACAGCGGCGAATTGCTGTTGAAAGTGGGCGAGGCAGAACAGGCCTTTGGCGTCATCAACGTGGGGGATGCGGCAGCGCTGGCCAAGCACGTGCAGGAAGAGCTGGAGCACAAGCATTCGCTGGCCGAGGTTCGCCCCAGCGAGTTTGGCGAAGCGGTTTTTGGAGACGTGCACAAGCCGGATTCGCCAATTCATCTCCTGGTGGGTTCGAAGAAGTTCATTGAGGGCTGGGATTGCTGGCGGGTTTCCAGCCTTGGCCTGATGCGCATGGGGCAAAGCGAAGGCGCCCAGATCATCCAGCTATTCGGGCGCGGCGTGCGCCTGAAGGGCAAGGACTTGAGCCTGATGCGCACCAGCCGCTACCAGCCGGTCAATCCGCCCCGCGATATCCATTTTCTGGAGACCTTGAACGTCTTTGGCGTGCAGGCAGATTTCATGGCGACCTTCCGCGATTTCCTGGAAAGCGAAGGGCTGCCGCCAAATGACGAACCGAAGGTGGAAACCATTACCCTCAACGTCACCCACGACTTTGGCCAGAATCTGAAGATCCTGCGCCCTCGTTTTCGGAAGGACACCCAGGAGCAATACGATTTCCGCAAGCACGGGCCAGTGGTCGAGTTCTCTCTCGCAAACCTGCCACCGGGCATGACGCAGAGAGGCGCGGTCGTCACCGTTGACCGCTTTCCGCGCCTGCAAATGCTGCAAGCCGGCGAGGTGACAAATGAGGCGGTGAATGCGGCCGACAGCACGCCGCGCCAATTCGACGCCCTGCGCCTCAAGCTACTGGATTGGGATGCGCTGTGGTTCGACCTGGAACGTTTCCGCCGCCAACGACACCTGGACAACCTGACACTGAAGCACGACAAGCTTCGCTCACTGCTCAACACGCCGGACTGGTATCGCCTGGCCGCGCCTGCCCAGATGTGGCAGGCGAACATGAACAACCGGCGTCATTGGCAGTCGATGGCCTTTGAATTGCTGTCGATGGCACTGGAACGCAGCTTCAACCACCACAAACGGAAGTTCCTCGACCCGCGCATGGAATTGGTTCCGCTGGAGAAAGGCCACGAAAACCTGCCCGGTGAGGAACACTACACGCTGGTGGTTGAGGCCAATGAGGATTACCTGATCCAGGATATCCGCCAGTTGAAAGCCGATCTGGCGGCCATTGGCTGGCGGACCAATGGCTATGTTCAGGGCTTGCGCCTGGGCGCTCACCTCTACGAACCCCTGCTCTACAGCGAGAAGGTGGCAATCCAGCCGGTCGCCCTCAACAGGTCAGAGTTCCAGTTCGTCAACGATCTGCGCCAATGGCTGCAAGCCCATGAGGACGACCTGCTGGAGCAGGGCAAGCGCCTGTTCCTGCTTCGCAATCTGGCCAAACGCGGGGTGGGTTTTTTCGAGGCGGGGAATTTCTTCCCGGATTTCATCCTGTGGTGCGTTAGCCAGGACGGGAAGCAACGCATCAGCTTCATCGACCCACACGGGCTGGAGCACGAGGGGCCGGGCAGTGACAAAATCACTTTCAGTGAGAACATCAAACAGCTTGAACAGCGCCTGGGTGATGGCGACGTTGCGTTGGAGTCCTTCATTCTCTCGCCCTCAGCAAACCGGTTACGCCTCGAACATCTCTGGACTCACCAAGGCCATGCTGTGCCTGACTTGGACAAGCTGCATGTCCTGTTCATGCCTGAAGCCGATTATCTGAACAAGCTGCTGGCCACTGCTACTGCTTGAGGAATACGAATAGATTGAAATCAATGACTCAAGATCTGTCGATGCACACCCCCATGATGCAGCAGTACCTCCGCATCAAGCAGGACCACCCCGACACCCTCCTCTTCTACCGCATGGGCGACTTCTACGAGCTGTTCTTCGAGGACGCCGAGAAGGCCGCGCGCTTGATGGACATCACGCTGAC
>JAKQJK010000274.1 GCA_029561195.1 Pseudomonadota bacterium
CACCATGCCCTTGATGCCGGGCGCGATGCGGAACCGGTCGGTGCTGTGGCGCTGGTGGTGCAGGTAGTCGCGGTAGAACAGGGTTTTGCCCTGCTTGGCCAGCCCCAGTGCGTTGTAGATTTCGTTGCGCGGCTTGCGCGGCATCATGCTGCGCAGGAACTGCACGTAGGCCGAGGGGATTTCCATGTCCACCATGAAGTAAGCCCGCGCAAAGCTGAACAGCATCAGCAGGTCGTCCTCACCCGACAGCACGGCATCGATCACCAGCTTGCCACTGGCGCCATGCAGCACCGGCAGTGCAAACGGAAACTCATAAAAGCCATTGATGGCCTTACCCACGATGTAGCAGCCCTTGTTGCGGAAGAACAGGCCAGTGAGCACCTGGATCTGGAAATTGGCGCGCAGCTTGCCGTCGCCCAGCCAGCCCTGCATGGCCTGCGTCACCCAGGTGGTGTCGCGGTCCAGGTCTTCAAAGCGCAGGCGCAAGTCAAAGTCCTCCACCATCTGGCGAAGAACCTGTTGCACCGTCTCGCGGGTGGGGTAATACGAGCGGTACGATGGGCGCTTGTTGGTTTCGTCGTTCTCGATGTATTCGGTGCTGACCGCCGGGCGCACGAAGATGAAGTCGTTCTGGAAGTAGCTGCGGTGCAGGATCTTGGTGGTGACCGAGTTGAAAAACGTCTCAGCCAGTTCCGGCTGATGGTGGTTGACCAGCAGGCCGATGTAGTGCAGCTTGATCTGCTGCCAGATGTCCATGGGTTGCTCGCCCGCCTTGAACTCGCGTTCCAGGCGGTTGGAGCACTCCAGCACACGCAAGTCGTAGAACTCGATGCGCTCGCGCTGCGCGCGTTGCTGGCCATGCCAATCGGCCGTCTCGAACCGGTGCTTGGCGCGGGCCGATTCGGTGCGGAACAGCCGGTAGTGCCGGTTGAACCCATCCATCATCGCCTTGGCGATGTCGTAGGCTACCGATGAATCCAGACGGGTGGGAAACATGTCTCGCCAACCGCCATCTGCTTATGCCGGATGGCGCGGCATCAGGCGCACGCCCGACAGAGCCTTGGCATAGAGGGCTTCCAGCTCGTCATTCCCGCTGACCGTCATGTGCAGGTTTTGCAGCAGGCCGTCCTGCAAACCATAAATCCAGCCATGCAGCGTGACATTTTGCCCGCGGCTCCAGGCGTCCTGCATCACGGTGGTGTAGGCCACATTGAGCACCTGCTCAATCACGTTCAGCTCGCACAACGCATCGACCCGGCCATGTTCCGGCAGCATGGAAAGCAGGTGACGGTGGCGGTCGCGCACATCCTTGACGTGGCGCAACCAGTTGTCGGCCAGCCCCACACGGATATCTTCCAGAGCAGCACGCACACCGCCGCATCCGTAGTGCCCCACCACCATGAGGTGCTCCACCTTGAGCTGATCCACAGCGAACTGGATCGTGGACAGGCAATTCAAGTCGGTGGGGACCACCACATTGGCCACATTGCGGTGGACAAACACTTCGCCAGGCTCCAGCCCCGTGATCTGGTTGGCGGGTACCCGGCTGTCGGAACAGCCAATCCACATGTAGCGCGGCCGCTGCTGCGACTGCAGCTTGGTGAAAAAGCCGGGGCGTTCCAGCTCCATTTGCGCGGCCCAGGCACGGTTGTGGGCAAACAGGTCATCAATTTCAGTAGTCATGATGAGATTGTCACGGAAAGCTGGTCGCTACCACGGAGCGTCTACATCGTCTCAGCAAAGAGCTCTCGGCCTATCAGCATGCGGCGAATTTCGCTGGTTCCCGCCCCAATTTCGTATAGCTTGGCATCACGCCACAGGCGACCCAACGGATAGTCGTTGATATAACCATTTCCCCCGAAAATCTGAATCCCCTCGCCAGCCATCCAGGTCGCCTTTTCCGCGCACCACAAGATGACAGACGCACAGTCCTTGCGCACCTGCCGGACATGCTCGGTCCCCAACATGTCGAGATTCTTGGCTACCGTGTAAGCGAACGACCGTCCGGCCTGCATCACGGTGTACATGTCTGCGACCTTGCCCTGGATCAGCTGGAACTCGCCAATACTTTGGCCGAACTGCTTCCGATCATGAATATAAGGGATCACGTTGTCCATCACGGACTGCATGACGCCCAGCGGACCACCAGTCAGCACAGCACGCTCATAGTCCAGACCACTCATTAGCACTCTGGCGCCGCTGTTGAGGCCACCCAGAATATTCTGCTCTGGTACTTCCACGTTGTTGAAGACCAGCTCGCCCGTGTGACTGCCCCGCATACCGAGTTTGTCGAGCTTTTGCGCGACAGAAAACCCTTTCATGCCTTTTTCAATCAAAAAGGCTGTAACCCCTCGGGCACCCAGTTCCGGTTCGGTTTTTGCGTACACGACCAGTGTGTCGGCGTCCGGCCCGTTAGTAATCCACATCTTGCTGCCGTTAAGCAGGTAGTAGCCATTTTTGTCTTCGGCCTTGAGTTTCATGCTGATCACGTCAGAGCCAGCGCCTGGCTCGCTCATGGCCAGCGCTCCCACGTGCTCACCCGAAATCAACTTGGGCAGGTACTTCTGGCGTTGCGCTTCCGTACCGTTGCGCTTGATCTGGTTCACACACAAGTTGCTGTGGGCACCATAACTCAACCCGACGGACGCCGAGGCGCGTGATATTTCCTCCATGGCAATCATGTGCGCCAGATAGCCCATATTGGCGCCGCCATATTCCTCGCCAACCGTGATACCCAGCACGCCCAGGGCCCCCATCTTGCGCCACAAGTCCATGGGGAACTGGTCGCTACGGTCGATTTCAGCGGCACGTGGCGCTATCTCAGCCTGTGCAAATTCATGCACGGCGTCACGCAACGCGTCTATGTCTTCACCCAGCTGAAAGTTGAGTCCGGGCATGTTCATGATATGTCTCCAGTTTTTTGTCAGTAGGTCTTCGGAACCGGCACCAACGTCTGCTGCATGACAGCGCAATCCGTCACCTTGCCGCTATCGTCCACATGCACCACGTCGGCCGTGGTGACAATGATGCGCCTGCCAGCTTTCAGCACACGACCAGTGGCTCGCAGTTCACCGCCAGCAAAGGCCGCAAGAAAATTGATTTTGTACTCCACGGTAGTGACTTCCATGCCATCGGGCGCCATGGTCAACGCGGCGTAACCGCCCGCGATATCTGCCAGAGCACCCATGGCTCCACCATGAAAACCACCCTGCTGCTGGGTGACTTTTTCTGAGTGCGGCAATGCAATCTCGCACAAGCCAGGCTCCACGCGAAGCAATTGCGCCCCCAGGTGAACCATCATGCCTTGCCGCTCGAAACTGCTTTGCACCCGCCGGGTCAGCGCAACGTGGTCAGGGTTAGGAGTCGACATGGAAGTGGCAGTCATGATTCAAGAGATCCGTATGGTTGACGTTTACGTAAACGTCAACTAGATCCCGAATTATGCGCGAAGACCGGCCGGAACACCAAATCAGCTGACCAGGCGCGCTTTTTCCGCCTTGGCCAGCAGCGTCCGGGCTTCCTTTTCATGGGTTTTGACTTCGTCCAGATTGGCCACCAGGTCAGCCATCTGCTCTTCCAGTTCCTTGCGGTGTGCTGCCAGCACGGCCAGAAACTTCTTCAGCTGCGGTCCGGTGTCGCGCGGACTGTCATACATGTCGATGATGTCCTTGGCCTCGGTCAGGCTCAACCCCAGGCGTTTGGCGCGCAACGTGAGCTTGAGGCGCGTGCGATCCCGCGGGGAATAGACCCGGCTACGCCCGCCGGGGCCGGCGCGCTGGGGCTGCAACAGCCCCATGTCTTCGTAAAACCGGATAGCACGGGTCGTCAAATCGAATTCTTTGGCCAGATCGCTGATGGTGTAAGTCGTCGCCATGGTTGTCAGGTGAGGTTGGAGGGCAGTTCGTACATGGGTGACACGTCAAATCCGAAGCATCCATACAATTCGGTCATTACATATGACGTTTACGTAAACGTCAAACCCACGCCGCATCCTACATGAACGCACTCGAACAGGAACTCCACTACCCCAACGGTGACACCATGCCCCAACCGGGCGCGACGATCTTGGTAGCGCCCGGCATCAAGTGGATCCGCATGGCGCTTCCCTTTGCTCTGGACCATATCAACCTGTGGCTATTGCGTGATGAACTGGATGGCCGCGAGGGCTGGACGGTGGTGGACTGCTGCATCGCCAGAGACGAATCGCGGGCACAGTGGGAGTTGATATTTGCATCCCAGCTGGAAGGCCTGCCGATATTGCGGGTCATCGTCACGCACATGCACCCTGACCACATCGGGCTGGCTTACTGGCTATGTGAACGCTGGACCACCCCAGAGCACGACTGCCGGTTGTGGATCAGTGCCACGGACTACAACATGGCGCGTATTGGCTCCATGGGCCCAACCGGCTTTGGTGGCGACTCTGCTGCGGACTTCTTCGCCTCTCACGGTCTGATCGACCCGGATTCGGTCGCGCAGATTCGTGCCCGCAGCAATTATTTCCCCACCCTCGTACCCGATGTGCCACGCCAATACCGGCGCATGATGGATGGCGACGCCATCATCATTGGAGGGCGCTCATGGGCCTGTATCAGTGGCTACGGTCATGCACCCGAGCACATCGCCCTTTATTGCGCAGAGCTGAAGGTTTTGCTGGGCGGCGACATGATGCTGCCGCGTATTTCTACCAACGTGAGCGTATACGACCAGGAACCGGAAGCCAACTCTCTCAAGCATTTTTTGGATTCCATCGACAAGTTCAAGGCGCTGGACGAAGCCACGCTCACACTGCCGTCGCACGGCAAGCCATTCACCGGCCTGTACAAGCGAATCCAGCAATTGCATGATCATCACCGGGACCGCCTAGCCGAGGTGATGGAGGCTTGTGCGGAAAACCCCTGCAGCGCGGCCGACGTGTTGCCTGTATTGTTCAAGCGCAAGCTGGACCTGCACCAGACGACCTTTGCAATGGGAGAGTCCATCGCCCACCTGCATGCGCTCTGGTTTGATGGTCGCCTAACGCGCTCACGAGGGAGCGACGGGGTTTACCGGTTCACTGCGCTGTCGGCGCAGGCCTGAGACGCCATCGTATTAGCCAGTTCAGCTTCCGTCAGGCCTGATTCGGCCAACGGCGCCTCTTTCAGCCATTTGCATAGTGGCTCGGTTTGGGGGGCGGGCCATTTCCCGCTGGTCAGCGTTCGCGCGATGTAGGAAGAGGCCGCCACGTTGCCGTTTTTTGCTGACATCAACATCAGCTCTGAGCCCTTGGCGGTATTGCGAGCCAGCAAAAAACCATTGAGGTAAGCGTCGCCGAGCGTGCCCTGAACATACATGAGACCCCGTTTCATGCCCTCTGAATTCAATCGGCCGGAGCGGTACAGGATGGTCGGCGGCTCGCCCTTGCCAAAGGCATAGGCCTCCAGCGACGCGATTACCTTGTCGAACCAGCTTTGCTCGACCGCGCGGGCCTGGTCCTTGTCGGCATCGGCAACATATTGGTTGATCCATCGCCGATTCAGCGCCCGGGTTGACGCCAAGGCATACATTCCAGGACCCACGTCGTTGGAATACCACGCAGCCAACATAAACAGGTCAATAGGCTTAAGTGTCAACCCGTTGCCTTCGAAATAGCTCAGGACTGTTTCACCCTGCGGATGCCCAGGCAACCCAAAGGTGTGCATCAACTCGTGATAAACGCAAAGATAGGTATAACGCTCGCTCAAAACAACCCTTGTCTTTTCAAACAGCGAGTTTTTCCAGGATGGCTGGGTGAAACATGAGTACTGCCGCAATTCATCCTGAGTGAATTCACGAATTTCGAATTCGACCTGCACGTTAGCCGAGCCCTCCGGGACTTCGCGCGAGACCAGCCCCGCGGCGCTGGACACCACACCCATCGCCTCACGTGCCCGCTCAGCATTCGATGAGCTGGCTTTTGAGTTGACGCTGAAGAGCAACGACCGGTCTTCTTTGATAGGCCAGCGCACAACGCTCTGCATGATGCCATTCTGGCGCCAGTGGGCTTCCCACATCACGTCAAAAACGCGTATCCAGCTGGACTCTTGCGCTTGCGCGCACAACGTCACTAAACTCAGAAACGCGGCGGCAAGGACTCTTGAAATCAAGACAGCACTAACTCCACTTTGGAACAGCCTCGTCCTTGAGTTGGGAACGAAGCTCGGCATAGTCGGGTACGACGGTACGCACGGTGTCCCAGAAACGCGGGCTGTGGTCCATCACCCGCAAGTGGCTGAGTTCATGCGCCACGACATAGTCGATCACCGCCTGATTGAAGTGGATCAACCGCCAGTTCAGGCGGATTGAGCCATCGATATTGGCGCTACCCCAGCGGGTTCCTGCGCTGCTAAGTGACAGTTTTCGCCACTGCACCTGCAGTTGAGGAGCATAGTGATTCAATCGCTCGGTGAACACGCGCTTGGCCTGGCGCATCAACCAGGCCTGCACGGAGTCGCGGATCTGATCGACCGTCGCACCATGCGGCAATCCCACATGCAGGGTCAGACGTGGCACACCGGGCAAGGCGTCTGCGTCGCTGTGGAGCACCGCTCCAACGGCATCAAACCCGTGGCGCGGGTCCAGCACGACGATGACCTGCTCGCCCAGAAAGGGAATGATGGTGCCGTCTTTCCACTCGATCCGGGCTGACTCCATGCGCTGATGGCGCTCGCGGGTTTCACCAAGTTTCTTGACGACCCAGGCTGCCTTTTCGCGAAGCGCCGCCTCCACTTCGTACAAAGGCACCCATTTGGGCGCGCTCACCACCAGACCGTCGGGTCCCACAACAAAACCAATGGTGCGGCGCTTGCCACGCTTGAACTCATAAGCCACCAAGGCGTCGCAAAGGCGCGATTCCCGGTTGGCCCGGGGGTGACGAAATACCGCTGGCGCAATCGCATCGCTCAATAACCTGGTGGGCAAGGACGGCACAGGCGAAGAATGTGCGACTGCTATTGAATTGATAGCTTTTTGCGCAATATCGACGGGGTCTAAAGGCCGATTCAACCCTTCAAAGCCAGCGTTTTTCGGCTCCGGATCAAATAAGTCCAGCGTGAATTGCAACAGACTGCGCATAGGCAACCAGTTTAGCGGTAAGCCTCGGGGTCCAGGCGATGCATTTCGCCTTCAATCCAGTCCTGCACCTCGCGCATCAACTCGTCAGGCGCGCGGCCCGCACTGGGGATAGGCTGGCCGATGGACACGTCCACCATGCCTGGGTATTTGATGAACCCCTTGCGCGGCCAGCACTTGGCTGACGACACCGCAATCGGCACCACGGGCGCACCGGTTTCCACAGCCAGCCGTGTGCCACCTAGTTTGTACGGCCCCACCTTGCCACGCGGGATGCGCGTGCCCTCCGGGAACATGATCACCCAGGTTCCATTCGCCAACAAGCGTCTACCTTGCTCGGTCACTTTCTGAAAAGCCTGTTTGCCCTGTTGTCGGTCAATATGGATCATGTCGCAACGCGCAATGCCCCAGCCGAAAAACGGGATGTAAAGAATCTCTTTCTTGAACACATACGCCAGTGGTCTGGGCATGATCAGCGGCATTAAAAAGGTTTCCAGCGTGGACTGATGCTTGACCAGCAAAATCGCTGGCAGCTGGTGACCGTTGGCATCCAGACCGGGCAAGTTCTCCATACCGCTCACACGCCAGTTCACGCCACAGATAGCGCGCAAGCCGTAAATGGCACATGCAAGAAACGCCTTGGCCGACGCATACATTTGCTGAGCACCAGAAAAGGGTGCTGTCGCCACCATCCAGAATGCGACCGGAATCACCGTGAGCAACATCCACACCATGTGGATGATCGAGCGAATCAGCGCCATATCCGTCCCGCCTCAACCATGTCGCTTGCGGGAGGAACCGTCAGCCGCCTGATGGCTACGGGCAATCAGACTGTCGGCGAAAGCCCCCAAGTCATTGTGAACCTGCGTACCAACCGGAAAGGCCTCCGGCAACGGCCGGTCACGATAAGGCTCGCCATTGCCAGTCAACAACAGATGCGGCTCACAACCTGCGGCCGCACCAGCTACCAAGTCTCGTGCACTGTCGCCTGCGGTGGGCACACCAATCAGGTCAATGCCGTACCGATCTGCAATTTGCTCGAACAAACCCGGCTCAGGCTTGCGGCAATGACAGCCTTCATCGGGCGCATGGGGGCAGTAAAAAATGGCATCCACTCGGCCACCCACGGCAGCCAGCATCTTGTGCATCTTGGTGTGAATGGCATTCAATGTATCGACATCAAAAAGGCCTCGGCCCAGCCCAGCCTGATTGGACGCCACCACCACATGCCAGCCCGCATGGTTGAGCCGGGCAATGGCTTCGAGCGCGCCGGGCAGGGGAATCCACTCAGCCGGCGACTGCACAAACTCGGCCGTCGCCGCATTGATCGTGCCATCACGGTCCAGGATGACGAGCTTCATGACGCCGCCAGACGGGACAGATCGGCCACGCGGTTCATGGCGACGTGAAGGCTCTTCAGCAACCCCTGGCGGTTAAGGCGCAAATCCATTTCTTCGGCATTGACCATCACCCCGTCAAAAAATGCGTCCACCGGTGCGCGCAGCGCTGCCAGCGTTTGCAACGAAGTGGTGTAATCACCCGCCTCGAACTGCGCTTTCGCTTTTGGTGCCACGTCTTTCATGGCCGCGTACAGCGCGATTTCAGCGGGCTCCTTGAGCAGCACTTCACTGACGTGTGCATCGACTTCCTGCGCTTTTTTCAGGATATTGCTGATACGTTTGTTGGCGGCGGCGAGGGCTGGGGCTTCGGGCAGGGTGGCGAAGGCGCGAACGGCGGTGAGGCGTTTGGGAACGTCGCCCAGACGTTGTGGACGCAGCGCTAGCACGGCGTCAACTTCCTGGGCGCTAAAGCCTTGCTCACGCAGGGAACTTGCGAGGCGGTCGTAAATGAATTCTGAAAGTGAGTCAAGAACAGCCGTCAGGTTGGGAAGAGCCGACTCACCCATTTGGACCAACTGATAAACACCTAGAGGCAAGTCTTTTTCCACCAGCATGCGGATCACACCTAAAGCGTGCCTGCGGAGCGCAAACGGGTCTTTGTCGCCGGTAGGTAGATTACCGATTCCAAACATCCCGACCAAGGTTTCCAGCTTGTCCGCCAGCGCTACAACAATACCCACATCATTGCGTGGTAACGAGTCACCCGCAAAACGGGGCTTGTAGTGGTCTTCGATCGCGTCCGCAACGTCGGCTTTCAATCCATCATTGAGTGCGTAATAGCGGCCCATCGTACCTTGCAACTCGGGAAACTCGCCCACCATATCGGTCACAAGGTCAGTTTTTGCCAATTGCGCGGCTTGATCTGCCTTCAGTGACAACACATCGCCGCCCATCTGCTGTCCAATCGCTTTCGCAATCGAACGCACACGCTCTACGCGCTCGCCTTGGGAACCCAACTTGTTGTGATACACCACCTTGGCAAGCCCATCAACGCGAGACGCCAGTGTCTTTTTGCGATCCTGATCAAAGAAAAATTTGGCATCCGCCAAACGCGGGCGCACCACGCGCTCGTTGCCACCAATCACCGCACTGGCGTCAGCCGGGCTGATGTTGCTGACCACCAGGAACCTGTTCGTCAACTTGCCCGTACCGTCGAGCAAAGGAAAGTACTTCTGGTTCGCCTTCATCGTGAGAATCAGGCACTCCTGCGGCACATCGAGAAACTCCTTCTCGAACTCGCAGACGAGCACATTAGGCCGCTCGACCAGCGCCGTCACTTCGTCCAGCAAGGCATCGTCATCAATGGCTTTGCAACCTCCGCCTACTTTTGCGGCAGCCGCAGCTAGTTGGCGCGCAATCTCGGCCTTGCGCTGGGCAAACGACGCAATCACGGCACCGTCCTTTGCCAGCGTGGTCGCGTAGCTGTCAGCGTCTTTCAGCACCACCGGATCAACGACTGCTTCAAAACGGTGTCCATGCGTGCTGTTGCCCGCCTTCAGGCCCAGTACCTTGACCGGTACCACGGTGTTGCCGTGCAGCGCCACCAGCCCGTGCGCGGGCCGCACAAAATTCACGCTGGTCCAGCCGGGCAGTTCGCAGTCAGACTCCAACTGGTAACTCATGACTTTGGGAATAGGCAGCAGACGTATCGCCTCCTCCAGCGCTTTTTGCAACCCGGTGTCGAGTGTGGCGCCCGTGACAAGGCTGTCAAAAAACAGCGCCTCGGCCTTGCCATCTGGCGCACGTTTGAGAGCGGCCACAGCAGCAGCCGGGTCCGACACGTCGGCGCCAAGGGCCTGCAGCTTTTTCAGCAATGCCGGGGTCGCGTTGCCCGAAGGGTCAAGTCCCACAGCAACCGGCATGAGCTTTTGCCGCACGGCCTTGTCGGCCGCCTTGAGCCAGATGTGAGTGATATGCGCCGCCAGCCTGCGCGGAGACGCATAGGCCGTAACGACCGAGTCCGATGTGGCCAAGCCTTGTGCTGTCAACTGTTCTGCCAGTTGGCTCGCGAACGCATCACCCAGCTTATTGAGCGCCTTCGGCGGCAGCTCTTCCACAAATAATTCAACGAGAAGGTTTTGGGTTGTCATTGTTGTTGTCGCCTTCGCTTACGCGGCTTTCTTCGTCGTCGGGGCCATCTGGGCCACCCATTCGCGCGGAGCCATGGGGAAACCCAGGCGCTCGCGACTCTCAAAATAGCTTTGCGCCACAGCGCGCGCCAAGTTACGGATGCGGCCAATATAGGCGGCCCGCTCGGTCACGCTGATGGCACCACGCGCATCGAGCAGGTTAAAGCTGTGCGCAGCCTTCAGCACCTGCTCATACGCCGGCAAAGCCAGCTGTGCCTCTATCAGATGCCTCGCCTGCTTTTCATGTGCGGTGAAGGCCGTAAACAGAAAGTCCGCGTCGCTATGTTCAAAGTTGTACGTGGACTGCTCCACTTCGTTTTGCTTGTACACATCGCCATAACTCAAACCTTCAGTCCACTTCAAGTTGTAGACGTTATCCACACCCTGCAGGTACATGGCCAGACGCTCCAGACCATAGGTGATCTCGCCTGTGGCGGGTTTGCAATCAATACCGCCGACCTGCTGGAAGTAAGTGAACTGGGTGACTTCCATGCCGTTGAGCCAGACTTCCCAACCCAGACCCCAGGCACCCAGAGTCGGGTTCTCCCAATCGTCTTCCACGAACCGGATGTCGTTCTTTTTCAAATCAAAGCCTAGTGCTTCAAGTGACCCCAAATACAGCTCCAGAATATTGGCCGGCGCGGGCTTCAGCACCACCTGGTACTGGTAGTAATGCTGCAAGCGGTTGGGGTTTTCGCCATAACGGCCATCTTTGGGGCGGCGGCTGGGTTGCACATAAGCGGCCTTCCAGGGCTCGGGGCCAATGGCCCTTAGGAACGTCGCTGTATGCGAGGTGCCGGCACCAACCTCCATGTCATA
>JAKQJK010000197.1 GCA_029561195.1 Pseudomonadota bacterium
TACACCAGTAAGTGTGGCCGCCGGTTCGAAAGTGACGATTATGGTTCACCTCGACCACATCGGCAACCTGGCACTGAAACTGGAAGGTTCGTCGGACGGCGGCCCCAACTGGGTGCAAACAAAAGCCAACACCGTGGTGAACGGCTGGGAAAAACTCGAATTCGACGTGGCGGTTCCTTCGGAAGAAGCACCGAACCAGCCTGCCTCGGGCCACATCTACCAGACGGTTACCCTGTTCGTCGATTTCGGCGTGAGCCCGGCAGCCGATCAGGTGTCGTACCTGGATAACATTCAGGTGGAAGTTCCCGTGACGTGCACACCCATCCTGGATTTTGAAAATCCTGCCACTTCTACCACGTTCCAGTACTTCGGCAGCAGCATCGACGGCCAGTTGAGCACTACTGTTGCGAATCCGAATGCGACCGGTATCAATACCAGCGCTACGGTTTTGCAGTTTTCCAAACCTGCAAATTCCCAGACCTGGGCAGGAGCATTTTCCAACCCAAGCCCTTCCACGCCCGTGGTACTCACCAATGGCGGTACCATCAAAATTAAAGTGCACAGCGACCACGTAGGCAACGTGGCCCTGAAACTGGAAGGTTCCACAGACGGCGGCGCCAACTGGGTGCTTCAGCAACCCATCGAAACTACCAATGAATGGGTAGAACTCAGTTTCGATGCCAGCCAGCCTTCCATCGAAGGACCCAACGAGCCTGCTACAGGGCACACTTACGCGACCATCACCCTGTTCATGGATTTCGGCACGGCATTCACGACCGACCAGACCTACTACCTCGACGATATCCAGGTATGCGGCAGCGGCGGCATTCCATCCGCCGACGTTACTTTTCAGGTAAATATGAACCAGTATGCCGGTACGTTCAGCACCGTAAACGTGAGCGGTACGTTCAACAGCTGGTCGGGTGATGCCAACCCGATGAGCGATGCGGACGGCGACGGTATTTACACGACCACGCTGAGCCTGCCTGTCGGTTTGTACGAATACAAATTTACCCTTGACAACTTTGCGGCCCAAGAACTGCTGGACATCACCTCGGCCTGCGCACAGGTGACATTCTCCGGTTCCGATGTTTTTGTGAACCGCAAACTGGCCCTGTCCGCTGACACGGAGCTCGATGCCGTCTGCTTCAACAGTTGCTATGCGTGCGGCGCAGCAGTTAAAATCAACTACGACCTCGGCCTGAACGGCGCTACTGCCGATCCGGGTGGCGTATACCTGGCCGGCGGCGCTGAATTCGGTGCGCCCAATGCCCGTTTCCGCATGTACGACAACGATGGTGATGGTGTTTACAGCATTCAAATCGAGCGTCCGATTGGTTATGGCGGTTATTTCACCTTTACCAACGGCGCCTGCGCTGATTTTTCCTGCAAGGAAAACATCGCCGGCCTGCCCTGCGCACGTGCTGAAAACTTCAACGACCGTTTGCTTTCGCCTGTGCAGCAGGATACCACCGTATCCACTTGCCTGTCCACTTGCGCAACTGCCAGCGATTGTACCAGCAGTTCGGTAGAACTCGCAGGCCCAGGTTCGTGGATGGAAGTCGTGCCTACCCTGGCCAGCGACGAAGTGCGCATCCTGTTCCGTGAACTGACGCAAAACAACGCGAATGTTCAAATCGTGGATGTTGCAGGCCGTATCGTATGGCAGCAGCAATGGAAACTGGCCCCCAATCAGGTGAACCTGAAAGTGGC
>JAKQJK010000300.1 GCA_029561195.1 Pseudomonadota bacterium
ATTGAATAACAGTGATCTTGCAAACGCAGAATCCCTCTGGTTGGGTATACGTGTCGAGCGTCGGATGGAAAATATGGAAGCCATGCAACAACTGACGGGGCAATTGAAACGACGCTTTCCTCAGTCACCGGAAGCTGCCGCATATGACAGGGGTGCGTTTGATGAGTGATATCGCGCCTGCTTTGGTTGCCGAGCCAAATAATCCCGAACTGCCTAGACATGATGTTTCTGCAGGTGCATTGCTGCGTCAGGCTCGGGAGGCCGCTGGCTTGCATATTGCTGCACTTGCTGTGTCCCTCAAAGTACCAGTCAAGAAGCTTGAGGCTCTGGAAAGTGACCGACTGGATTTGTTGCCCGATGCGGTTTTTGCCCGTGCACTTGCTTCCAGCATGTGTCGTGCCTTGAAAATTGATGCCGCACCGATACTTGAGCGGTTGCCATCAAATACCACCCCTCGCCTTCAGCCGGTCGAACAAAATATCAATATGCCGTTTCATGCTCCCGGGGAAAGGGTTCATGGTTCCGTACTCGATAGATTGTCTAGACCAGTCGTTTTGGTCGTTCTAGCTTTACTGGTCGCTGCTCTGGTTATGATTTTTTTCCCCTCAATGAAGATTGAGGGGGAAAGTGCTGTTTCCACGACAGAAAAAGGAGCGGCCGAACTCGCCTCCATGCCCGCCACGGCATTGGCAATTGCGGTACCGCCAGCAGCGCTCGACAAGCCTCCTTCTGATGCCGCCATGGCTTTGCCTCAGCCATCTCCAAATCCTGGGTTACCTCTTGTTGCCAGCGCTCAGATAGTTTTGCCCAGTAGTGCGGAAAATTCGGCGGTTGTTGCTGACACTGCTGTAATCAGCGGGGCTGCGGTACCCGCAGGTAGTGTATCGAGTGGACTGGTCGTATTGAGGGCCAAGGGCACGTCCTGGGTTGAGGTGACCGACGGAAACGGCGTCATTCAGGTGCGCAAGACGTTGGCTGCAGGGGAGGCGGTTGGTGCTTCTGGCGTCCTTCCCTTGTCGGTTGTAGTGGGGCGTGCTGACAATACGGAAGTTCAGGTTCGCGGCAAAGACTATGACTTGAGCCGTATAGTCAAGGACAACGTCGCAAGGTTCGAGGTGAAGTAGTGGATTCATGTCTTCCGATTGAAGTTGCGGCGCCCAAGCCACGGCACTCCAGACAGGCCAACGTTACGTGGGGAAAAAGAGTGGTGACCGTCGGTGGCGACGCGCCAGTTCGTGTTCAATCAATGACCAACACAGATACTGAGGACGCGGTTGGAACCGCTATTCAGGTCAAGGAACTTGCCTTGGCGGGTTCAGAGATGGTCCGCATCACGGTGAATACACCTGAAGCTGCTCAGGCAGTGCCTTATGTACGGGAGCAACTCGACAGGATGGGTGTAGATGTCCCCCTGATTGGGGATTTTCATTACAACGGGCATCGCCTTCTAACGGATTTTCCCGCTTGTGCCCAAGCTCTCTCCAAATACCGAATCAATCCAGGTAACGTCGGAAAAGGCGACAAACACGACCGGCAGTTCGGTCAGATGATTGATGCGGCCATGCGCTGGGAGAAGCCCGTCCGTATTGGTGTGAACTGGGGTAGCCTGGATCAGGAGTTGCTTGCAAGTCTGATGGATGAGAACAGCCGCCGGGCTTCGCCGTGGGATGCCAAACAGGTGATGTACGAAGCATTGATCACATCTGCCCTGTCGTCAGCGAAACGGGCCGAGGAAATGGGGCTTGACGGCCAGCAGATCATCTTGTCCTGCAAAGTTAGCGGTGTGCAGGACTTAATTTCCGTATATCGTGAATTGGCCAGGCGAAGCGACTACGCATTGCATTTGGGTCTGACTGAAGCGGGCATGGGTGCCAAGGGTACGGTTGCTTCAGCCGTTGCACTATCCGTTCTGTTGCAGGAAGGCATTGGTGACACGATCCGGGTTTCGTTGACACCAGAGCCGGGTGGCGCGAGGACTCAGGAAGTGGTCGTTGCCTCTGAAATTTTGCAGGCTCTGGGACTGAGGACGTTTGTTCCTAGTGTTACGGCGTGCCCCGGTTGCGGAAGGACCACCAGCACCACTTTTCAGGAATTGACCAAGCAGATCGACGATTTTCTCCGGGAGAAAATGCCGGTGTGGCGTGAGAAGTATCCCGGCGTTGAGACGCTCAAAGTCGCCGTGATGGGGTGTATTGTCAATGGTCCGGGGGAGAGCAAACATGCTGATATTGGCATCAGCTTGCCTGGCACGGGAGAAGCGCCAGCAGCACCGGTGTTTATTGATGGCGAGAAACGAATGACGCTTCGCGGTGAATCCATTGCAACCGAGTTTCACAAGATCGTCGAGGACTACATCGAGAAACGTTTTGGCGTCGCGAATGCTGAAACACATTGAAAAATCATGATTGAAAAAAAGACTGCTGTGAAAGCAGATCGGCTGAACGCTGTAAAAGGGATGAACGATATCTTGCCACCCGATTCAGCGCAATGGGAGTGGTTTGAACAGCATGTACGTGAACTGATGGGTGTCTATGCTTATCGGAACATTCGGACCCCCATCGTTGAATACACCCCGTTGTTTGTCAAAGGCACGGGTGATACGACGGATATCGTTGAGAAGGAGATGTACTCTTTCGAAGACCGATTGAATGGAGAGCAGCTAACACTCAGGCCGGAGAACACCCCCGGCGTGGTCAGGGCAGCCATCGAACACAATTTGACATATGACGGTGGTAAACGCCTGTTTTACATGGGGCCGATGTTTCGCCATGAACGCCCGCAGCGCGGGCGTTACCGACAATTCTATCAACTGGGTGCTGAGGCGCTGGGATTCTCCGGTCCCGAAGTAGATGCCGAGTTGATTCTGGTGGCGTGGCAATTGCTCCAGCGTCTGGGCTTGTGCAACGTGCGTGTTGAGATCAATAGTCTTGGTGTATCTGCCGAAAGGCAAGTACATCGGGCTGCATTGATTGCCTACTTTGAACAACATGCTGACCTGCTGGATGCTGATGCGCAACGTCGTCTGCACACCAATCCATTACGAATCCTTGACACCAAAAATCCGGTCATGCAGGAAATGGTAGCGGGAGCGCCCCAACTCCTTCACTATCTAGGGGAGGCATCTCTCAAACATTTTGAGATGGTCAAGACGCTGTTGACTGCGTGTGGCGTGATCTGGAGTGTCAACCCGCGTCAGGTGCGTGGGCTTGATTACTACAGCCACACGGTATTTGAGTTCATCACGGACGAACTGGGTGCACAGGGGACGCTTTGTGGAGGTGGCCGCTACGATGGCCTGTTTGAAACGCTTGGTGGCAAACCAACACCCGCAGTGGGTTGGGGCATGGGAATAGAGCGTGTACTGGAACTTGTGAAAGTTCAGACTGGTGTTGTCGCTGCTCTGTCTCCCGATGTCTATGCGATCATTCCTGATGTGGGAGCATTGCCCGTGGCGCTGACAGCACTACAAACTTTGCGCAGTCAAGGGATCAGTGTACAGATGCATGCCGCGATGGCAGATGGCATGGGCAGCATGAAATCCCAGTTCAAACGGGCTGACAGCAGCGGTGCACGTTTTGCTCTGGTCTTCGGTCCCGACGAGCTGTCCAAAAATGAAGTTGCCGTCAAGTCGTTGCGAGACGGAAGCGGCGCCCAGGTGACCCGGCCACTGGATGCAGTCCTTGAATGGGCCGCGACTCTACAATCTGGCACCTAATCGAAATACAACATGGCAAACCATCTCGACCTCGAAGAACAGGAACAGCTTGATTCCATCAAGCATTTCTGGAAACAGTATGGCAATCTGATTACCTGGGCGCTCATTGCAGTTCTAGGGGCTTTCGCCAGCTGGAATTTTTACCAATACTGGCAACGCACTCAGGCCGCGCAAGCATCGGCCATGTATGACGAAGTGGAGCGTATGACCCTAGAGGGCGATCTGTCCAAGGTTGAACGAGCCTTTGCCGACATGCGTGACAAGTTTCCGGGAACTACTTATGCCCAGCAGGCCGGATTACTGGTTGCCAAGGTCAATTACGAGGCAGGAAAAATAGATGAGGCCAAATCAGCGCTCACTTGGGTTGCTGAAAAGGCGGCGGACGAAGGTTATCAGTCAATCGCGCGGTTGCGTCTGGCAGGCATACTCGTAGATTCAAAAGCCTACGATGAAGCGCTGAAACTCCTTTCCGGAAACTACGCGGGGCATTTTCAGGCGCTCGCGGCCGATCGCAGAGGTGACATACTTTCATTGCAAGGCAAAGCTGCCGAAGCGAAAGTTGCTTACGAAATCGCATACAAGGGCCTCGATGATCGGACTGAGTATCGGCGTTTGATTGAGGTGAAGCTCAATGCGTTGGGGGTTGATCCCCAACCCGTTGAAACGGGGTCCAAAAAGTGAGGGCGCTGCGCTTGTGGGCCTGTTCAGGCGTAAAGGTCGTTTCAGCGGCCATTCTGGCTCTCACCTTGGCTGGATGCGCCATCGGACCAGATGGGCCAAAGCCCGCTGAACTCGGCCCTAACACGGCTTTGCTGGGTATTCGTCAGGCATGGGTCACGAAGACGGGTGAAATTGGCTTTCCACTCGACATTAAGGTAGTAGGCTCCACGGTAACGGTTGCCAGCTCTTCGGGCGTACTTCAGTTGATCGATGCTCGCACGGGTACCGATGTGTGGCGGGTAGATGTTTCAACTGCACTCTCTGCAGGTGTGGGCAGTGATGGCGTTTTTACTGCAGTGGTTAGCCAGGACAATCAGCTGATTGTCCTGGAGTCTGGCAAAGAAGTCTGGCGCCAAAAACTGCCTGCGCAAGGCTATACGGCGCCATTGGTTGCTGGCGAGCGTGTGTTCGTGCTGCTGGCTGACCGTTCAGTGTCAGCTTTCGATGCCAAGTCCGGGAGAAAATTGTGGACGCAGCAACGTGCGGGCGACGCCTTGGTGTTGCTGCAGGCCGGTGTGCTTCATGCGGTTGGGGACACCCTGGTTGTGGGCTTGTCCGGCCGTATGGCGGGGATGAACCCGCAAGACGGCTCCGTTCGGTGGGAAGCGTCCATTGCGTCCCCACGTGGTACGAACGAAATAGAAAGATTGGTTGATCTGGTTGCTGGCGTGAGCCGCGATGGCACTGTGCTGTGTACTCGCGCGTTTCAGGCCGCTGTTGGCTGTGTCAATGCCGCACGGGGTGCGTTGATCTGGTCCAAGGCCGCATCAGGCTCAGTTGGCTTGAGTGGTGACGACAAATTTGTTTATGGCGTTGAGGGTGACGGGAAGGTTGTGGCTTGGCGGCGCACAGATGGTGAGCGAGCCTGGGTTTCGGAACTGTTGCGCTACCGTGGTTTGTCCGCCCCGTTGGCTATTGGCCGGTCAGTTGCTGTCGGAGACGCGTCAGGGCTGGTGCATTTACTGTCGCGCGAAGATGGTGCCCCGCTGAACCGCTTGTCTACAGATGGATCCAGTATCGTCGCGGCGCCAGTTCTCGCTGGTGGCACGCTCGTTGTGGTCACGCGTAATGGCGGGGTTTTTGGCTTCAAGCCTGAGTAAATTGTTGATTGGATGTGATGAAACCCGTACTGGCCTTGGTAGGGCGCCCCAACGTAGGCAAGTCGACGCTGTTCAACCGCATGACCAAGAGTCGCGACGCTATTGTTGCTGACTATGCGGGACTGACGCGAGATCGTCACTATGGAAACGCCAGACAGGGCAAACACGAATTCATCGTTATTGATACTGGCGGATTTGAGCCCGATGCCACAAGTGGCATTTACAAGGAAATGGCCAAACAAACCCGTCAGGCCGTGGCTGAAGCTGACGTGGTTATTTTTGTCGTTGATGCACGCGCAGGTGTTTCCGCTCAGGATCACGACATTGCGAATTACCTTCGCCGGTTGGGTAAACCCTGTTTGCTGGTTGCCAACAAAGCGGAAGGTTTGCGTGAAGGCGCACAGCTAGGTGAGTTTTTTGAGTTGGGCCTGGGTGAGGTTCTACCGGTTTCTGCCGCGCACGGTGAAGGTGTTCGCTCACTGGTTGATCTCGCGCTGGCGCAACTAAAACTGGATGAAACCGAAGTCCCGGATGAAAGCGTTGACAGTGGCGTCATCAAACTCGCGGTCGCAGGGCGGCCCAACGTTGGCAAATCAACTTTGATCAACACCTGGCTGGGTGAAGAGCGACTGGTCGCGTTCGATCTGCCGGGCACCACACGAGATGCGATTTCAGTTCCGTTCGAGCGCAACGGCCAGAGGTTTGAATTGGTGGATACGGCCGGTCTGCGGCGCCGCGGCAAGGTCTTTGAGGCGATAGAGAAGTTCTCCGTCGTCAAGACACTGCAGGCCATCGAGTCCGCCAACGTCGTCTTGCTTCTGATTGACGCCACGCAGGGCGTTACTGATCAGGATGCCCATATCGCAGGCTACATCCTGGAAAGTGGTCGCGCCGTGGTGTTGGCCATCAACAAATGGGACGCGCTTGAGGATGAATATCAGCGCGAGTTAGTGAAGCGGTCCATAGAAACCAGACTTCCGTTTCTCAAGTTCGCTTCGATGCACTTTATTTCAGCGCAGAAGCGTCAAGGTTTGGGGCCTTTGTGGGCGTCCATCGCGCAGGCCTACAAGGCAGCCAACTGCAAGATGTCGACACCCATCCTCACCCGTTTGTTGCTTGAAGCCGTGCAGTTTCAGAGTCCCAAACGTTCCGGCATGTTCCGCCCTAAACTGCGTTATGCGCATCAGGGTGGCATGAATCCACCCATCATCATCATTCACGGCAACTCGCTGGAACACGTGACGGAAGCCTACAAGCGTTTCCTTGAAGGGCGATTTCGCAAGGAATTCGACCTAGTTGGCACGCCTTTGCGCATCCAGATGAAGTCGTCCCAAAACCCCTACGCTGGTAAAGACGACGATTGAGCGGCGGTGACCCGGCCTATTTACCTGCGTTTTTGTGGAAATACCGGAGTGAGGGCAGTTGGGTTGGGTTGCTGTGGTATCGTGGTAGCTTCATCACTTCTTGAACACGGAGAATATCGTGAACAACAAAGGGCAGTTACTGCAAGACCCGTTTCTCAACACCCTGCGCAGGGAACACGTTCCGGTATCCATCTACCTGGTTAACGGAATCAAGTTGCAGGGACAGATCGAGTCGTTCGACCAGTACGTTGTATTGCTGCGCAATACCGTCACCCAAATGGTCTACAAACACGCCATTTCCACCATCGTCCCCGGGCGCGCGGTGAATTTCTCAACCGGTGAGAGCGATGCTCCCGCCGCCGCCTGACCATTGATTCCCGCTGTACTGGTTGGTGTTGATTTGGGTTTGCCCCATTTCGACAAAGACCTTGAAGAGTTGGGGTTGCTGGCTCAAACCGCCGGATTGACTCCGGTTGCCCGAGTCACCTGTAAGCGAAAGGCCCCCGACGCAGCGCTTTTTGTTGGCAGTGGTAAAGCTGATGAGATCAAGCTGCTTGCCACGCAGTTGGGCGCCATGGAAGTGCTTTTTGACCAGAGCCTGAGCCCGGCCCAGCAACGTAACCTGGAACGCCATCTGGAATTGCCGGTCAATGACCGGACATTGCTGATATTGGAAATCTTCGCCCAGCGGGCCAGAAGCCACGAGGGCAAGCTTCAGGTCGATTTGGCGCGCCTGCAATACCTGAGCACCCGTTTGGTGCGCCGCTGGTCTCACCTGGAACGCCAGACTGGCGGAGCCGGTGTGCGCGGCGGCCCTGGTGAGAAGCAGATCGAATTGGACCGCCGGATGATTGGCGAAAGCATCAAGCGGACAAAGGAACGTTTGACTAAGGTCAAGCGTCAGCGCCAGACCCAGCGGCGGCAACGCGAGCGACGGGAAGCGTTCAACATATCACTGGTCGGCTATACCAACGCTGGCAAGTCCACGCTTTTCAACGCGTTGGTCAAAGCTCGTGCCTACGCGGCTGACCAGCTGTTCGCCACGCTGGATACCACGACCCGGCAGCTGTATCTGGGTGAAGGTGCCCGCCTGGCTTCGCTGTCCGACACCGTAGGATTCATTCGTGATCTGCCTCACGGCCTGATTGATGCTTTTCAGGCGACTTTGCAGGAGGCAGTTGATGCAGACCTGCTACTGCATGTGGTGGACGCGTCCAATCCTGGCTACCCCGAGCAAATTGCCGAGGTTCAGCGTGTTCTGGCCGAAATTGGCGCTGCTGATATTCCGCAAATAATCGTCTTCAACAAGATCGACGGGCTTGAAATGGAGCGGCGACCGCTGCATCTTCAGGATATGTTTGAAATTGACGGACAACAGGTTCAACGGGTTTTTGCCAGCGCCCGAACGGGAGAAGGCGTGCCTGCCCTGAGACAGCTTCTGGCTGAAGCGGCTCGTAGCGCCACCGTTATAGTTGGGGATTATTCCCCCGAGAGCCATGAGGCTGTGCCCGAGTTGGGCACAATCCGGTAACGACATACAAGAGAAAAAGTGATGAAACTCCAATTCCGCACCGTTGCCTGGGGCGCGATCCCCGGCCGGATAAGGGGCATGTTTAATCTGAATGATTCCCGCTGGGGTCGAGGCGATGACAAACCATCGGATGCAAGCCAATCTTCGCAAGAACCACCCGAGGGCGAAAAGCCTATGCCGCCGCCCCCTGACAACCGGGGGCGTGACCGCAACAAGGCGCCTAACCAGGGTCCGCCGGACCTGGACGAACTATGGCGTGATTTCAATCGCAAGCTGAGTGGCCTGTTCGGCGGGTCCGGCAAATCGGGCCGTGGTTCAAGTGGCGGCGACGGCGGTAAGGGCGGCGGTTTTCAGCCCGATATGAAAAGTGCTGGTATCGGCGGTGGATTGATTGCTGCGGTGGTTTTGTTGATCTGGCTGGGTACGGGTTTCTTCATCGTGCAAGAGGGCCAGCAGGCTGTCATAACCCAGTTTGGTAAATACCGGAGCACGGTCAACGCTGGTTTCAACTGGCGCCTTCCATATCCGATTCAGCAGCACGAATCCATTTTTGTGACTCAAATCAGGTCGGTTGACGTGGGTCGTGACACCGTAATCAAAGCTACCGGTTTGCGGGAATCAGCCATGCTGACCGAAGACGAAAACATCGTCGAGATCAAGTTTGCGGTGCAGTATCGTCTGAATGATGCCCGGGCTTTTCTTTTTGAGAGCCGCAACCCCGGTGATGCCGTTGTGCAGGCTGCGGAAACGGCCGTCCGCGAGGTCGTTGGCAAAATGCGCATGGACAATGCGCTAGCCGAAGAGCGTGATCAAATTGCACCTCGCGTCAGGGCCCTGATGCAAAGCATCCTGGATCGCTACAAAGTTGGCGTCGAAGTGGTTGCGATCAATATGCAACAGGGAGGCGTGCGTCCTCCAGAGCAGGTGCAGGCTTCTTTCGATGATGTGCTCAAGGCGGGTCAGGAGCGAGAGCGTGCCAAGAACGATGCACAGGCCTATGCCAATGACGTTGTGCCACGTGCTGTGGGTTCCGCAGCACGCCTGAAGGAAGAAGCGGATGCCTACAAATCTCGTGTGATAGCGCAGGCGCAGGGCGATGCACAGCGTTTCCGGTCGGTTTTGGTGGAATACCAGAAAGCACCACAGGTTACCCGCGACCGCATGTACCTGGACACCATGCAGGAAATCTATGCCAACACCACCAAAGTGCTGGTGGATTCACGCCAGGGGTCGAATATGCTGTACCTCCCCCTGGACAAGATCATGCAAATGACCGCCCAGCCTGGCAGCCCGGCTAACGGCGGTGTCGGCGCAGCCCCCACTGCGGGTGCTGCGACAACTGCGCCAGCTGGCGTACCTGCAACAACTTTACCCTCTGGGGATGCCCGCTCACGCGATGCCGCCCGCGGCCGTGAACGTGACCTTCGCTAGGAGCCCAGAATGAACAGGCTTGGATTTATTTTTTCTTCGTTGCTGGTGCTGCTCGCGCTGGTGAGTTCGACATTGTTTGTGGTGGACCAGCGCCAGTTCGGCGTGGTGTACGCACTGGGGCAGATCAAGGAGGTCATCACTGAACCCGGTTTGAATTTCAAACTGCCACCTCCTTTCCAGAACGTCTCTTACATCGACAAGCGGTTGCTGACGCTGGATAGCACCGATACCGAACCCATGCTGACTGCCGAAAAGCAGCGGGTGGTGATTGACTGGTATGTGCGCTGGCGCATTTCTGAACCGACCGAATACATCCGCAATGTGGGCACCAATGAAGCGGCGGGCGCCAGCCAGCTGAATCGGGTGGTACGCAACGCGTTTCAGGAAGAAATCAACAAGCGCACCGTGAAAGAGCTGTTGTCGCTCAAACGTGAGGATTTGATGGCCGACGTGAAAGGCGAAGTGCTGGAAAAAGTGCGTGGTGCCAAGCCCTGGGGTGTCGACGTGGTCGACGTTCGCATTACCCGCGTGGATTACGTGGAAGCCATTACGGATTCAGTCTATCGCCGTATGGAAGCTGAGCGCAAACGTGTCGCCAATGAGCTGCGCTCTACTGGCGGTGCCGAAGGTGA
>JAKQJK010000321.1 GCA_029561195.1 Pseudomonadota bacterium
TCAGAAAACCGGGCAGTGGAATGCGAACTTTTTCGTTTCCGAGGAATCCATCTGTTTTGCCCAGCAGGCCAACGGCTGCCAGCGCCCCTTTTTCGAGCGCGGTCTTGAGTCCTGAGGAGGCTTCTGCATTCGTGAGGTCACCTAGCGAGAGCGCATTCGCCTGTGCATGCGCCAGCAAGGTCAATGCAGCCACCGATATCCCGCAAGCACCGTTAAACTGTCGACGATCCATGAGTAAACCCTTGAAATGAAACGAAGTTTATATCTTGCAGCCGCTGCCGTCGTTTTGGCAATCGGGACTGCCACTTATATCGGGGCTGGCACATCAGCGGCACCACAGTCCACTTTTGTGCTGCTTGACGGCTCCACCAAGAGCACCGCAGACCTGAAAGGCCGCGTGACGCTGGTGAATTTCTGGGCCACCAGCTGTGTCACTTGTGTGGCCGAAATGCCCAAAGTAATCGCCACCTACGACAAATACCATGCGAAAGGTTTTGACACGCTGGCCGTGGCCATGAGTTACGACCCCCCCAGCTATGTCGTTAATTTCGCTCAAACCCGCAATCTGCCGTTTCAGGTTGCTATCGATAACACGGGTGCCATCGCGCAATCCTGGGGCGAAGTGAAGCTAACGCCCACCACCTACATCGTGAACAAGCGTGGCGACATCGTGAAACGCTACGTGGGTGAACCCGATTTCACCGAGCTACACGCACTGATCGAGAAATTGCTGGCCGAGGTCTGATTCCCGTCGGGCACCAATGAAAACGGCCAATTTCATACAGAAATTGGCCGTTAGCTGTTATGGATTAAGCGTTATTAGCTATCAAATAGATAGCTAATCACTACATCCCTCGCGCAGCTTACTCCTTTCGGAATGCGTCGTGACAAGCTTTGCAAGAACCACCAGTAGCGCCCACAGCGGCCTTGATGCTGTCCAGGTTACCTGTCTTGGCAGCAGCGGCCAGCTTGGTCATTTCGCCTTGCATCTTCTCGTTTGCGTCCTTGAATTTGGCGGCATCAGACCAGATTTCAGACTTTGCCTTCGTATCGCCCTTGTCGCTACCGTCCACAAAAGCAGCCCAAGGCAGTTTGGACATCGATTCTGCGACAGCTGCGTTGTCAGCAGCCACTTTGGCATCAAAAGGAACACGCCCGTTTGCCATAGCAGCCACTCGTCCGAAGTGCGTTGCCATCACAGTGAGTGCTGACTTGCGATATTTAATTGCATCTTCCGGCTTCGCAAACTGGGCGGAAGCGGGAGCGGCCAGGGTGACAGCGGCGGCGGCGAGCACGAACGAGGCGATTGCTTTCATGGTTTATCCTTTTTTGAGTTAGGGTTACTGACACAGGGTTGAGTTCGCCCCGGTCAGAAAAGTTCTTTGTTTTTTTGCCGACCTAGGGAAAATACTTAAGAAATCGCTATTTCGCGCTACTTCGGCTCGTCGCGCGGGGTCAAAGTTCTCAGATAAGCGATCACAGCAGCAACGTCGTCTGCTGTCAGTTTGCTCGTGGTGTTGGTAATCACCTCACTCATGGGCTCAACTGCGATGTCGCCATTGGGCGCTGTGCCAGTCATCAAGTACTCCTTGAGTTCTTCATCGCTCCACTTTTTCAGGCGGGTGGGTGTGAGATTGGGGACCTTTCCTTCCGGAATCTTCGCACCACCCAATAATTCACCCCGGTCAGGGCCGCCGAGGAAATTACGTGGGGTATGGCACTCGCCACAATGACCCAGGGTCCCGACCAGGTAGGCGCCACGGACAACTGGACTGGCCGCGACCTCTGCCTTTGGTAACGGTGCAGGCCCGGGCGTGAAAAACATCAACTTCCAGCCGCCCACGAGGAAGCGCAAACTGTATGGAAAACGCAGTTCATGCTCGCGATTGGCTTGCTTGGCTGGCGGTACCGTCTTCAGAAACGCCCAGAGGTCCTGGATATCGGTATCCGACATGCCCGTAAAGGATGGGTATGGAAAGGCCGGGAAGTAGTGTGAGCCATCCCTGCGCTCGCCCTGACGGATCGCACGCTTGAAGTCGGCCTCGGACCAAGAGCCAATGCCTGTTTCCTTGTCTGGCGTGATGTTGGGACCGTAGAAAGTCCCGAACGGCGTTTCGAGCCCGCGACCGCCCGCATAGGGTGTTGAGCCAGCCTTGGTGACCGTGTGGCACCCGATGCACCCGGCTGCATTGGCCAAGTATTGCCCTTTAACCGCATTGCCCTGTGCGCTGACTGCAGCGGCGCTGGAGAGCAGTAGTGTGGCGACCAGGTGCCACGGGGCTTGGCGCAGCAACGGATAGATCTTCATGGGGTCTCCGATGGAATTGATTGGGTAAACCGCTCGCAGGTAATACGAGGTTACGATACGTGATCGGTTGGAACCTGAAACACGACTGGAGTTTCGCCGAAAACCGGGATTCATGCATCTAGGACGAGAAGGTTCCATCCAGTCGAGCCTTGCTCTCTGAAGGCAGAATGATCGAAACAGCTAAACTGAAAGCGTTTTGCCAAAGTTCACCCCCATTCATGAGTCATCAGTCTGCCAAACTCGTCCAACCCACATCTCAGCAGGAGCTTGACGTAGCCCGCGAACTGTTCAGGGAATATGCCGGGGCACTGGGGGTTGATTTGTGTTTTCAGGGGTTTGAGGCTGAACTGGCAACGTTGCCTGGTCAGTACGCGGAGCCTGGTGGAAGGCTCTTGCTGGCTCTCGTGGATGGCGTTCCGGCTGGCTGTTGTGCGTTGCGGCAACTTACTGACGTGGACCACTCCAACGCCTGCGAGATGAAGCGTCTGTATGTGCGGCCGGCATTTCGCGGACTTCGTCTGGGCCGCCAAATGGCCGAGGCCATCATGGATAGCGCCCGGAATCGGGGATATGACTGCGTCCTGCTGGACACGCTGGACGAGATGGAGACGGCACGCGCCCTGTACGAGGACCTCGGGTTTGTGGAGGTACCCCCGTACTACCACAACCC
>JAKQJK010000328.1 GCA_029561195.1 Pseudomonadota bacterium
GTGATTAACTTTCGAAATCTGATTGGATTCAGTATCTCAGGGTTTTCCCGTGTTGTGTAGAGTTTTTTCTCTACTAAGCAACAAGTTGGCCCCGGATAGTGCCTCAAATTGAGAAATTAGCGCTTTTTGGAAGCTTGCTTCGTGGCGTTCACAGCGGTGGCTGCCACGGTGTTGAAGTTGGATTCGGCCATGTCGGTGGCTTGTTTCACAGCTTTTTGCACGGATTCCAGTGCGTTGTTGGCGGCAGCCACAGCGCTTTTCATTACAGCAACAGCGGTTTCGGAACCGGCAGGTGCGTTCTTGGCAGCGCTGTCCACAAGTCCCATGAATTTCTTCTGTGCATCAGCAGCCTGGCCTTCAAAAGCCTTGCCGAATTCGGCGGTGGAGCCGGAAGCGATGTCATACAGGTGACGGCTGTAGGCAGCGGTCTTTTCAGCCAAAGGCTGGAACAGGCCGGATTGCAGGGCCAGCAACTCTTGTGCGTCTTTCACGCTCAGAACGGCTTTGGCGTGCTCGCCGGTCTCAGCCAGAGCAGCTTTGGAAGCAGTCAGGTTGAGTTCAACGATTTTCTCGACGCCTTCGAAAGCCTTGCTCGTCAGGCCCATGAGGGTTTCGATGTTGGCTTTGTGTGAGGACATTACTTGTTCAACGGTCAGCATATAAATCTCCAGTAAGGTTGCGTAAAAGGGTATCTGCTCAGTAACCTGGCTCTTGCTCAGTTATGTTGCAGTGCAGCATGGGTTGAATTATAGGGTTATCCCGTAGCCATGCAAGCGATATTTGTTGCATTGCAACAATTTAGAGTTCAACTTCTAGAACTGGGTGTTCCGGGGGCGTTTTCACCTTCCCGACACAATGGGGTATGAAAGCGTTTCAATGAAGGCTTATTACTCTGATCACTTCGTATTGCCGCTGCCTGAGGGGCATCGATTCCCCATGGCCAAGTACAGCCTGTTGCGGGATCGGGTGGCGCGGGAGTTGCCCTTGGTAAGCCAGCTGGAAGCGCCGCGCGCCAGTGATGGCGAGCTCGCGCTGGCGCACACGCCGGCCTATATCGACGCCATCACCAGTGGCTCGGTCGATCCTGCCGCCATGCGCGAGATCGGCTTCCCGTGGAGCAAGGCCATGGTGGAGCGTTCCCGGCGCTCGGCAGGGGCAACCGTGGCCGCCGTGCGCACGGCGATGACGGAGGGCTTGGCTGCCAACATGGCGGGTGGCACTCACCACGCTAGCGCCGACAAGGGCGGCGGTTTCTGTGTGTTCAATGATGCAGCTGTGGCAGCGCGTGTGGCGCAGATGGAGTGGGGCCGCAAAAACCGTGAACCCTTGCTTGTGGCGGTGATTGACCTGGACGTGCACCAGGGAAATGGCACGGCCAGCATCTTTGAAGGGGATGGCAGCGTTTTCACACTGTCGCTGCACGCTGAAAGAAACTTTCCATTCCGTAAAGTGGATAGTGATCTGGACGTTGCTCTGCCGGACGGCTGCGGCGATTCGGACTACCTGGAGGCTCTGGAAGGGGCTTTGGACGTACTGGAGCACCGGTTCCGTCCCGGGTTGGTGGTGTATCTCGCCGGTGCTGATCCGTTTGCAGGTGACCGCCTGGGGCGCCTCAAACTGTCTTATGACGGTCTGGAAGCGCGGGACCGGCGGGTGTTTGACTGGTGTTTCCAGCGCCACGTTCCCCTGGCCTTTGCCATGGCGGGGGGCTACGGCGTGAACATCGCCGAAACAGTGCAGGTCCAGACGAATACGTACAAGGTGGCGGTGAGTTACTGGCTGCGCTGGCAGAATCGGAACTCATGAGCAATCTCAGCAACTCACCACCAGCTACCCGACCTGCGCCGGAGCCCCGCAGCGGTTACAAGGCTTTTCGTGCCATAGGCACCCGCTGGATGGACAACGATGCCTATGGTCACGTGAATAACGTCGTCTACTACAGCTGGTTTGATACGACGGTAAACGCATACCTGATCGAGCAGGGTGCGCTGGACATCTATCACAGCGACACCATTGGCCTTGTGATCGAAACGCAGTGCAATTATTTTTCGCCGCTGGCCTTTCCACAGACCGTGGACGCGGGCATTCGCGTGGCGCGGCTAGGCTCGTCCAGTGTGCGTTATGAAGTGGGGCTGTTTGCGCAAGGCGAAGAGTTCACCGCTGCCAAAGGCCATTTCATCCATGTTTATGTAGACAAAGCCAATCGTCGCCCTGTGCCTTTGCCAACCCAACTCAAATCTGTTCTGGAGAAGCTTCGTAATGACCGTCATGAATGAATTGAACCCGGCCGCCGCCGCAGTGGACGCCGCCATTACCTCACGCATGTCCGTGCGGGCCTTCACGCAGCAGCCGGTGGGCCGCGCAACCATTGAGCATCTGCTCGAAGTGGCCAGCCGCTCACCCAGCGGCACGAATACCCAGCCGTGGAAGGTGTATGTGCTGCAGGGTAAAAGCCGCGACACGCTGTGCGACAAAGTCTGCGCCGCGCACGATGCCGTGCGTGCTGACCCGGCGCTGGCTGCCGAGTACAAGGAGGCCTATGACTACTATCCGGAGAAATGGGTCAGCCCGTATATCGATCGTAGGCGTGAAAACGGTTGGGGCCTTTACGGCCTGCTGGGTATCGGCAAGGCCGACAAGGACAAAATGCACGCCCAGCACCAGCGTAATTACCGGTTTTTTGACGCACCCGTCGGCTTGATGTTCACGGTGGACAGCGTTATGGGAAGAGGTTCGCTGGTGGACTACGGCATGTTCCTGCAAAACATCATGGTGGCCGCGCGTGGGCACGGTTTGCACACCTGTCCTCAGGCGGCCTGGAATGGCTTTTCGAAGATCATTTTGCCGCACATCGGCGCTGGCGCGGACGAAATGCTGGTCTGTGGCATGTCGCTGGGTTATGCCGACACCACTGATGTGGTCAATACCTTTCACACACCGCGCGTGAGTGCTAAAGACTTCACGCACTGGCTGGACTGACGATGATCATTACCAGTCTTCTCGACACGGATCTCTACAAGTTCACCATGATGCAGGTTGTGCTGCATCAGTTTCCCGGTGCGCAGGTGGAGTACAAATTCAAGTGCCGCAATGCCCACGCCACGCCCATGGCGGGCGGATCCGGTTTTGATCTGGCACCGTTTGCTACGGAAATCCGCGAAGAGATCCGCTCCCTGTGCAGCCTGCATTTTCAGGACGCCGAGTTGGCCTATCTGCGGTCCATGCGTTTCATCAAAAGCGATTTTGTGGACTTTCTCGGCCTGTTCCGGTTGAACGAAAAATACATCACGGTCACGGCGCTGTCCTCGGGCGAAATTGACATCACCATCCGGGGGCCCTGGCTGCATACCATCCTGTTCGAGATCCCGGTGCTGGCTATCGTCAATGAGGTCTATTTCCGCAACACGCAAAAACTGCCTGATCTGGTGGAAGGCCGTAAGCGGCTGGATACCAAAATCGGGCAGTTGCGTTCGGCAGGGCTGAGTGACCTCAAGATTGCCGATTACGGCACACGCCGGCGCTTCAGCAAGGCCTGGCATGAAGAGGTGTTGCGTGTGCTGAGTGTGCGCCTGGGTACGGCGCAAAGTCCGGGCAACATGGCTGGTGTGGCTGGCCAATTGGCAGGCACCAGCAACGTGCTGTTTGCGATGAAGCTGGGGTTGACGCACTTGGGCACCATGGCGCATGAGTATCTGCAGGCCTGCCAGGCGCTGGGGCCACGGTTACGGGACAGCCAGATTTACGGATTCGAATCGTGGGCCAAGGAGTACCGGGGTGATCTGGGCATTGCCCTCAGCGACGTGTATGGCATCGACGCCTTTCTGCGCGACTACGACATGTATTTCTGCAAGCTGTTTGATGGTGCACGCCATGACAGTGGCGACCCCTTCTCCTGGGGTGAACGCATGATTGAGCATTACACCCGCAACCGGGTTGACCCCCGTACCAAAACATTGATCTTCAGCGATGGCCTGACCGTACCACGCACCATTGAGCTGTACCAGCAGTTCCGGGGCCGCTGCCAATTGGCGTTTGGCATTGGCACCAACCTCACCAACGACCTGGGCTACGAGCCGCTGCAAATCGTCATCAAGATGGTGCGTTGCAACGGCCAGCCGGTTGCCAAACTTTCTGACACGCCTTCCAAAAACATGTGTGATGACGAAAAATACCTGGCGTATCTGCGCCAGGTATTCGAGATCACAACCAACGCATAAACCCATGACCAAACCCCGCATACTGGTGGCACGCGCCATCTTCCCCGAAGTCATTGAGCGCCTGAAGCAGCACTTTGATGTGGAGCCCAATCTCACCGATGAGCTGTTATCTAAAGCCCAGTTGACTGAAAAGCTGCGTGACAAGGTGGGAGTGTTCACCACCGGCGGCGAGCGAATCGACGCCGAGTTATTGGCCGCTTGTCCCAGCCTGAAAATTTGCGCCAATATGGCCGTGGGATACAACAACTTTGACGTACCAGCGATGACAGCCGCAGGTGTGCTCGGCACCAACGCCCCCGACGTGCTGACCGAGACCACAGCCGATTTCGGCTTTGCGCTTTTGATGGCCACTGCCCGGCGCATTTCTGAGAGCGAGCACTTTTTGCGTGCTGGCAAATGGACCCGCTGGAGCTATGACATGTTTGCCGGATCAGACATTCATGGCAGCACGCTGGGCATCATCGGCATGGGCCGCATCGGGCAGGGTATTGCCAAACGGGGTGCGCTCGGTTTCGGCATGAAGGTGCTTTACCACAACCGGTCCCGTCTGGATTCGATTACTGAAGCGGAATGCAAGGCCCGTTATGTAAGCAAGGAAGAACTGCTTAAGACGGCTGACCATGTGGTGCTGGTCGTACCTTATTCCGCGGCTTCACACCACACCATCGGTGCGGCAGAGCTGGCGTTGATGAAGCCCACGGCCACGTTGATCAACATCGCGCGTGGCGGCATTGTGGACGATGCAGCGCTGGCAAAGGCCTTGCGCGAAAAACGCATAGCTGCTGCGGGTCTGGATGTGTTTGAAGGCGAGCCCAAGGTGCATCCCAATCTGCTGACGGTGCCCAACGTGGTTCTCACGCCGCACATTGCCAGTGCCACGCTGCCCACACGGCTGGCCATGGCCAATCTGGCGGCGGACAACCTCATCGGGTTTCTTGTGAACGGCAAGCCGCTGACGCCGCTGAACCCGGAAGTGCTGGCCTAATCCTCGACCAACTCAAAGGCTCCTAATAGCTGGGGCTGGCCATTGAGGATCACGTCAACCCTGTGCGTGCCGGTGTAATGTTTGCGGGTGGTCATCTCAACGAGTGACAGTTTCTTGGCGAGCTGCGCAGTTTCGCCAGGTGCCAGTTGCAGGGTTTTCAGCTTGAATACCTTGGCGCTGGTCTGGCCATTGGCCTTGACGTAGTGCACACAAAAATCCACCAGAACGCTCTGTGGTTTGGCTTGGGTGTTGGTGATCTCAAATGCGATTTCCACCGCTGCGCCCATCGCCGGCCGTTTGGGCTTGATTTGCGGCTTGCCCACCGATACCTGCGCCGCTTTGCCATAACCCAGCACGCCCAGCGCACCGCTCTCGCCGCGTTTGACGGCCGAGCGCAGGGCATGCCCAACGATCCACCGCCGCTCGTCACTCGCCCCCTTCAGCCAGGCCTTGGCGGTTTTCGCCAGCAGGTCCGGATGGTCCTTGCCGATGTCGTTCAGGTTGTTGGCGACCGAACGGCGTACATACAACTCGGGGTCGTCCTTGAGCAATTCCAGCAGTGCCAGCACTGGGGTCGGATCTTTCTGGAAATTGCGCAGTCGGGGTGCCCAGGGCAGGCGGGGGCGTGTGCCTTCCGATACCAGGCGCCGCACATGGGCACTGGGGTCGGTGGTCCAGGCCCTGAGTTGGCGCAATGTGGCCTCGGTGTGTTTCTCAATGAATGGTCTGATGCTGAATTCCGCCGTAAACCGCTGCGTTAACGCATGTTGCGCCCGCATCGACACGTCAAAATGACCCAGCCCGTACTCCGCCACAAACATTGTGTGCGGCATGAAGATAAACGAGGCCAGGCTCTGGCCGGGGTCGCGCCCGTGCGGCTGGTCCAGTGAATCCATCAGGATGGCGGTGGCCTGCGCGTAGTCGTCCGGCAAATGCACACGAAGCGTTTGGGCAATCTTCTTCCCACGTGGCATCAGCTCCAACTCGTCGTAGCCAGTAAGAGTGTCCCGCACAAAGGCCTTGCTGTTGAAGGACGGGTGCACAGCAGAGATCATGCTGGCAATGGCGCGTGGAACATCCGCGCCAAACTGGTTTTTTAAGGGTTCAGCCATGGGTGTTTCATTCAGCGTGTTTGAACAATTTGGTCAGTTGGCGGGTTGCATCAGGTCCCACAGGTTGCCGTAGAGGTCCTTGAACACCACGACTTTCCCGTAAGGCTCGTTTCGGGGCGTCTCAAAGAATTGCACACCGCGCGACTTCATGTGCTCGTAGTCCGCTTGGAAGTCATCGGTATGCAGAAACAGGCCCACGCGCCCGCCGGTCTGGTCGCCCACGTGGCTGCTTTGCTGGGGCGTCGAGGCTTTGGCGAGCACAAGTGCGCAGCCAGTGCTGCCCCGCGGCGCCACCACTACCCAGCGTTTGCCACCCTGCGGTTTGTCTTCCACCAGTGTGAAGCGCAGGGCGTCCACAAAAAAGGTAATGGCCTCGTCGTAGTCGTGAACGAGGAAGGTCACGAGTGCGATGGATTGGCTCAAGACAGCAGTACCAGCGCGAGCCCTATGGCGGCTGGAATGGCCTGAATGAACAGGATTTTTTTGGTGGCTGTGGCAGCGCCATATAAGCCGGCGACCAGCACGCAGCAGAGGAAAAAGACCTTGACGTTTGCGCCACCCGCACCAAGGCTCAGGCCCCAGAACAGGCCAGCCGCCAGAAATCCGTTGTACAAACCTTGATTGGCCGCCAGAACCTTTGTGGCTGCCGCTTGAGCGGGTGTCTGTCCAAATGCCTTCAGCCCCTTGGGTTTGTCCCAGAGAAACATTTCAAGCACCAGAATGTAGACATGCAAAATGCCGATCAGGGCAACAACCACGTTGGCAGCGGTGGACATAGGTTCTCCTCGGATTGAATGGGATGTCACTATAGATGAGTTCGTGGGACTAGGTGGTTCGGTATATTCATGCTATTAAAATGATAGCCATTTGCGTATATTCCACGGGTTCTGGAGGCCTATTCTTATTTGAGAATCAGACAAATCCGGTTTTGCACAACAATAGAGGGGATGGAGACAACGGATTTGAATAATATGGTGGTGTGGTGGGTATTGGTACTGGGTGTGGTGAACGTACTGTTGCTGCTCTGGCTGTTGCTACGTCGCCCGGACAATAGCCAGGCGAAAGTGGCTGAGCAGGAGCGTGCGGCTATGCTGACGGTGGTGCAAACCGGTACTGAGCGGCTGGAACGCGAGCTACGCCGGGAAATCAGCGAATCGTCCCGTGGCGGGCGGCAGGAG
>JAKQJK010000210.1 GCA_029561195.1 Pseudomonadota bacterium
CTTCTGATCCTGCCCAACATCTCCATGGTGATCACCCCGTTTCCTCTGCCTAAAAATTAGGCAGGATAGGTCAAACACCCTGGTCAGTTTTCGGCCGGTATACACCCCTTTTGCTGGTCAGTTTTCGGCCGGCATCAACAATGGGAGGCGCATTTTTCCCGGCCACTACGCACAATTTCTCGCTTTTTGTCGGCGCGCTCTAGACAACTAGTCGGCCCTGAAATATTCAATTCCCCGCAACCATCCGCCCGCTTGGCGGCCAGGCTCCGTCTCCACTGAGCACCCGTCCAAGCATCCCGACCAGAATCCAGAGCACAAAATGGGCTTTCAGCCCCAAGCGGGCAACCGCCCGAATCAACCAGCGCAGGTTGTACCCGGCGGCGCACAGCACGGGATGCAGCACATCCCCTTCCGATCCTTTTAACCAGTTCCGCCGTAGTCCGCAGTCGTCCTTCAGGTGCCCGATCACAGGCTCTACCGCCTGACGTCGTTTCAGCAGACGGCGGGCCTTGGCGCTCAGGCTCTTGATCCGGCCCCGGTGGATGATCTCAACCCCGGGCAAGTTCGAGCCACAGGGTAGCGATCTCTTTCATGCCGTCGGCAAGCGTTGGCCGGCGGCGTTGCAGATCACGCATGACCCGGCCTAGGACCGTCCGCTGGCTGAGCACCCTACGCAGGCGCCGGAACTGCATGTCGTGAGCATAGTCACCGGCCCGCCGCTTTAGGCTGCGCCCTTCCTTCTCGAAGGTCTGGCGCAGCACGAGTCCAGCCCGCTTGGCGATCAGCACCAGCTTGCGCCGAGCCACATCGAGCAGCCGGCTGTCGGTGGGGAAGGCAATTGCCTTCTCCTGCACCGTGGAATCGACGATGACCCGCTCCAGATCCTTCGGGGCAATGGCCTTCATCGACACGGCAGCCTCGATGGTCTTGGCCAGGAGTTCTTCAACACCGGCGTCACCAAGCGCCTGCCGGAAGCGCGTCAGGCCGCTCTGGTCGCAGGGCAGCCGGGTCTCGAAGTACTCGCCGCCGCAGAAGAACTGCCAGTAGGGATTCTCCGCCCATCTTTGAACGACGCTCTCGCCGAAGGCGTGCTTGACGTACAGCAGTCCGACCATCAGCCGGATCGGAAGACGCCGCCGCCCCCGTTTCCTGCAGCGTCGGGCCAAACAGATCCAGGCCTTCGATCGGACGCTCTTGGCGGTCTTTGCTGGCAAAGCACGGTGCCAGCGCCGACCCGATCCCGGCCCATGACTACGGGTTACCACCACAGCCAGCGGGTGACGCAGATCGATCATCACGTCCAGGCTGGCGCCGAAAAAGTCCGGGGTCGTCATTGAAAACCTGCGCTCCAAACCTTCCAGAAAGTGAATGCGATTGCACTGAAAACAGGAAGATTCGGCAAGGCCGCAGGGGGAAAGGGGCGGGCGGATTGTTCAGGGAGGACTGGTTAATCAGTGCTTCCACTCTGGCACATCAATTCCGCATCGGGTGGAGGCGTCCATTCCACTGATTCAGCCGGCGTCCACACCAGCACCGAGCGCGTCTTCTATATCAGTAGTCTGCCCGCCGACACCGAGCGGATTGCGCGGGGTGTGCGCAGTCATTGGAAAGTGGAGAATCGGCTTCACTGGTGTCTGGATATGCAGTTCAACGAAGATCAGTCACACGTACGCATCGACAGTGGCCGCCAACAACCTGGCCATCATCCGCCACATCGTCATGAACCTGCTGCGACTCGATACGACGCGCAAGGCGAGCATCAAATCCAAGCGCATGCTGGCGACCACTGTCGATGCGTTCTGAGCCCCGTTGCTTGGGGTATGGCATTAAGGTTCTACTACCCTGAAATCTTGCGTCGTGCGATTAATCAATGACCTCGAAACATAAAAGACGTTAGCACAAAGTCGAGCCCCAGAATAACCAGCGCCGAAGTCACTACCGTACGCGTGAGCGCCCGCGACACTCCTTCAGCGGTCGGCACACAATCGTAGCCTTCGAAGACTGCGATTAGTGACGCCGCCACCCCGAATACGACGCTTTTGATCACACCATTTAATATGTCGTAACGAAAATCCACTCCTGCCTGCATTTGTGACCAAAAAGCACCGTCATCAAGACCGATGAAGACCACTCCGATCAGCCATCCGCCTAGCACACCAATCGCCGAAAACATTGCAGCCAGAAGCGGCATGGCAATCACGCCACCCCAGAAACGAGGTGCCACGACGCGCGCGATGGGATTTACTGCCATCATGTCCATCGCCTTGAGTTGTTCGGTAACCTTCATCAAGCCAATCTCCGCCGTCACTGCCGAACTAGCTCGGCTCGCAAACAACAATCCGGCCAACACAGGGCCCAACTCCCGTAACAACGACAAGGCCACCATCGTGCCCATCGCATCACTGGAACCGTAGCGTTGCAGGATTTCATAGCTCTGAAGGCCAAGTATCAAGCCAACAAAAAGGCCAGACACCAAGATGATCAGAAGGGATAACACTCCACTGAAATAGACCTCGCGTATAGTCAGGTGAAAACGAGTGAAGGACTGTCCCGAATAACGCAGAATTAACCAGAAAAATTGTGTCACGAAACCGAGATGCCACACGGCATTGATTGTCAGCGAACCCAACTTGCGGAACAAGTCGATCATCTCGCACACGCTCCGACCACTGGGGCCGCATAGTCGTCGGCCGGATATTGGAATGAAACGGGGCCATCCGCTTCCGCATGGACGAATGGATCATCGGTGTTACCGATATCGCGGGGCTCCCCCTCCGCCACCACGCAACCGTTCGAGATGAAATGGATATAATCGACGATCTGCAGGGACTCCTGAATATCGTGGGTGACGATCACCGAACTCGCCCCTTCGGCATTATTGAAGCGACGGATAAGTTTTCCGATTACGCAAAGGGAAATCGGATCAAGCGCTGTAAATGCCTCGTCGCACATTATAATATCTGGCCCAGTGTGATCGTCCGTGCCAGCGCGACCCGCCTAGCTATACCCTCCGAGAGTTCAACCGGCATTACTCGCGCCACGCCACGCAGACTGACCGCATGCAGTTTTATCATCACTAGATCTTCAGGCAACTCGGACGGAAGATCCGTTTTCTCCTGCAACGGAAAAGCCACATTGTCAAATACCGACAAATCGGTGAATAAAGCCCCAACTGAAATAACATGCCCATAGGAAGGCGCGAGGCATACAGTGCCTCATGACTGAGCGTGGCAAGGTCCTGCCCATCAACCTGCACATGCCCCGCCGCAGTTCGTTCCTGACCGCCAATCAAACGCAATAGCGTCGTCTTGCCACGTCCTTTCCCCTTTGGATGGACAGAGAGATATCGCGCGGAGTGGTCCAATCACTATAAGCAAATCGGACGCTCTGAAGATGGACGAACGGCTCGGGTAGACACCACAACCCATGATAGCCGGTAAATCCTCAAGTTCATTCAAGCGAGACTTCCACGCCTTTTTCCTTCACAAAAGCTTCAGCTAAAGCCTATTGCAGTGATGGCATTGCAAAAAATAATTAATGCAAAAGACATATAGCTGAGGCAGACCAAGCCCACCCCCCAGTGCTTTAGATAGCTATTTAGCTATTTCATCATCGATTACGTAAGTCAATAACCGCAAGAGGCTGAGCAAAAATTCGAAACAGAAAACAATCTCAGTAGCACTAAGCAACAATTTTGTCTCCAGTCCTGCATCTGGAAACAACTTCCGCTCCATTGTTGTGATGCTCATTTTTCAAACCCGCTTTCCGGAACAATGGCCCGCCAATGATTCTGGTTCAAACCACCAACTATCTCATCTAATTGTCAGGCCATCTGGCTTATGCTCTTGCGAAAATGAGTCAGTGCAGCCACAAAAAAAACCGTTCCGATGATGAGCAGAGCCAAGCATTGCGGCCAAACCACATCAAAACCGGCTCCACGATAGAGAATGGCTTGGGCTGCAGCAACAAAATGCGTGGTGGGGGCGATCTGCATGACATTCTGTGCAAAAACAGGCATGCTCTCGCGAGGTGTCGTGCCGCCTGACAGGATTTGCATCGGCAGTAGAGTCAACATCATCAGCAAACCGAACTGCGGCATGCTGCGCGCGATAGTCGCCATGAAAATACCCATTGATGTCGTGACCCAAAGATGCAACGTAGCTATCGCCAGGAATAGCAGCACTGAACCCTCGATCGGCACCTTAAGTACCCCCTGTACAACGAAGTTGAGCGAAAACGCCGTGACTAGCAAGACAACCAGCCCCATTGACCAAACCTTACCCAGCATGATCTCTCCAGGCGTCACCGGCATCACCAGCAGGTGTTCGATGGTGCCATGTTCGCGCTCACGGATAAGCGCGGCGCCAGCCAGCACAATCGACAACATGGTGACGTTGTTGATGATCTCCATCACCGACCCGAACCAGGACTGCGTCAAGGCCTGATTGAAGCGCACCCGCAGCGCCAGATCCACCGGCAACGCGGAACTGCTGCGATAGCGCTGGACAAATTCATTCACTTCGCCCAATACAATCTGCTGCACATCGCCGCTACCGATGAAAGCTTGGCTCATGCGAGTGGCATCAACATTGAGTTGGATGGCCGGCGAACGCCCTGCTAGCACATCACGCTGAAAATTCGGCGGAATATTGAGCGAAAAGGTATAGCGCCCCGCATCAAGACCGGCATCGACCTCGGACAATGTCACCCGCTTTGGCGGCACGAACTGGGGCAGGTGAAAGGCTGAGATAATGCGCACCGACAGCGCTGAGTCGTCTTCATCGACAATCGCGATGGGGACTTTGCTAAGTTGTTCCGGCATACCAGTTGCTGAGATATAGACTTGGAAAGTGAAACTCCAGATGATCAGTACTAACATGATCGGGTCCCGGATCAGGGTCCACAGTTCCTTGATACCTAGACGGTAGATATTGGAAGCTCGACTCATGCTCAGCGCTCCTGCTTCTTTAATAGAATGATCGACAGGACAAGTGTGGCGACTGCTGCAATTAGTATCGGCACGAATTCAGCTTGGAGGTTGCCCATCCCCAAGGCTTTGTTGAACACGCCGCGACTGATGATCATGTAGTAGGTTGCCGGATAAATTTGCCCAATCATCTTGCCAGTACCTTCAAGCGAAGAGATCGGGTTAATGAGGCCGGAAAACTGGATAGCCGGCAACATGGTGCCGATCATCGCAAAGAACATCGCCGCGCTCTGGCTTCGCGTAAAAGAGGAGGCAAGCAAACCGAAGCCTGTGGAGAAAATGATAAAAATCAGCGACCCCAATGCCAATGTAATGAAGCTACCCTTGACAGGCACCCCAAACAAAGTTACCGCAAAGAGACTCAGCAACAGGAAATTGAACATACCCAGAACGATATAGGGCAATTGTTTGCCGACCAAAAATTCAGCGCGCGTTACCGGGGTAACATAGAGATTGATAATTGAACCCAGTTCCTTTTCGCGCACCACCGATAGCGCGCTGAGCATAGCCGGGATCATCAACAACAATATGGGAATCACCGCCGGCACCATTGCCGGCAGGCTTTTTACATTCGGGTTATAGCGAAAACGCGTTTCGACCGTAGCGGCACTGGCTGGCAAACCTTGACTGGAACGGGTTTTTGCAATTTCAGCCAACCAGCCCTGGTGCATACCCTGCACGTAGCCCTGTATCGTTTCAGCCCGCTGCGGCATCGCACCGTCAATCCAGGCCGCGACCTGCACCGGCGTACCGCGCCCCACATCGCGCGCAAAGCCGGGGGGGATCTCGATCGCCAAGGAAAGCTCAGCGCTTCGCATGCGCCGGTCGAGATCGGCATAGTCGACGATGGGCCTCTGCTCGACAAAATAACGAGAGCCAGAAAGGTTTAAAGTGTAGTTCTGGCTGATAATCGTCTGATCACGATCGAGCACGGCATACTTTAGATCGTTCACATCCAAAGTGAGGCCATAGCCCATGATGAGCATCAGGATGAGGCTGCCAAATAGCGCCATCGCCATGCGTACCGGGTCACGACGCAACTCCAGTGCCTCACGCAAGGTGTAACTGAAGGCGCGCGCGAAACTGAACATGCCGTGCTGACCAAGTGGTTTCGCCGCCAGGCTTTGAGAGGCGGCAGAAACCAGGGCCTTGGTCGAAGCAGTTTCTGGCATGACGTCTTCACTGCCATGGCCGGCATCCTGCAAATAGGCAATAAAGGCTTCTTCTAACGTATTCGCGCCCCGTTTCTTGACAATCTCACGAGGTGCATCGCTCACCAAGACGCACCCGGCATTCATCAGCGAGATGCGGTCGCAACGCCCCGCTTCGTTCATAAAGTGGGTCGAGATGAAGATCGTCACCTTGTCATCGCGCGAGAGTTCAATGAGCAACTGCCAGAAAGCATCACGTGCCACTGGATCGACGCCGGAGGTCGGCTCATCAAGAATCAGCAACTCCGGCGAATGAACCATCGCCACCGCCAGCGACAAGCGTTGGCGCATGCCGAGTGGCAGGTTGTCCGGCAGCGCATCGAGGATGCCCTCCAAACCAAAACGGGTCGTCAATTCGTTGATCCGCGTCGGGATCGCCGATTCCGGCACGTTAAAAAGGCGTGCATGGAGCACCAAGTTTTGCTGGACGGTGAGTTCGGAATACAGAGAAAAGGCCTGCGACATATAGCCGACCCGGCGCCTTATCGCGATGTCGTTTGCATTCACTTTCTTCCCGAACAACCAGGCTTCGCCATCACTTGGCGCCAGGAGGCCGGTGAGCATCTTCATGGTTGTGGTCTTGCCGCAGCCGTTGGAACCGAGAAAGCCGAATATCTCGCCACGGCGAATTCGGAAGTTGACATGGTCAACCGCGACAAAGTCACCAAAACGCATGGTCAATTCGTGCGCTTCGATGGCAGCATCCTCACCATCGACGAAAGGAGGCACCACCACCGCACGGTGGCCTTGTTTTCTCTCTTCCGGCAACAAGGCAATGAAGGCCGCCTCCAGCGTGGAGGTACCAGTTCGGGCAAAAAGCTCCTGCGGTGTGCCGGTTGCCAGTATCTTGCCAGCGTCCATTGCCACCAGCCAGTCGAAGCGCTCGGCTTCCTCCATGTAGGCGGTGGCCACCATCACACTCATGCCGGGGCGCTCTCGGCGGATCCGGGAAATCAACGACCAGAACTGGTTGCGCGCCAACGGATCGACCCCGGTTGTTGGCTCGTCAAGAATCAGCAGATCGGGGTCATGGATCAGGGCACAGCAAAGCCCCAATTTCTGCTTCATGCCACCGGATAATTTCCCCGCCGGGCGCTCAAGAAAGTGATAAAGGCCGGTCGCCTGTGTCAGGTCGTCAATACGTCGCCTACGCTCAGCCGCATCATGACCGAACAGGCGACCAAAAAATTGCAGGTTGTCCTCGACCGACAAGGGCGGGTAAAGGTTTTTGCCCAGGCCTTGCGGCATATAGGCAATCGAAGGGCAGACCAAGTTGCGGTGGCGCACCGCACGCATATCGCCTCCCAGCACTTCCACCTGCCCCAATTGCACCGCACGCGCGCCGGAAATCAACGCCAGCAGGCTGGATTTGCCGACACCATCGGGGCCGATCAACCCCACCATGCGGCCGGTAGGGATTTCGAGATCAATTCCGTCCAGCGCCACTGTCTTGCCGTAGCGCAAACTGACGCCTGCCAGACGAGCGACTGGCCGATCAGCATTGGCTGCGAGCATCATTCAGACACCTTGGCCATTAGCGATTGAGGCCATTCGGCCTGTGCATCGAGCCTGACCCAGGCGACCCCGGGCAAGCCGGTCTTGACCTGCTTCAAATGCCGCTTGAGCAGTTCCGGGTCAATCCGGGCTTTGACGCGGAACATGAGTTTCTGGCGCTCGCTGGCGGTTTCCACCGTCTTCGGGGTGAATTGCGCGACACTGGAAACAAAAGACACTTGAGCCGGAATCACGTAGCCAGGCGCCGCATCGAGCAGGATGTGCACCTCGCTCCCCAATGCCACTTTGCCAGCCACAGTTTCCGGCAGAAAGAAAGTCATGTAGACATCGCTCAAGTCCACCATGTTAAGCACCTTACCCCCGCTACCAAGTACTTCTCCAGGCTGGGCTACACGATATTGCACGCGACCATCGCCTGGTGCCTTGAGCTGACTATCAGTAATGTCGGCGTCGATACGTGTAACCGTCGCGGCAGTAGCCGTCACTGTCGCGCGTGCGCCGTTGATTTGGGATTTGGCTGCAATGATGGCTGACTGCGCGGCCGCGACTTGGGCTTTTGCCGCTATCAATGCAGCTTCGGCGTTGCGCACAGACGCCAGATCGTCGTCGAGTTGCTGGATGGATGCCGCCCCCTCGCGCGACAAGGTTTGCGAACGCCCGAAGCGTCGTTTAGCGTTGTCCAGATTACTCTCGTGCTGAACCACCACGGCTTGCGCTGCGGCCATATCGCTCTCGCGCATTTTGACTTGAGCTTCCGCACTGGCCACAGCCGCTGTTGCTTGCTGTTGCTGGGCTCGCGCCTCGTCGTGCTGGGCATTGAGAACATCAATCTGCATCTGCGCCAGCACTTGTCCAGCTTTCACAAAATCACCCTCACGGGCAGAAATATCAACCACGCGGCCAGAATATTTGGTGGCGACATCAATCTCAGTCGCCTCAATGCGCCCGTTGCCGCTGACGAAACCATCGCCGGGCCCCGTTGGCCGCATTTTGAACCAGATACCCCATGCCAACAGGGCAACGACAATCACCGTCACCGCTAAAAGCAAGTTCTTCTTGATAGAAGTATTCATAGGATTTTCTCGCGTTTTCAATTAATTGATTGGTCGAGACACGGCGGCTGGCGGCTCAATAAACTCCTGACTTCCTCCCCCTAGTGCGGCATACAGGCTGACACGACTCGACAACAGGGCTCGGCGAGTCTGCACCAGTTGTTGCTCGGCGCTGAGCAGATCGCGTTGGGCATCCAGTACTTCAAAATAAGGGGCACTACCATTGTCGTAACGCAATCTGGCGAGATGCTCGCGCTCGGTTTGCGCTGCCAATGTGGCTTGCTGAATTCGCACTTGCTCGGTAAGCCACTCGCGTGCCGACAAGGCATCAGAAACCTCGCGGAAGGCCGTTTGCACAGCTTTCTCGTAATTCACCACCGCTATTTCACTTCGTACTTTGGCTAGATTCAGACTAGCGCGATTTTGTCCTGCGTCGAAAATCGGCAACGAAACACTGGGCAAAAAGCTCCAAGTCCGGCTACCCGAATCGAACAAGCCACTGAGTTCGGCGCTGGCGGTACCGTAGGAGCCGATCAGGGTGATGCGCGGAAAGAATGCGGCGCGTGCGGCACCGATATTGGCATGGGATGCACGCAACTGATGCTCTGCGGCCACAATGTCTGGGCGCTGTAACAGCACTTCCGAAGGCAACCCGACATGCAGGTTATGCGCTACCGATCCGTCGTCGAAATGCGCCGGTAGCAAGGCGAGCGAAGTCCCCACCAACAAGGTCAACGCATGAGCCTGGGCCGCACGATCCTGCTCGAGTTGCGCTGCCAAGGTTTGGGCCTGATGCAGCAGGACCTCCACCTGCACCAGATCCATCCGCGCAATCGCGCCTACTTCATAGCGCCTGCAAAAGATTCGGTACGATTCCTCGCGGCTGGCGATTGTCTGACGAGCCAGCACGCTACGTTCGTCTAGTTCGCGCAGCGTGAGATAAGCATTGGCGACCTGGGCAATCAGACTGAGAGTGGCCGCGCGCCGCGCCTCATCAGTGGCCAGATAGTTTTCCAGCGCCGCATCTTTGAGGTTGCGTACCCGCCCCCAGAAATCGAGTTCCCAGGTGGTGAGGCCCAGTCCTACCTGGTACCGGCTGCCAGTTTGCACCTGTCCGGTTGTATTGAGATCGGCCGGCGTGCGCTCGCGGCTATCATAAGCATTGGCCGAAACGCTTGGAAACTGATTGGCCCGTTGAATGCCATAAGCCGCGCGCGCTTCTCCGACTCGCAGCACCGCAGTGCGCAAGTCGCGGTTGTTCTCCAACGCTTTCTCAATTACAGCCTGGAGATATGGATCAGTAAAATAATTGTGCCAAGCAATTGCAACTGCAATCGTACCATCGGGAGCAGCCGGCTGACGTCCTGTATCAACCGGATACACCACCGCAACCGGCAGCGGCGGGGTTTGGTGATCGGGGGCCAGCGAACAGCCAGCTACCCCAAGAAGGACTACCATCACATACAGAGAAGCTACACAATGCAATCTACCATCCAACCATATTCGGCTACCTGATTCTCTTCGCCCAATAGACGTATTCATTATTTATTGCTCCTTAGATATCTCCGTAAATGGTCACACAACGCACCTCACTCCTTTCATAAGGAAAAACGTGGCAGACTCGCAGCTGCATATCGCTCTGACCTAGGTTGAGTTTCTTAGTGCATACATTGGAGCAGTGAGTCATTAGGCATAGCTGATGCGCTAGCTCCTACGTTCTTGTCAGCTGTGGAAATCGGCTAGACCAGTTCCGCGGCAGTGGCGGGCAGGGCAAACGGGCGAGCAATTCTTGCGTATTGCGGTAGCCAATCCCAATGATTTCCTCGGCGCGGCCAAATTCCTGAAAATGGATGTGGCCGAGCGGCGGCTAGAATATGGCGACATGACAGTAAATCCCTATTTCTGGAAGACATATTGACCCGGCGCATCTCCAAGCACTGGATAATGACTAGCCACAGCCTCAGACTTGCTTAACACGGACGGTTCCGCTGAGCGCGCTTTCAGCCAGTCGCTCCACTCTGGCCACCACGACCCTTCCTTGGCTGGCGTAGCACTCATCCAGTCATCCGGCGCAATATAGGTGTCTCCCCCCAAATTTGTACTGATGCGGTAGTGTCGTTGGGGATGGCCGGGCTCACTGACGATACCGGCGTTGTGACCACCGCTGGTGAGCACAAAGGTCATTTCAGTAGTTGTCATGAAATGCAGCTTATATACGGAGCGCCATGGTGCAACATGGTCGGTTTCAGTCCCAACGCAGAATACCGGAGTGCGAATGTCGCCCAACGAGATTGGCCTACCTCCGACAAGGTAGCGACCCTCGCTCAAGTCGTCATTGAGAAAAAGATGGCGCAGGTATTGTCCATGCATTCGTGCCGGCATGCGGGTTGCATCGGCATTCCAGGCCATCAGGTCAGTCATCGGTGCCCGCTCGCCGAGCAGGTATTCATTCATGATGCGTGACCAAACCAAATCGTTGGAGCGCAGCAACTGGAAGGCACCAACCATCTGGCCCGCGGTAAGGTATCCAGTCTCATTCATTTGGGCCTCAAGTACGCTGACCTGACTCTCATCAATGAAGAGCGCCAATTCTCCCGGCTCCGTGAAGTCAGTCTGGGCTGCGAACAAAGTCATTGAGGCAAGACGATGGTCGCTGTCGCGCACCATCGCAGCATTGCCTATGGCAAGCAATGTGCCACCAAGACAGTAACCAGCACCGTGCACCTTGCGCCCGGGGATGATGGCATTGACTGCATTTAGCGCGGCATGAAAGCCAAGTTCCAGATAATCATCCATGCTCAAGTCTCGGTCTTGAGCATCCGGGTTTTTCCACGAAATGCAGAATACCGTATGACCTTGGTCCACCAAATATTTGATCAGCGAGTTTTGAGGAGAAAGGTCAAGGATGTAGTACTTCATGATCCAAGCCGGCACGATCAGGACAGGTTCTGGGAAAGCCTTCTCCGTTGTCGGCGTATATTGGATTAATTCGATCAGGCGGTTTCTCAGAACCACTTTGCCGGGGGTGATGGCAACATTGCGACCGACTACAAAATCCTCGGTGCCGGCCGGCGGCTGACCAGTGACAAGGCGCTTTAGATCGTCCAAAGCATTAAGGTAGCCGTGCAGCAAATTTAGGCCACCCGCTTCAGTACTATGGTGCAGCAACACCGGATTGGTCAGCAGGCCATTGCTGGGAGAAAAAATATCCAGCAACTGACGGGCGGTGAAAGAAACAATGCGCTCGTGATGGTCCGATACGCCCCAGACCTTGGTGGTCGCGGTTCCCCACCAGTGCTCAGCCAGCAGAAAGGACTGTTGCATGAGGTTGAACGGCCATCGATGCCATTCTTCCGCACGGAAACGATGGTCCGTCGAACGGGGGTCAAAGCAGTCAGAAACCTGCCCGCCACTGGCCGCTAGCGCGGTACAGAATATATGGCCGGAGAGGTATTGCATTTGTTCAAAGGCCAACTCCATCAGTTCCAAGCGCTTGCCCGGGGAAACGGCAAGGTGTCCCGACCAATCTAGAAATGCCAACCACCCGGACAGAAGGGAGAGGGATGAATTAAGTTTGGCTATAGCGGCATGAACATGCTGATCAACTCCCTCAGTCACAGTGGAAACATGGGGGGGCGTTGGGTAAATGCCCGTTTTCATGAATATCTCCAAGGTAAATAAACGGAATTTTTGCCACAGAAAGGCCTGTTCGGGCGAATAGACAGCTCACCAACGGCTTTCTCAGGCCGTATTTGGCTCGAGAAAGCGCGCACCGCTCACTTTTTTATCTTAGCGCCAGTGGTATTTGAAAAACTGGAAATAGCGGTTAAATAGCTATCGGATAGTTGAGTGGCCTGTTTGACGGCAGCCTGGACGAAATCGGCGCTGTAAGGAGAATCCTTGGCTACCTTCTGGGCGATCTCTTGGCTAATCTTCGTCAGCTCTTCACACTGGGATTGAAACAGACGGCCGAGTTCGCTGGCCGCTTTCGTCGAAACGTCGAAAATACCGCGTGAGTAAGCCGCAGCTTTTTCCACTGCAGCCTTCCCCAAAGTGCTTTGCAGCGCTGTTGCTTCCTGGGGGCTTTTGCTGGATAGCAGAGCTTGAGTATTTTCAGTGGAGGCATCAAGTGCTTCACGTGCCGTTTCAAGATTTAGGCTGACCAGATTTTCGGTGGCCTCAAAAACCGCCCTAGTCGCTAAGAGCATGGCATCAATAGCGGCTTTGTTTGCTGCTGAGAAATACTGATTGCTTTGTAAATTAGACATTTTCGGCTCCACTTTGCTTAACAAGGAAGTGCGTCCTTGGGTTAGGTGCATGAGACCTCAAGCAGGACAGTGAGATACTACACAATTAATCCAACACATGTTTGATTATTGTCAATCAAGCCACCCATTTAGCGAGCCTGTCCGTATTTTTGTGTTTGAGGCCTACCATGCCCCCCGAAAGGAACATCCGAGTTGAGCCACCACCTGGGCTACCCGGCAGGCGGCGCCAAACCGGATGCGACTGCCAATCAACGTAACGGCAGCAGCGGCAAGACCGTTCTGACCGATGACGGGCCGCTGCGCATCGACATTCCCCGCGATCGGGCCGGCCTGTTCGAGCCGCAACTGATCGGCAAGCACGAACGTCGTTTCAGCGGGTTCGACGACAAGATCATCGCCATGTACGCCCGCGGGATGAGCGTGCGCGAGATCCAGGGCTTTTTGGTGCAGATGTACAACACCGAGGCGTCGCCGGACTTCATCAGCAGCGTCACCGATGCCGTGATGGAAGAGGTTCTGCAGTGGCAGGGCCGGCCCCTCGAAGCGATGTATCCGGTGGTGTTCTTCGACGCCCTGCGGGTCACGATCCGGGAGGACGCGGTGGTGCGCAACAAGGCGGTGTTCCTGGCCCCGGGGGTCCGCGCCGACGGTAGCCGTGACATTCTGGGCTTGTGGATCGAGAACACCGAAGGGGCCAGGTTCTGGCTCAAGGTCTTCAATGACCTGAAGGTGCGTGGCTGCCACGACATCCTGATTGCCGTCACTGACGGCCTCAAGGGCATGAGCGAGGCGCTGGAGGCTGTGTATCCCCAAAGTACCTTGCAGACCTGCATCGTGCATCTGCTGCGCAACAGCCTGATTTACGCGGGCTACAAGGACCGGCAAGGTCTGGCTCACGCGCTCAAGCCGATCTACCAGGCGGTGAGCGCCGAGGCGGCAGAGGCTGCCCTGGAGGTGTTTGCACAAGGAGAATGGGGACAGCGTTTCCCGACCATCGCGGTGGCCTGGCAGCGGGTGTGGGAGCAGGTGATTCCGTTCTTTGTCTTCCCGCCGGAAGTGCGCCGGGTGATCTACACCACCAACGCCATCGAGAGCGTCAATGCCCGGGTGCGCAAGATCATCAAGACGCGGGGCCACTTCCCGACGGACGAGGCGGCCACCAAGCTGATCTGGCTGGCGCTACGCAACATCACAGCCGAGTGGAAGAGGCCGATGACGTATTGGAAGAGCGCGATGAATCAGTTCGCCATTCTGTACACGGATCGCTTCATTCCGGCGATGGCGCGATGAACCCCTAAAACCGCCTCGAACACAAAATTTCTGACACTCTCCTTTAAGCTAAAATTGTGGCGCTCATACCTTCCTGACGGGTTTTATTAATGCACCAACAACAGGCTCATAGATGACGTCACTTCCTCAGCCTAGAAATCCAGGGCGCCCCAAAGGTGTGGATTCGAACTGTTACACCACCTTGCTGGCGGTGGCGCTTTCATCCTTTGCCTGTCATGGTTACGATGGCGTCAGTTTACGCACCATCGCGAGTTCCGCTGGCTTTAATGTCTCCATGGTTTCCCATTATTTCGGCTCCAAGGCCGGTCTATGGCAAGCTGTGGTGGATACTATGGCACAGGACCATCAAAACATGCTGAGTGAATTTAGGATGCTGAACAATCCCGATCAGCCGATCGCTATCCGCATCACGAGGTTGGTGGACGCATTGTTTGATCGTCTTGCACAGCATCCAGAGTTCATCATGTTTGTGACACGCGAGCTTTCGGATCCCGGAGAACGTCTCAACTATCTTGTCGAAAAGTTGATCCGCCCTGGCACAGAAACTTATAGTCGTTTATGGCGTGAGGCGATGGATGCCAGCTTTATTCAGCAATCCGACCCCGTGCTATTTCATATCAGAATATTTGGGTCGCTTGCCATGTCTCTGGCTTTTCGTCCCATCATCGGGCAACTTGGGGGCAGAGAGATGAGTCTCGAACAACTCAAGGATGAAATTCATAGCATATTGAATCTAACCCAGTCTATTTCGACTCCCACGAGATAACCCATTGGATCCTTCAATCGTCAGTGCGCTTTCAGCTATTCTCGGCTCTCTCGTGGGGGGATTTTCGTCGATCGTTGCAGCGTGGTTTACCCAAAAAGGGCAAAGCCAGCGCGAGTTGATCGGCGCCCAAATTCAAAGGCGCGAAGTTTTATACGCAGAATTCATTACCGAATGCTCAAAGCTGGCAGTTGACGCCCTCGGTCGAACGCTTGAAAGCCCGGTCACGCTGATACATATCTATGCGCTCCTGAATCGCATTAGGCTGATTGCATCGGATGAAGTGGTCACCGCAGCGCAAAGTGCGATGGATGGCATTCTTGAACAGTATTTCCAGCCCAATATGTCGCTTACTGAACTACAAGAGATTGCTACCTCACATGGTAATGACCCCCTTCAGGCGTTTAGCGTAGCTTGCCGGCAGGAACTCCATCAAATACAGCGTGGCTACCTGCGCAGATAGTTAGTCGTCCCTGAACAATCCGCCCGCCCCTTTCCGCCTGCGGCCTGAGCACAGGCCTCCCGCAGCTACGCATTCCGCATTGATTTCTTTGCTGAAGCTCAGTTGGCAGATCTCAACAAAACAAAGAGTTGCGAAGTTGAGGTGGCTACAGGAAAGTCAGAAAGTGATGTCATCCGCGTAGCTGCGGGAGCCCTGGGCCGATCAGCAGCACGGCAAGCAGCAGGCCGCCGCACCATGTTTCTAGCCATTTCATCGGGATCACCTTCTTCATTACAGCCATACCAAGCCCATCACCGGCCGCCAGCCACCTGCGCGAGCGGGGGGCTTCGCCCCCCCAATGCCGTTAAGTTAAGCCCTCCATCCTGGGCCGTAACGGGGGAAGACTGATGCGTAATCCTTTGATGGCAAGTGAATAATAATGGATGAAACTCCGCAACATCCATGCCCAGATTCTCGCCGAACTGGCCCAGCTTTGCCGCTCGGGGCTCATCGTCGGCCCCTGCGGCACCGGGAAGAGCCACCTGGCGCAGGCCCTCGGACACTGCGCGCGCGCCAGGGGCAGGACGTGGTCTTTGCTTCCTGCGCGCAGTTGCTCGCCAGCCTCAACGCGGCACGCGCCATCGGCAACTATGAGAGAAAGCTCCAGCAACTGGCCCGGGTGCCGGTGCTGATCATTGACGACTTTGGGTTGAAACCCCTGCGGGCACCGGCCGACGAGGATCTGCACGATCTGATCGCCGAGCGCTACGAGCAGGCCGCCACCATCGTCACCAGCAACCTCGACTTCACCGAGTGGGACCAGGCCTTCCCGGGCAACCGGTTGCTCGCCTCGGCCACCGTCGATCGGCTGCGCCACAACGCCTATTGCCTGACCCTCGACGGGGCGTCCTACCGGGCGCCGCGGCAGGGTCCGAACAAGGCCAAAACAGCCCTTGCCAGCACCCCGAAAAACAACCAACCTTGAACCCCCGAAGACGTTCGTCAGAGCCTATTCAAACTGGCTCCTATATGCCGATCAGAGGTGGCTCTATTGTGCCGGTCAGTGACACACATCGGCGAAGAGTACGCCCGTCGCCCGTTATAGGCATTGCCTTGTACACAACTCCTCGAGCCCTCGTAGACTGCTGTTCTGAGTGATTTTTCGGACAAGCGATGATGTGGGCGGAAGAGGAGTTTGGCGGCGCGGACCTGGGCGATAAACGCTTGAACCAGCGATTGGTGCTGCTGGCTGATCGGCTCGGGGAGCAGCCTTCGGCAAGTATCCCCGAGGCCTGCCGAGGTTCGGCGGAAATGCATGCAGCCTATCGCTTCCTGGGCCGCGAGACGCTCGACTGGCGCGAACTGATGCAGCCGCACTGGGACGCGAGCGCCCGGCGCATGCAGACGCATCCGGTGGTGCTGTGCATCCAGGACACGACCGAACTGGACTTCGAGGGTAAGACGACGCGGGGGCTGGGTCCCTTGAGTTACGAGGCCCAGCGTGGGATGTACGTGCATCCGACCTACGCAGTGACGCCCGCTCGGGAGCCCCTCGGGGTGATCGACGCATGGATGTGGGCGCGGGCGTTCAAGCAGGGCGAGGCGCCGCGGGAGGGAATTGCCGAGAGCCTGCGCTGGCTCGAAGGCTACGCGCGGGTGGCCGAGCAGGCGCAGACCCTGCCCGAGACGCGCCTGGTGTATGTGGCGGACCGGGAAGCGGACATCGTGGCGCTGATGCGCCGCGCGCACGAGCTGGGCACGCCGGCCGACTGGTTGATCCGCTCGCAACATGACCGCTCGCTGGGCAAGGGCGCCCCGAAGCTGAGCGCAGCGCTGGCCGCGGCACCCGTGCTCGGCGAAGTCCAGTTCCAGATGGCCTCGCGCCAGGGCCAGGCGGCGCGCACGGTGCGCCAGGAAATCCGCGTGCTGCGTCAAGCCCTGCCCGATGGCGAGGGGGGCACGGTGGCCGTGAGCGTAGTGCTGGCCAGTGAAGTCGATGCGCCGAGTGGCGTCAAGCCCGTGCAGTGGCGGCTCTTGAGCAATCGCGAGGCGGCTACGCTGGAGGAGGCGATTCTGCTGATCGATTGGTATCGGGCAAGGTGGGAAGTGGAACTTCTCTTCCACACCTTGAAAAACAGCTGCCGCGTTGAAGCGCTGCAACTCGACGCTTACCCGAAACTGGAGCGTGCCATTGCGCTGTATCTGGTCGTGGCCTGGCGGATCGGCCACCTGATGCGCTTGGGGCGCACCCATCCGGAAGTGGACGCCGGCATCGCGTTCGCGCCCGACGAAATCCGCGTCGCTTACGCGCTGCACGGCAAACGGCCGCCGCCCAAACCCAAGGTCAATCAGGTCCTGCGCCTGATCGCGATGCTGGGCGGTTTCATCGGACGCAAGGGTGATGGCGAGCCGGGCGTAAAGAGCATCTGGCTCGGACTGCAGAAGGTTCGCACGGTGATTCAAGCACTGCCTTTCATCGACGCCGGGAATGCTGAATGAGTTGTGTAGAACGCAATGCGTTATAGGGCTACCGGCACCAGCAGTTCGCTCCAGTTCGTCGCCCAGACCGGCGACAAACGTTCCGTGCGGGCGTTATAAATGGATCGCGTAACATCCTACGTGGGCCACTGAACTCGCTACACCTCGAAGTTCAAGATATCGGCGAGATTGAAAGCATTGGCGCAACAAAATCGACATAATGTGGCTCTTGACATACAAGCTACAGAAAATTGAAAATGGTAGCTGGCACCAGTTGTTGCGAGTCTTGTAGGCTTGAAAGTTAGTTACAAAGCTGTGGGCCAATCCACAGATATGAATTTAAGCCGGCTCTCGGGCTGGCTTTATCCAAGACATGATTTGTTGTGATTATGTGTTCCGACGTTATTCGCACGGTACTCTTATCACATAGCCAAAACAAATTACCCAAGATTGCTCGTCACGTGGTTTTTATTACTCGATATTTTACTTCCAGAAATATCGACGACCCACTGATTACCAAACCAAAACATTGAGTCTCACAGCCCGCAGCCCCTTGCGAGCTTAATCAACGCCAAAGATCCGTCTTACGGCGAAATCTCAAACATGCGTACCTCACTCTCGTCTTGGCGTGACCACGCCTAGACAGGGCCTTGTTACGTCTATATCTAATTAGTAGTCCTCACAGATTGGTGCGCGTTTGCGCGTACCAAAAACTTACCGGAGATGAATCATCACTACCGGCCAAATAAAACCCCTTTGTTGGCCGGGCTCCGCTATTTAATAGTGGCAAAGCGCCGACACGTCAAAACCGTGAGGCAAAAATGCCAACCTATACCGCCATAGTCATTTCAGCAAAAAGACCTGAAGTGGCCATTTCCCATTTTTCTAGAATACTCAAAACGGTGCTGGCGGCCAGCTACCCGCGTTGCCAGATTGCCAGAACAATCAACATCACGACATCCGCGGAAGGAAATAATGCCGAGATTGCATTATTTTATCCAGACAATACAGAATCGATCACCCAATCCCTTAAACATGTCGCGGAAAATGCGATCTGTGAATTGCACCTCGCATGTCGTGATCTTGCCATCCCCAGTCGGATTATCAGAGATCCGCACTATGTACTACTGCCTCGCAAGGGCTATTGCGGTCGTCTCATTCGCAGTGAACTCAATCAACTGCAAAACGTAACTAATGAGCCCACTTGGGTCGAGCTGACCGTGGATACAGGCTGCGCAGTCCGCATGCAAATTGGGACGAACCAAGGCCGGGAAGGTGCCATACGGGAGGTAGCTTGCATCTCAATCTGTCGCAAGACGGAGGCGCCGAGCGGCATCGCCTATCGCATAGCAACAGTACGCGGCAACCGAACCGTGTTGATGCCTTGCAATTACACCCGCGTTCGACTAGAGCCTGGAATGTGGATCACAACCTCCCGCATCATTGGCAAAGTCACCAGTGCAATTGTAGAAATACAAAAGTGCCAAGGCACTCTCTTTGATTACCTGCCACTTTCCAAATAGTTACTATCTGAATAGAGTATTACTCCTCTGCGCGGTCAGCGAGACAGACACTGCAGAGGAATAACACCAACTCCATCCAAGCGGAATCATAACCTCCATCCACGGATCGAACGTAAACCCCATACCATTCCACACAATTCATAACGCATGAATCGAGCGCATCTGCTCAACCCCTCTGACGAAGCTACTGAGCCTTGTGTAGCCCTGCCAGAGGGTTTTGACACCGGGCTCACCGTCGCCTTTGCGGGCCAGGAAGCCGCCCAGCATGGCGATGCGGCGGATCACTTCGCGCAGGGTAGGCATTTTTCTGGGGGGTGGTTTTTCGGCCAGCAGCCAGGCGGCCTGCCATTCAGTCTGCTCGAACACGGCACTGGCGGGCAGATCGGGAAGGATGCGACCCAGCCGTGTCAGGTGGGCCAGCCGCCAGGCGACGACCAGATAGATGGCCAGCGCCAGCTCCAGTTTTCTGACGTGCCCAAGTTGCAGCGATTCGACCCGGCAGCCGTTCTTGAGTACATGAAACAGGGTCTCGATCTCCCAGCGGCACCGATACCAGTCGATCAGTTGCGCCGCCTCCTCCAGGGTGGCGACGACCCGGTTGGTCAGCAAACGCCATTCGACCGCCTTTTGCCCTTCAGGCACACCGGTTTCGCGGGCGATCAGGCAGGTCACCGGCATCATGCCGCCCTGGCCGTCGGGCAGATCCACCGGGCGGACATGGAGCGTCTGGCGCACGGCGCGCGCCGGCCGGTTGAGGCGCTCGGGCAGGGTGAATTCGATATCACCCAAGGGCGTTGCGGCCAGAACTGCCGGCCACAATTTGCCGCCCTGCGGCAAACAGCGGTTGTGCTGAGCGCGCAGCAGGTAGTCCGCGGGATGCCCAAGGGTATGGGCGCGTTGCATCAGTTCGAGGATGTCGGCCTCCCGGTCGGCGACATAGACCAGACGCGTTGCCGGCAGGTGCCCGGCACGCTCGGCCAGGCGTGCGTAGCCTTCGATCCAGCGCTGGCTCTCCGAGA